>JBBAPL010000008.1:0-66457 GCA_040400895.1 Aquabacterium sp.
CGCGCCGCCTGGCTGAGCTGGATGAACGCATGGCCGCCTGGATGGGCCTGGCCCGCCGCTACCGCCGCCCGCCCGCCGAGCTGCCAGCGCTGCTGGCGCAGTGGCGCGCCGAACTGGCCGCACTGGACGCCGCCACCGATACCGCCGCGCTCGTTGCCGCGCTGGCCGACGCTGACCGCCTGCACCTGGCCGAGGCGCGCCGCATCAGCGCCGCCCGCGCCAGGGCCGCCGTCCCGCTGGCGGCGCAGGTCACGCAGGCCATGCAAGGCCTGGGCATGGCCGGCGGTCGGTTCGACGTGGCCCTGCAGCCCCTGGCCGCGCCCCAGAGCCAGGGCCTGGAGACGGTGGAACTGCTCGTCGCCGGCCATGCCGGCAGCACGCCACGGCCGCTGGCCAAGGTGGCCTCGGGCGGCGAACTGTCGCGCCTGGCGCTGGCGATTGCCGTCACCACCGCCCAGGCGGCCAGCGATGGTGCCGGCACGCTGATCTTCGACGAGATCGACGCCGGCATCGGCGGCGCGGTGGGCGACACCGTGGGCGCGCTGATGAAGCAGCTGGGGCGCCAGCGCCAGGTGCTGGCCGTCACCCACCTGGCCCAGGTGGCGGCATGTGCCGACCACCATTACCTGGTCAGCAAGGCGCTGGGCGCCGGTGGCGCCACCACCAGCACCGTGGCGCCGGTCGGCGGCGCGGCGCGGGTGGCCGAAGTGGCCCGCATGCTGGGTGGTGAACGCCTGGGCGGCACCAGCCTGGCCCATGCCCAGGCCATGCTGCAGCAGGCAGCGCCGGGCGCGGCGCCAGCCAGCCCCAGCCCCAGCCCCAACCCCAGAACCACCCCCACCGCACCGGCCCGGCGCCGCAGCAAGGCATGACAACCACCACCAACCCCAACGCCGCCGTGCGCGAGCTGGTGCTGATCACCGGCATCTCGGGCTCGGGCAAGTCGGTGGCGCTGCATGCGCTGGAGGACGCCGGCTACTTCTGCGTCGACAACCTGCCACCCGAGCTGCTGCGCGAGTACATGGCGCTGAGCCACCCGCGCTACACCCAGCGCGTGGCCATCGCGGTGGATGTGCGCACGGCCCGCTCGCTGCCGGTGCTGGTGCCGGTGATCGAGCAACTGCGCGGCGAAGGCGTGACCATCCGGCCGCTGTTCCTCGACGCCAGCACCGACACCCTGGTGCGGCGCTTCTCCGAAACCCGCCGCCCGCACCCGCTGAGCCACCCCGAAGCCAACGGCAGTGGCCAGCATGCCCTGATCGAGGCCATCGAGCTCGAACGCCTGATGCTGGCCGAGCTGCGCGAGGTGTCCACCATCATCGACACCAGCACCCTGCGCCCGGCCGGGCTGCGCAGCCATGTGCGGGACCTGGTCTCGGCGTCCACCAACCGTCTGACGCTGGTGTTCGAGAGCTTCGCCTTCAAATACGGCGTGCCGCTGGACGCCGACTATGTGTTCGACGTGCGGGTGCTGCCCAACCCGTATTACGTGCGCGAGCTGCGCCCGCTGACCGGCCGCGACGCCCCAGTGGCGCAGTTTCTGGCCGGCCAGCCCGAGGCCGCCGAGATGCTGCAGCAGATCGAGGGCTTCATGCGCCGCTGGCTGCCGGCGCTGGCCACCGACCAGCGCGGTTATGTCACGGTGGCGATCGGCTGCACCGGCGGTCAGCACCGGTCGGTCTACATGGTCGAGCAGCTGGGCCGGCGCTTTGCCGACCATGGCGCCACGGTGGTGCGCCACCGTGAACTGGTGGACGGCGATTGAGCGCCGCCGCCCCGTCCGCGGCCGCCACTGGCCCCTGGCAGGACCTGCCCCTGTTCCCGCTGGGCACGGTGCTGTTCCCAGGTGGCCTGTTGCCGCTGAAGGTGTTCGAGGCCCGATACCTCGACCTGGTCAGCCACTGCATGCGCACACGCACGCCGTTTGCCGTGGTGCGCATCCGCCAGGGCGCCGAGCTGCGCGGCGCCGGCAGCGGCAAGACCATGCTCGATTCGGTGGGCGTGCTCGCCCATCTGCTGGAGGTGGACGCCGAACAGCCCGGCATCCTGCGGGTGCGCTGCGCCGGCGGGTTGCGGGTGCACCTGGGCACCACGCGCCAGCGCGATGACGGCCTGTGGCTGGCCGAAGCCAGTGCCGGCCCGCCCGACGCCGACGTGACCGTGCCGCTGGAGCTGCAACCCAGCGCGCTGGCGCTGTCCAAGGCGATCGACGCGCTGGACGGCCAGGGCCACCACCCCTTCCTGGAACCGCACCGGCTCGACGATGCCGGCTGGGTGGCCAACCGGTGGTGCGAGATCCTGCCGATCTCCAGCGCCGCCAAGCAGCGGCTGATGGCACTGGACGAGCCGGTGCTGCGGCTGCAACTGGTGCAGGACTACCTGCAGGGCAAGGGCCTGCTGTAGGCCCCGGCGCCGGCCGGGCTCATGCTGGCGGGCCGGACTCCAGCCACCGGCGGATCGGCGCGGGCAGGCCCATCGCCAAGGCCTCGGTCCGCGGCATCCAGCGGCCAGCCGGCAGCGCGGCTTCGATCACCTGAAGCTGGCCTGGCGGCACATCGTCAGGCAGCGGCCAGTGGCAAGGCTGCAAGGTCCAGTCCAGGTGCGTCAGCACATGCACCACCGGCGGCAGCAGGCGGCCCTCGCCCGGCCAGTTGGCGGCCAGCGCCCACAGGGCAGTCTCGTTGTCGACCTCGGGCAGGCTCCACAAGCCGGCCCACACGCCCGTCTGCGGCCGTTGCACCAGCCACACCCGGTCGCCCAAGTCCAGCCACAGCAACAGGTGCGCGCGGGCACTGCGCTTGAGCTTGCGCGTCTTCACCGGGTAAGCCTCGGGCCGCCCCTCGGCCCGGGCCACGCACAGGCCGGCCAGCGGGCAGGCGTCGCAGGCCGGCTTGCGCACGCTGCACAGGCTGGCGCCCAGGTCCATCAATCCCTGGGTGTAGGCCTCGATGCCGGTCTCGGGCAGCAAGGCCTCGGCCAGCTGCCACAGCGCCTTCTCCTGCCGCGCCTCGGCCAGGTCACCGCCGAAGCCCAGCGCCCGGCCCAGGACCCGCTTGACGTTGCCGTCGAGGATGGCGCAACGCTCGCCGAAGCAGAAGGCGGCAATCGCCGCGGCGGTGGACCGGCCGATGCCCGGCAGGCCGGCCAGCGCCAGGCTGCTGGCCGGGAAGCGGCCGCCATGGTCGGCCACCACGGCCTGGGCACAGCGGTGCAGGTTGCGCGCCCGGCTGTAGTAGCCCAGGCCGCTCCACAGCGCCAGCACCTCGTCCTGGCTGGCGGCAGCCAGGGTCGCCACGTCGGGAAAGCGGTCCAGAAAGCGCTGGTAGTAGCCCAGCACCACGCCGACCTGGGTCTGCTGCAGCATGATTTCCGACAGCCACACCCGGTACGGGTCGCGGCTGCCCACCCAGGGCAGGCCGTGGCGGCCGTGCTGGCGCTGCCAGGTGATCAAGGTGGCCGCCAGCGGCGGCAAGGGGGCAGGAGGCGAGGGGCGCGGCGGCGTCATGCCGCCATCATCGGTGATGCAACTGGTGGTGCGGCTCAGGCCGCGGCGCTGGCAGCGGGCTGCACCAGTTGCAGGTGGGTGGCACGCGGCAGCAGACCCGGGCCTGCGGCCGCAGGCGGCATGGCGGCCAGGTGCCGCAGCCGGTCGATGTCGGTTTCCAGCTGGCTGGCCAGGCGCTGGCATTGCGCATCCAGCGACTCCAGGCTGGCAATGCTGCGCTCCAGCCCGTCTTCGGCCTGCCGGACGCGGGACAGCGACTCGCGCCGCTGCGCCAGGGCCTGGCGGCGGTCACGCAGCTGGGTGTCCACTTGGGTGCTGATCAGCTGGCCCCATTGCTCGACGTCGTGGCAGATGCCGTCGAACACCACCCGCGCCCGCGAATGCAACAGGCGGCAGAAGCGGTCCATGAAGTCGGGCTGGGCCAGGCGCCAGAGCTGGGTCACGCCGACATAGCGGCTGTAGCCCTCGCGCAGGCGGTCCAGGTCCCTGGCGTGGCCGTCCAGCGCGGGCCGCACCGGGATCTCCAGGTTCAGGCCCAGTTCGGCATTCAGCGGCAAGGCGCTGGCGCGCATCAGCTGCTCGAGTTCGTCCAGGGCCTGCTCAGCGGTGGCCAGGCTGGCCCGCAACTGGTCACCGAGTCGGGCAAAGGCCTTGCCCGCCCCCAGCTTGAACAGCCGGCCCTGGCTGGCTTGGCGCATCTCGCGCACCAGGTCGCGCACCCGTTCGCCCGACAACGCATCAAGCACCGCCTGCTGCTGGCGCAGCAGCACCGCCCGCAACGCCGCCAGGCGCGGCGCGCATTGCTCGAACTCGGCCGCCTCGCCCTCCAGGCGCCGCGCCATCAGTTGCAGGCGTGCAGCACTCTTGCCGCGCAGGCTGCGCAGTTCATGCAGTTGGTCGGCCTGCTGGCGCTGCCGCTCGGCCAACCGCGCCCGCCCCTGTTGCTGCAGCGCCAGCAGGCCGTCTTCGACCATGCGGCCGATGACCTGGCTGCGCTGCGGCAGCAGTTGGTTCAGCAGGGCGTCTTCCAGCCGCTGCAGGCCGCTGGTGTCCAGGGCGGCGGCGTCGCCATGCATGCGGGCCGTCAGCGCCTGGCGGGCCGAAATGGCAAACACCCGGTCACGGCCGATGCCCAGGGTGGCCGCGGCATCCGCGCATTGGCGCTGCACCTGGGCCGCCACGGCGGCGGCGTCCAGCAGCGGGTCGGCCAGCATGTCGATCTTGTTGAGCACCACGAAGCGCTCACAGCCGCGGTCACCGAGGTGGTCGCGCCAGACCGCCAGGTCAGACCGGGTGACGCCGGTGTCGGCCGCCAGCAGAAACACCGCGGCATGCGCCGTGGGCAGCAGCGACAGGGTCAGTTCGGGCTCGGCACCGATGGCATTCAGGCCCGGCGTGTCCAGCACCACCAGACCGCGCTTGAGCAGCGGGTGCGGGTAGTTGATCAGCGCATGGCGCCAGGCCGGCACCTCGACCATGTCCTGCGCGTCCAGGGGCGGGTTGTCGTCGGGGTGGTCGTCGCTCCAGAAGCCCAGCGCGCGGGCCTCGTCCAGGCCCACCTTCTGCACCCGGGTGACGGCCTGCAGCGCGTCGGCCAGCGCGGCGCCGTCGCCCACGGGCAGCAGCACCTCGTGCCACAGTGCGGGCTGCTCGCGCAGCGCCAGCACGGTCTGGCCACCGGCACGGGTGGCGATTGGCAGCAGCGCCAGCGACGCCGGTTGCTGCGCGTCCCAGGCCAGTTCCACCGGGCACATGGTGGTGCGCCCGGGCGTGGCCGGCAGTACACGCCGGCCGGTGTCGGCGAAGAACAGGGCGTTGATCAGCTCGGACTTGCCGCGAGAAAACTCGGCCACGAAGGCCACCACCAGCCGGTCGGATGCCAGCCGCTGACGCACCGCCGCCGCCAGCGCGTGGCCCGGGACGTCGAGCAGGCCGCTGGCGTCCATGCCGGACACCAGTTGCTCGATGTGGCGGTCGAGCAGGCGCCGCCAGTGGGCCAGCGAATCCAAGCGCGTCAGCAAGGAGGTCGACATGCGCGATTTCGGAATCCGAAAAATCCATCCTAGCGCAGCGGCCGCCGGCTCAGGGCCCTGGCTGCAGTGGCCTTGCCGAACGGCGCCGGCCCGGCCGTGAATTCTTCACCGGCGCTGGCATCCACCGCAGAAGTAGGTGGCGCGCTGTCCCTGCACGATGCGCCGGATGGTGCCGCCGCAGCGGGCGCAGTCTTGCCCGGCACGCCCGTACACCAGGGCCTCGTTCTGGAAGGCGCCCGCCATGCCGTGCGCGTCCTTGAAGTCGCGCAGCGTCGAGCCGCCCAGGTCGATGGCGCGCGCCAGCGTCAGCCGCAGCGCCGCCAGCAGGCGGTCGCAGCGCGGGCGGCTCAGGCTGCCGCAGCGGGTGCGCGGGTCGATGCCGGCCCGGTGCAGCGCCTCGCTGACATAGATGTTGCCCGCGCCCACCACGATGTCACCCGCCAGCAGCGCCGCCTTGATCGGCGTGCGGCGGCCCTGCAGCGCCGCATGCAGCTGCAGCGGCGTGAAGGCGGGGTCGAACGGCTCTGCGCCCAGGCGGGACAGCAGCTTGGCGGCGGGGTCGGCGCGCAGCGCGTGCGACCACACCACGGCGCCGAAGCGCCGCGGGTCGGTCAGCCGCAGCAAGCCGCGGCTGGTGTGCAGGTCGAAATGGTCATGCAGCCCCGGCGCGCCCGGTGCGTCGGCCAGGTTCAGCGAGCCAGACATGCCCAGGTGCAGCAGCAGGCCACCGTCGGGCGTGGGGTCATCGGCTGACAGCGGCCCCGCCAAGGGCAGCCACAGGTACTTGCCACGCCGCAGCATCAGGCCGGCACGCCGGCCGACCAGTGCCCCGGGCTCCACGCCAAGGGGCCAGCGCAGCGGCTTGCCCAGCCGCACCGCCCGCACTTCAGCGCCGTGCAGGCGGTCGGCCAGGCTGGCGCGTGTGACTTCCACCTCGGGCAATTCAGGCATGGACGAATTATGGTGGGCGTCCAGGAAGGCCATCGGGCTGCGGGTCCCGGCCCGCCCGCCGGCCTCCTAGAATGGTTTTCAGCTTCCAGGAGTCCCGATGCCCGGCTTGACCGTCCGCCCCCGCGGCCCCCGCCCGTCCCTCCCGGGGCCGGCGGTTCCGGTGGCGCGCCTGTTGGCCGCCATGCTGGCGGTGCTGGCCTGCAGCCCCACCCTGGCCCAGGCCGACAAGCCAGCCGATGCACCTGCCGCCACGTCGCCCGCGGCCAAGCCGGTGGCCGTGCCGTCCGCGTTGGACGCGCCGCTGTTCTATCAGCTGCTGATTGGCGAGCTGGAGCTCAAGGAAGGCCGCCCGGGCAATGCCTACCAGGTCATCCTGGACGCGGCACGCCGGCAGTCCGATGACGACCTGTTCCAGCGCGCGGTCGAAATCGCCCTGCAGTCCCGCGCCGGTGACCAAGCCCTGGCCGCCACCCAGGCCTGGCGGGTGGCCCGGCCGCAGTCACTGGCGGCGATGCGCTACCAGGTGCAGATCCTGCTGGCACTCAACCGTGGCGACGACCTGGCCGAGCCGCTCACCGCCTGGTTGGCGGCGGCCCCGGTGATGGAGCGCCCTGGCCTGATCGCCAGCCTGCCGGGGGTGCTGCAGCGCCTGCCCGACCAGCAGAAGGCGCTGGCGCTGGCTGGCCGCGTGATCACGCCATGGCTGGACAACCCGGGCACGCGCACCGCGGCGCGCGTGGCGCTGGGCCGGGCGCATCTGGCCGCCGGCCTGCCGGTGCAGGCCCTGGGCCTGGCCCGCGCCGCGCAGGCTGACGACGCCACGGCCGCCGGACCGGTGCTGCTGGCGCTCGACATGGTGCCGGCCACGGCCGGGGCCGAAGCCCTGGTCACCGACTATCTGGCCCGCGCCGACGCCGAACCCGCGCTGCGCCTGGCCTACGTGCGAAGCCTGGCCCAGGGCCAGCGCTACGTCGACGCCATCCGCCAGCTCGAGCGCCTGACGCAGCAGCACCCCAGCCTGCCCGAGCCCTGGCTGACACTGGGCGCCCTGCGGCTGGAGCTCAAGCAACCCGTGGAAGCCGAATCGGCACTGCTGCGCTTTGTCGACCTGGCGGGCGCACCGCCCCCGCCGGCGGCGGTGGCGGCAGCCAATTCGGCTGGCACCACCACCGGCAGCACCACCACCGACACCGATGACGATGATGACGATGCCCCCGGCGGCACCGGCACCGGCCCGCGTGACCTGACCCAGGCCTGGCTGCTGCTGGCCCAGGCGTCGGAACAGCGCGGCGACCTGCGCGCTGCCGAGACCTGGCTGGCCAAGGTCGAAAACCCGCAGCGCCTGCTGGAAGTGCAGGCCCGGCGCGCCGGGCTGATGGCCCGCCAGGGCCAGCTGAAGGAGGCCCGCGCCCTGATCCAGGCCGTGCCCGAGCGCACCGGCGACGACGCCCGCGCCAAGCTGGTGGCCGAGGCGCAGCTGCTGCGCGACGTCAAGCGCTGGCAGGACGCGGCCACCGTGTTGGCGGCAGCCAGCCAGCGCTTTGCCGACGACACCGACCTGATCTATGAACAGGCCATGGTCGAGGAAAAGCTCGACCGGCTGCCCGAGATGGAGCGGCTGCTGCGCCGGGTGATTGCACTCAAGCCCGACCACCCGCATGCCCACAATGCGCTGGGTTATTCCCTCGCCGACCGCGGCGTGCGGCTGGACGAGGCACGCAGCCTGATCCAGCGCGCACTGGAACTGTCGCCCGGCGATCCGTTCATCACCGACAGCCTGGGTTGGGTGGAATTCCGCCTGGGCAACCGCGACGAAGCGCTGCGCCTGCTGCGCCAGGCCTACGCCGCCCGGCCCGACACCGAGATTGCCGCCCACTTGGGTGAAGTGCTGTGGGCCGCTGGCCAGCGCGACGAGGCCCGCCGCATCTGGCAGGACGCCCGTGGCCGCGATGCCAGCAACGAAGTGCTGCGCGAAACCCTGGCGCGGCTGAAGGTCGGGCTTTGAGCCTGGCGAGCGGTTGGCGCGCCGGTTGGCGCATGGCGGTGGGGCTCCTCGGCCTGACCCTTCTCACCGCCTGCGCCAGCCTGGCGCCGCCGCCGGCGGACACGCTCAGCGGCCGGCTGTCGGTGCGGGTGGACGGCCAGCCAGCGCGAGCCGTCAGCGCCGGCTTCGAGCTCCGCGGTGACGCCCGGCGCGGCAGCCTGGTGCTCAGCGGCCCGCTGGGCACCACCGCGGCCCAGGCCACCTGGGCCCCGGGCGAGGCGGTGCTGCGCAGCGGCGGCAGCGAAACCCGGCATGCCGACCTCGACAGCCTGGGCCAGGCCGCGCTGGGCGAAGCCCTGCCGATGGCTGCCCTGTTCGACTGGCTGCGTGGCCGAGCCTGGCCCGACGCTGCCAGCCAGCCGCGGCCCGACGGCCAGCCCGGCTTCCTGCAACTGGGCTGGCAGATCGACCTGGCCCGCTGGGCCGACGGCGCGCTGGAGGCCGTGCGCCTGGCGCCGCCCGCCATCACCGTGCGCGCCCGTCTGGAGCCGACAGGATGAGCACCGCCGCCCAACCGCCTGAAGGGGGTGCTTGCGCCCCGCTTGGCGGGACCCAGGGCAGCCTGGCTGCCCTGTACGACGTGCCGGCACCGGCCAAGCTCAACCTGTTCCTGCATGTGGTGGGCCGGCGCGCAGACGGCTACCACCTGCTGCAGTCGGTCTTCGTGCTGATCGACTGGTGCGACACCCTGCACTTCGAGCGCCGCAGCGACGGCCGGCTGCAGCGCCACGACCTGGGCCCGGCCCTGCCCGCCGACGACCTGAGCCTGCGCGCCGCCCGCGCCTTGCAGCAGGCCAGCGGCACCACGCTGGGCGCCGACCTGTCGGTGATGAAGCGCGTGCCGTGGGGCGCTGGCCTGGGCGGCGGCAGTTCTGACGCGGCCAGCACCTTGCTGGCGCTGAACCGGCTGTGGGGCCTGGGCTGGCCGCGCCACCGGCTGCTGGCGTTGGCTGTCACGCTGGGCGCCGACGTGCCGTTCTTCGTTGGCGGGCGCAATGCCTTTGTCGGCGGCATCGGCGAGCAGTTGCATCCCCTGCCGGATGGCGCCTTGCCGAGCCAGCCGCTGGCGGTGGTCAAGCCCGCGCCAGGCATCGCCACAGCGGCGATTTTTGGCAGCCCTCTGTTGGTTCGCAACACCGAAGCTGTTATAGTCATGAGCTTTCTCGCAGACGCTCAACTCTCAGCGAAGTTAGGTTCAGGATATGGCCGCAATGATCTGCAGCCCCCGGCCGAAGCCAGCTGCCCCGATGTGACGCAAGTTGCGCGGTGGTTGGAAGCACGCTTCGGCAACAGCCGGATGTCGGGCTCTGGCAGTGCAGTGTTTGCAAGAATCAGCAGTACAGCAGGTGCAGTCGCGTCACCCATGGCGACAAGCTGGCCGGATGAACTTCCGGCCGGGTGGGTGGGGCGGATGTGCCGCAGCCTGGACCAACATCCCTTGGTGGATTGGGCCGGCTGACAGGTTCAGGGGCACGGCGCGAGCCGGGTCCTGTGTAGGGGAGTCGCCAAGTTGGTCAAGGCATCGGATTTTGATTCCGACATGCGAGGGTTCGAGTCCTTCCTCCCCTGCCAAACATCTTTTCCACCACCCTTGTGGTTCCCAGCCTGACGGAGAACGTGCCGTGCTGTTCAACACCGTGCTGTTCACCGGCAATGCCAACCCCGCGCTGGCCCAAGAGATGGCCAGAAGTCTGGGCGTCGAGCTTGGCAAGGCCACGGTGGGCCGGTTCTCCGACGGCGAGGTGACGGTCGAGCTGCATCAAAACGTGCGCGCCCGCGACGTGTTCGTGGTGCAGAGCACCTGCGCACCGACCAACGAGAACCTGATGGAACTGCTGATCATGGTCGATGCGTTGAAGCGCGCCAGCGCACGCCGCATCACCGCCGTGATCCCCTACTTCGGCTACGCGCGGCAAGACCGCCGGCCGCGGTCGATGCGGGTGCCGATTTCCGCCAAGGTGGTGGCCAACCTGCTGGAGACCGTCGGCGTCGAGCGCGTGTTGACGATGGACCTGCATGCCGACCAGATCCAGGGCTTCTTCGACATCCCGGTCGACAACATCTACGCCAGCCCGGTGCTGCTGTCCGACCTGAAGAGCAAGGCCTACCCCGATCTGGTGGTGGTCTCGCCCGACGTCGGCGGCGTGGTGCGCGCCCGCGCGCTGGCCAAGCAGTTGGGCAGCGACCTGGCCATCATCGACAAGCGTCGTCCGCGCGCCAATGTGTCGGAAGTGATGCACGTCATCGGCGAAATCGAAGGCCGCAACTGCGTGATCATGGACGACATGATCGACACCGCCGGCACGCTGGTCAAAGCCGCCGAGGTGCTGAAGGAGCGTGGCGCCAAGCGCGTGTTCGCCTACTGCACCCACCCGATCCTGTCGGGCCCGGCGGTCGACCGCATCGCCAGCAGCCAGCTCGATGAAGTGGTGATCACCAACACCATCCCGCTGTCTGACGCCGCCAAAGCCTGCAAGAAGATCCGCCAGCTGTCGGTGGCCTTCCTGTTCGCCGAGACCATCCGCCGCATCTCCGACGGCGAATCGGTCACCTCGCTTTTCGCCGAGCAGAACGCCAACTTCTGATCGGCATTTCCGGCGCCGGCCCGGTCCACAAGACCAGCCAGCGCCTTCACCCCGGTGGCCTGGTCGCGGGCCCCACACATGGAGCAACCATGAAATTCACCGCTTACGAGCGCAATCTGCAGGGGACCGGAGCGAGCCGCCGCCTGCGCATGGGCGGCAAGGTGCCCGGCATCGTCTTCGGCGCCGGCACCCCCGCCATGATCGAACTCGACCACAACGCGCTGTACTTCGCGTTGAAGAAAGAGTCCTTCCACAGCTCCATCCTGGAGATGGAACTGGGCGGCGCCACGCAAAAGGTGCTGCTGCGTGACTTCCAGTTCCACCCCTGGAAGCAGCAGGTGCTGCACGTCGACTTCCAGCGCGTGGACGAAACCACCCGCCTGCGCAAGAAGGTGCCGCTGCACTTCTCGGGCGAAGAGCTGTCGGTGGCCGTCAAGACCGACAAGTGTCTGGTCAACCATGTGTCGACCGAAGTCGAGATCGAGTGTCTGGCCACCGAGTTGCCCGAGTTCATCGCCGTCGACCTGAGCGGCCTGGTCAAGGGCCAGTCGCTGCATGCGTCCGACCTGGTGCTGCCCGAAGGCATCAAGTTCGTGAAGCACGGCAAGGTGAACCCGGTGATCGTGTCGGCCACCGCGCCGAAGATCGAGGAAGAAGTGGCGCCGGTCGTCGCCGCCGCACCGGCCAAGAAGGCCGCCGCCAAGAAGGCTGCCCCCAAGAAGTGATGCCGTGGCGGCTGGTCCAGCCGCCCGTCTCCCCCTTTCAGGCCCCTCCTCGGAGGGGCCTTGTCATTGGGGCAGCGCAGCTACAGTGGCTCCACGATGAACGCCTTCGACCCTGCCGCCCTGGAATGCCTGGCCGCCCTGGCGGATGCCGGCAGCTTTGAGCGTGCTGCGCAGCGGCTGGCCATCACCCAGTCGGCCGTGTCACAGCGGCTGCGGGCGCTGGAAACCAACCTGGGCCGGCTGCTGGTGGTGCGCTCACGCCCGCTGCGCCTGACCGAACCCGGCAAGCTGCTGCTGCGCTATGCCCGGCAGATGCAGGCCATGCGCGCCGACATCGCCCGCGAGCTGGGCGCACAGGGCCAGCTGGATGAACGCATGCCGATCGCGGTGAATGCCGACAGCCTGGCCACCTGGGTGCTGCCGGCGCTGCAGCCGGTGGTGCAGGCAGGACTGGCCGAAGGCTTCGGCCTGGAGCTGATCGTCGACGACCAGGACTTCACCCATGAGAGCCTGCGCGAAGGCACGGTGCTGGGCTGTGTCAGCACCGTGGCCGAGGCGCTGCGCGGCTGCAGCGCCACGCCGCTGGGCCGCATGCGCTACGTGGCGGTGGCCAGCCCCGCCTTCATCGCCCAGGCGCTGCCGCAGGGGCTGCACCGGGGCAACTTCGCCAAGTTGCCTTGGCTGGTGTTCAACCGCAAGGACGACAACCACGCGGTGTGGGTGGGCCAGGCCTTCGGCGTGGCCGAGCCGCGCCTGGTGGAACGCCACGTGCCATCGACCGAGGCCCAGACCCGCGCCGCGGTGATGGGCTGGGGCGTGGCCGTGGTGCCTGAACTGATGGCCGCGCCCGGCCTGGCCAGCGGCACGCTCACCGCCCTGCACCCTGAGGTGCATGTGGACGTGCGCCTGCACTGGCACCAGTGGAAGCTGCGCAGCGGCACCGATGGCGAGGCACCCCCGCCGGCCGCAGCCGGCGACACGCCGCTGCGCGCCGGCGTGCTCGACCGCATCGGTCGCGCACTGGCCGATGGTGCCCGGGCCGCGCTGCGCACCCCAGAACACTCCAACACATCGCCAGCACCATGATTCGCCTGATCGTCGGCCTGGGCAACCCAGGCCCTGAATACGAAGACACCCGCCACAACGCCGGCTTCTGGTGGGTGGACGCGGCGGCCCGCCAGCTGGGCGGCCACCTCGCCTTCGACCGCAACTACAAGGGCCAGGTGGCCCGGGTCAATGCGGCCGGCGGGCCGGTGTGGCTGCTGCAGCCGATGACCTACATGAACCTGTCGGGCCAGTCGGTTGCGCCGCTGGCGCGGTTCTTCAAGATCGAGCCGGCGCAGATCCTGGTGGTGCACGACGAACTGGACCTGCTGCCCGGGCAGATGAAGCTCAAGCAGGGCGGCGGCGCGGCCGGCCACAACGGGCTGAAGGACATCCTGGCGCAGCTGGGATCACCCGACTTCTGGCGCCTGCGCATCGGCATCGGCCACCCGGGCGTGCGCAGCGAAGTGGCCAACTGGGTGCTGCGCAAGCCGCCGCTGGACGACCGCATCGCCATCGACAAATGCGTGGCCGACTCGCTGGGCACGCTGCCGCTGCTGCTGGCTGGTGACCTGGCCGGCGCCATGATGAAGATCCATGCCAAGCCGCCGCGCCCCAAGCCGCCGCGGCCTGCCGACCTGCCGGCCCAGGACACCGACCGGCCCGACACCAGCGACTGATCCCCCTCACCCGCCCCAGGAGCCCCGCCATGCCGACACGCCTTTGCTGCCTGCGCTTGTGCCTCGCCACCGCACTCGGCCTGGCGCTGGCCGCCACGGCCCAGGCCCAGGGCGTCTACCGCTGCGGCAACACATACAGCGCGCAGCCCTGCCCCGGCGGCACGGCAGTGGCCGTCGACGATGCGCGCACGGCCGACCAGCAGCAGCAGGCCTTGGCGGCGAAGAAGCAGGATGCGCAGCTGGCCCGGCAACTGGCAGCCGAACGCCGGGCCCGTGAACAGGCGGCGACGGGCCAGCGCGCCACCCGCATCGGCCCCAGCGCGGACGAGCGCGCGCAAGCCGATGCGGCGCAAGCCAAGGCACAGGCCAAGGCAGCGGCCAAGCGCAAGAAGTCGAACAAGGCCAAGAAGCTGGGCACGGCCTGAGCGGCCGTCAGCCCGTCACACGGTGGCGCTGGCGATCAGCAGCCGGTACTTGGACCAGAGCTGATCCTTGGTTTCCACCCAGTCCGGGTTGACCGGGATGCAGGCCACGGGGCAGACCTGCACGCACTGCGGCTCGTCGAAATGGCCCACGCACTCGGTGCACTTGTCGGGCGCGATCACATAGAACTCGTCGCCCATGCTGATCGCCTGGTTCGGGCATTCCGGCTCACAGACATCGCAATTGATGCACTCATCCGTGATCATCAGGGCCATCGGCTACTCCTCGGCGGGCGGCCGGGCCACACGTTCCTTCAGCCGCGCCAGCACCGAGGGTGCCACGAACTTGGAGACATCACCGCCCAGGGTGGCAATCTCGCGCACGAAGGTGCTGCTGACGAACTGGTACTGGTCGCTCGGGGTCAGGAACAGCGTCTCCACCTCGGGCATCAGCTGGCGGTTCATGCCGGCCATCTGGAATTCATAGTCGAAATCGCTGACCGCCCGCAGGCCGCGCACCACCACGTTGCCGTTATTGGCGACGACAAAATCGCGCAGCAGGCCGCGGAACGGGATCACCTCGACATTGGGGTAGGCCTTGGCGATCTCGCGCGCGATGTCCATGCGCTCGGCGATGGTGAACATGGTGCGCTTGTGGTGGCCGGCAGCCACGGCCAGGATCAGCTTGTCGAACAAGCGTGACGATCGCGCCATCAGGTCCTCATGGCCCAGGGTCATCGGGTCGAAGGTGCCGGGGTAGACGGCGGTCATGAACTTGGCCTGGGTCACGGGCGTCTCCTGTGGCGTTGGCGCGCAATCGGCAGTGCCCGCTTGATGCGGATCAGGTGTTGCGGCGCAGCAAATGATAGTGCACCGCGCCGGCGCGTCCTTGTCGCGAAAGTGCAAATTCGGGCGGTTGCTGCACCGGCGCCAACGCCTCGGGCGACTCCAGGTACAGCAGGCCGCCGGGCCCGAGCAAGGGCGCCGCCGCCGCCAGTGCGGGCGCCTGCAAGCGGGCGTCGAATGGCGGGTCGAGCAGCACCAGGTCGAATCGGCCATGCGGGCAGCGGGTCATCCAGGCGATGGCGTCGGCGCACTCCGCCCGCAGCGCCGCGGCCTGCAGCCGTGCCTGGCTGGCTTGCAGGCTGCGGGCCAGCGCGGGGTCGCGCTCCAGCAGCAGCACCTCGGCAGCGCCGCGCGACGCCGCCTCGAAACCCAGCGCGCCACTGCCGGCAAAGGCATCGAGCACGCGCCAGCCGGTCAGGTCGTGCCCCAACCAGTTGAAGAGGGTTTCGCGCACCCGGTCGGGTGTGGGCCGCAAGCCGGGGCTGTCGGCCACGGGCAGCTTGCTGCGCTTGAGTGATCCGCCGATCAGGCGCACTTCGCGCGGCGGGCCGCCGGCGGCACCGGGCTTCACTGCCGCACCGGAATGCCGTGCGCGGCCAGCATGGCCTTGGCCTGACCGACGGTGAACTCACCGTAATGGAAGATGCTGGCGGCCAGCACCGCGTCGGCTCCGCCGATCTGGATGCCTTCGGCCAGGTGCTGCAGCGCGCCCACACCGCCCGAGGCGATCACCGGCACTGGCACCGCGTCGCTCACCGCGCGGGTCAGTTCCAGGTCGAAGCCGATCTTGGTGCCGTCGCGGTCCATGCTGGTCAGCAGGATCTCGCCGGCGCCGAACTCGGCCATCTGCCGCGCCCAGGCCACGGCGTCCAGGCCCATGTTCTTGCGTCCGCCATGGCTGTACACATCCCAGCCCGGGCCGCGCGCGGCCAGGTCGTCGCCGTGGCGGCGCTTGGCGTCGATGGCCACCACGATGCACTGGGCCCCGTACTTGGCCGACGCCTCGCCGATCACCGGCGGGTTGGCGATGGCAGCGGAGTTGAAGCTGACCTTGTCGGCCCCGGCGTTCAGCAGGCGCCGCACGTCGGCCACGGTGCGCACGCCGCCGCCCACGGTCAGCGGGATGAACACCTGCGAGGCCACGGCCTCGATGATGTGCAGGATCAGGTCGCGCCCGTCGCTGGTGGCGGTGATGTCGAGGAAGGTGAGCTCATCGGCGCCCTGCTCGTTGTAGCGCGCAGCGATTTCCACCGGGTCGCCGGCATCACGCAGTTCGACGAAGTTGACGCCCTTGACGACACGGCCGCCGGTGACGTCGAGACAGGGAATGATGCGTTTGGCGAGCATGGCGCGGATTATCCTGGCATTCACCTCAGGGTTCACCCGCCCCATGTTCGAGGGAGTGCGCTGTCGGATGAATGTCATGCTTTGCCCCGTACCCTTCAGACGCATCCATCTCAACCCCTCGCTGACCAGGAGTTTCCGTCATGAAGTCGCTGTTGTTTGCATCGATGTTGGCACTCGCCGGCACTGCCAATGCCCACCTGACCATCTTCGAAGGCACGTTCGTACCTGAGGCCGTCGGGGCGACCGGCTCGGGCACCTTGCGCATGGAGTACGACGAGCATGGCCAAACGCTGGCCATCAACGCCACCTGGTCCGGCCTGTCGGGCAACACCAGCAACGCCCACATCCACTGCTGCACTGCATTGCCCAACGCCGGCGCGGCAGGCGTCGCGTTGGCGCAATCTGGCCTGCTGCCCGGCTTCCCGCTGGGCTTGAAGTCCGGTAGTTATAGCCAACTGATCAACCTGACTTTGGCCAGCCAGTACAGCGCCGGCTTCATCACGGCGAGCGGCGGAACCACGGCATTGGCAGAGTCCCGACTGATCAGCAACCTGGCGTCGGGTCAGGCGTACTTCAACATCCACACCACCGCCTTCGGCGGTGGTGAGATCCGCGCCTTTGTCACGGCCGTGCCTGAGCCGCAGACCTACGCCCTGATGCTGGCCGGCCTGGGCGTGCTGGGCTGGGCAGCCCGACGCCAGCAGCGGGCCTGACCCCGGCGCGGCGGCTGGCGGCTCAGCCCGCCAGCTCGTCGGCGCGCTTCTGCGCGGCGGCGAAGTCCAGCGCGCCGCTGTAGATGCTGCGCCCGCAGATCACGCCTTCGACGCCCTCGCCCTGCACGGCGCACAGGCGCTCGATGTCGGCGATGTCGGACAGGCCGCCCGAAGCGATCACCGGGATGGTGAGCGCCTGGGCCAGCTTCACCGTGGCCTCGATGTTGATGCCGGTGAGCATGCCGTCACGGCCGATGTCGGTGTAGATCACGCCTTCGACGCCGTAGTCCTCGAACTTGCGCGCCAGATCGACCACCTCGTGGCCGGTCAGCTTGCTCCAGCCGTCGGTGGCCACCTTGCCGTCCTTGGCGTCCAGCCCCACGATGATGTGGCCGCCGAAGGCGCTGCAGGCGTCCTTCAGGAAGCCCGGGCTCTTGACGGCAGCGGTGCCAATGATGATGTAGCTGATGCCGCCATCCAGGTAGCGCTCGATGGTGTCCAGGTCCCGGATGCCACCGCCCAGCTGCACCGGGATCTCACCGCCCACCTCGCGCAGGATGGCCTTGATGGCCGGCTCATTGACCGGCTTGCCGGCAAACGCGCCGTTCAGGTCGACCAGATGCAACCGGCGCGCACCCGCGGCCACCCAGCGCCGCGCCATGGCAGCGGGGTCTTCGCCGAAAGTGGTGGAGACGTTCATGTCGCCTTTTTCAAGGCGCACGCAGTGGCCGTCCTTCAGGTCGATGGCAGGGATCAGCAGCATGGCTGGTAGCAGCGGTGGGTTGGAGTGAGGGCGGTGCTCAAGGGTGCCAGGCCAGGAAATTGCGGTACAGGGCCAGGCCCTGGTCGGCGCTCTTCTCGGGGTGGAACTGGGTCGCAAAAATGTTATCCCGCGCCACTGCGCAGGTAAAGCGCTCGCCGTACTCGGTCAGCCCGGCGGTGTGGCGCGGGTCGGACGGTGCGGCGTGGTAGCTGTGCACGAAGTAGAACCAGCTGCCGTCAGGCACGCCATCCCACACCGGATGCACCGCACCGCCTTGCGCTTGGGCGTAGACCTGGTTCCATCCCATCTGCGGCACCTTGTAGCGGCTGCCGTCGGGCTGCAGGCGGCCATCCAGGCGGAAGCGCAACACCCGCCCGGGGATCAGACCCAGGCCGGGCGTGTCCTGCTCTTCGCTGTGGTCCAGCAGCATCTGCATGCCCACGCAGACGCCCATCAGCGGCTTGCTGGCGGCGGCCTCCAGCACCGCATCCTTCAGGCCGCTGTCGTGCAGCTCGCGCATGCAGTCGCGCATCGCGCCCTGGCCAGGCAGCACCACGCGCTCGGCGGCGCGCACGTCCTCGGGGCGCTGGGTGACGATGACCTCGTAGCCGGAATCGGCGGCCACATGCATCACGGCCTGCGACACCGAGCGCAGATTGCCCATGCCGTAGTCGACGACGGCGACGGTCTTGGCCATGGTCAGCGCCCGCCCGGCCGCCCGAAGGGCGCTGAGCCCCCTTGGGGGGCAGCGAGCAACGTGAGCGTGGGGGCCTTCATCACAAGGACCCTTTGGTGGAGGGAATCACGCCCGCCGAGCGCGGGTCGGGCGTCAGCGCCATGCGCAGCGCGCGACCGAAGGCCTTGAACACGGTCTCAGCCTGGTGGTGGGCATTGACGCCTGTCAGGTTGTCGATGTGCAGGGTGCACAGCGCATGGTTGACGAAGCCCTGGAAGAACTCGTAGACCAGTTGCGTGTCGAGCGTGCCGACCATGCCACTGGTGAACGGGATGTGCTGGTGCAGCCCCGGCCGGCCGGAGAAATCGACCACCACCCGCGACAAGGCTTCATCCAGGGGCACATAGCTGTGGCCGTAGCGGGTGATGCCCTTCTTGTCGCCCACCGCCTGCGCCACCGCCTGGCCCAGGGTGATGCCCACGTCTTCCACCGTGTGGTGGCCGTCGATGTGCAGGTCGCCCTGGCATTCGATGTGCAGGTCGATCAGGCCGTGGCGGGCCACCTGGTCGAGCATGTGGTCGAAGAAGCCGATGCCGGTGTTGAACACGCCGACGCCGGTGCCGTCCAGGTTCAGGCGCACCCGGATCTGGGTCTCGTTGGTGTTGCGGCTGACGTCTGCTGTGCGATCCATGGCGGGGTCCGGGAGTTTCAGAGGCTGGCGCGCAGCGCCGCCAGGGTCAACGTCACCTCGTCGGGCGTGCCGACGGTGATGCGCAGGCAGTTGGCCAGCAGCGGGTGCAGGGCCGACACGTTCTTGATCAGCACGCCGCGCGCCTTCATGCCGGCGAAGGTGGCGGCGGCATCAGGCACCCGCGCCAGCACCATGTTGGCCTGGCTGGGCCAGGGGTGCACGCCGGGCATGTCTTGCAGCGCGCGGAAGAGCCGCTCGCGCTGTTCGCGGATCAGCACCGCCTGGCGGGCATATTCGTCGGCATGCTCCAGCGCGAACAGCGCCGCCTCGGCATTGAGCACGCTGACGTTGAACGGTGGGCGCAGCTTGTCGACTTGGGCGATCAGCGCGCTGGCGCCCATCAGGTAGCCGATGCGCACCCCGGCCAGGCCGAACTTGCTCATCGTGCGCATCACCAGCACATGCGGCTGGCGGCCCAGGCGGTGCATGGCGTCGCGCGCAGCAAACGGCTGGTAGGCCTCGTCGATCACCACCAGGCCACGGTGGCGGGCCATGGCGTCGACGAGGCGGTCGATCGTGGCCTCGTCCCACAGGTTGCCGGTGGGGTTGTTGGGGTAGGCCAGGGACAGCACGGCCGGCTGGTGCTGGTCGATGGCGGCCAGCATCGCGGACTCGTCCAGGTCGAAGTCAGCGGTCAGCGGCACGCCGACGAACTGCACGCCCTGCAGCGCCGCCGACAACCCGTACATCACGAAACTGGGCAGCGGCGACATGAACACCGCGCCCGGCAGCGCGCAGGCCATGCTGAGCAGGGTGATGAGTTCGTCGGAGCCATTGCCCAGCATCAGGCTGCAGCCCACCGGCAGGCCGGCGTGGGCGGCCAGCGCGGCCTTCAGATCGTCGCCGCGCTCTGCCGGGTAGCGGTGGATGGCCACGCGGCCCAGGCGCTCACCCAGCGCCTGCTGCAGCGCGGGCGGCAGCGGGTGCGGGTTCTCCATCGTGTCGACCTTGACGAGGCCGGCGCTGGGCTGCACCGCGTAGGCGTGCAGGCCCTGGATGTCGGCGCGGACGACGCGGGCCATGGTGGCGGTGAGCAGATCGGTCATGGTGTGGCGTCGAGCAGGCTGGCGTCGGCCTGGAAGGGGTTGACGATGCGCAGGTTGTCGATCTGCTGTTCATGCTGCAGGTCTTCAGTCAGCAGCAAGGTGCAGCCCATGTGCTGCGCCGCCGACACCATCAGCGCGTCCCAGTAACTCAGCCCGTAGCGGCTTTCAACCGCCCAGGCCGTTTCCACTGTGGCGTGATCGATCTGCCAGGGCGACCACTCCTGGTAGCGCCGCACCTCGGCACGCGCATCACCGGGGGTGATCAGGTGGCGAAAGCGTTTGCGGGCATTGGCATAGAACTCACTCAACACCTGGGTGGACACGCGGCCTCGGCGTTGCAGCCAGCAGGCGCTGACCCAGGCCTGGGCCTGGTCGCGCTTGTCCGGGTACGCGTCGTCAAACGTGTACAGCAACACATTGGTGTCGACGAAAACCGGACTCATGCGCGCGGCTGGCTGCGGTCGTACATCTCGTCGTCGGTCAGGTAGGGCCCGGTGGACGGGCCGAAGCTGCGGAACTTCAAGGCCTCATGCATGGCGCGTTCATAGGAATCGGTGCGCCGCATCTTCTCAGCCAGCATCTCGCCCACCAGGCGCGACACGCTGGTGTTGCGGCGCGCCGCTTCCATGCGCGCCCAGTCGGCGACGCTGTCTTCCATGGTGACGGTGACGTTCTTCATGTCGGCCCACTGATTTTGTGTTGCACGATTCTCGTGTCACACGAACTTCGTGTCAACGCTTCAGACGCATTTCGGCTGCCTGGGCATGGGCCTGCAGGCCTTCGCCGTAGGCCAGCGTGGCGGCAATCGGGCCCAGCACCTGGGCGCCAGCCTCGCTCACTTCAATGAGGCTGCTGCGCTTCTGGAAGTCGTACACCCCCAGGGGCGACGAGAACCGGGCCGTGCCCGACGTGGGCAGCACATGGTTGGGGCCAGCGCAGTAATCGCCCAGGCTCTCGCTGGTGAAGGCGCCCAGGAAGATGGCGCCGGCATGGCGCAGCAGCGGCTCCCAGCGGTGCGGGTCAGCACTGCTGACTTCCAGGTGCTCGGGCGCGATGCGGTTGCTGATGGCGCAGGCTTCTTCCATGCTGCGCGTGCAGATCAGCGCGCCGCGGCCTTCCAGGCTGGCGCGGATCACGTCACGCCGCGGCATGCCGTCGATCAGCCGGTCGATGGCGGCCTGCACCTGGGCGATGTAACCGGCATCCGGGCACAGCAGGATGCTCTGTGCCAGTTCGTCATGCTCGGCCTGGCTGAACAGGTCCATGGCCACCCAGTCGGGCGGCGTCGTGCCGTCGGCCAGCACCAGGATCTCACTCGGCCCGGCGATCATGTCGATGCCCACCTGGCCGAACACCCGCTTCTTGGCGCTGGCCACGTACGCGTTGCCCGGGCCGGTGATCTTGTCGACCTTGGGCACGGTGGCTGTACCGTAGGCCAATGCTGCCACCGCCTGCGCGCCGCCGATGGTGAAGGCACGCGTCACCCCAGCCACGTGGGCGGCGGCCAGCACCAGATCATTGCGCTCGCCACGGGCTGCCGTGGCTGCTGCACCGCTGCCGCCGGTGGCCACGCTGCCGCGCACCGGCGTGGGCACCACCAGGATGATTTCCTGCACGCCGGCCACATGCGCCGGCACGGCATTCATGATCAGGCTGGACGGATAGGCGGCCTTGCCACCGGGCACGTAGATGCCCACCCGGTCCAGCGGCGTGACCTTCTGGCCCAGCAGGGTGCCGTCTTCGTCACGGTAGCTCCAGCTCTCGCCGCTGGCCCTCTTTTGCGCCTGGTGGTAGCTGCGCACACGCCGGGTGGCGGCCTGCAAGGCATCGCGTTGGGCGACAGGCAGGCCGTCGAAGGCGGCCTTGAAGTCGGCCTGCGACAGCTCCAGCGCCGCCACGCTGTCGGCCACCAGCCCGTCGAAGCGGGCGGTGCAGTCCAGCACCGCCGCGTCGCCCCGCTGCCGCACGTCGGCCAGGATGGCGGCCACGCGCTGTTCGATGGCATCGTCGGTCTCGGCCGACCAGTGCAGCACACGCTGGAACTCGGCTTCGAAGCTGGCGCTGGCGGTGTGCAAGTGGCGGATGTGGACGGACGGCATGGCGATGGAAGCGGTCAAGGGGTCAGCCCGCAGCCCGGGCAAAGGCGTCGATCAGGCGGCGCAGCGGTTCACGCTTCAACTTCAGCGCGGCCTGGTTCACCACCAGCCGGGCGCTGATGTCGAGAATGCGTTCCACCTCCACCAGGTGGTTGGCCTTCAACGTGCTGCCGGTCGACACCAGGTCGACGATGGCGTCGGCCAGGCCGGTCAGCGGCGCCAGTTCCATCGAGCCGTACAGCTTGATCAGATCGACGTGCACGCCCTTGTCGGCAAAGTGCTGGCGGGCGATCTGGGTGTACTTGCTGGCCACGCGGATGCGCGAGCCCTGCTTGACCGCCGCCGCGTAGTCGAAATCCGCCCGGGTGGCCACGCTGATGCGGCAGCGGGCGATCTTCAGGTCCACCGGCACATACAGGCCGCAACTCGCCAGGTCGTCGCTGTGCTCCAGCAGCGTGTCCAGGCCGACCACGCCCAGGTCGGCGCCACCGTGTTCCACATAGGTGGGCACGTCGCTTGGGCGCACCAGCACCACCCGCACGCCGGGCAGGCTGGTGCCCAGGATCAGCTTGCGGCTCTTCTCCGGGTCTTCGCTCACTTCGATGCCGGCCGCTTTCAGCAGTGGCAGGCAGTCGTCGAAGATGCGGCCCTTGCTCAACGCCAGTGTGATGGTGCCCGGCATCACTTCACCCGCTCGATGTCGGCGCCGATGGCGCGCAGCTTGGCTTCCATGCGGTCGTAGCCCCGGTCCAGGTGGTAGATGCGGTCGACCTGGGTTTCGCCCTGGGCCACCAGGCCGGCGATCACCAGGCTGGCCGATGCACGCAGATCGGTGGCCATCACCGTGGCGCCCTGCAGCAGTGGCACGCCGGTGACGACGGCCGTGTGGCCGTCGACCTCGATGTGCGCGCCCAGGCGCACCAGTTCGTTCACATGCATGAAGCGGTTCTCGAAGATCGTCTCGCTGATGCGCGCCGTGCCGGTGGCGATGCAGTTGACAGCCATGAACTGCGCCTGCATGTCGGTCGGAAAGGCCGGGTACTCGCTGGTGCGGAACCCCACTGCCTTGGGCCGGCCATCACCGCGCACGCGGATCCAGGGCATGCCGTCCTGCACGCCGTCGGTGATGTTGGCGCCGGCCTCGCGCAGCTTATCGACCAGGGCGTCCAGGTGATGGGCGTTGGCGCCTTGCAGAGTCACGTCACCGCCGGTGGCCGCCACGGCGCACAGGAAGGTGCCGGCCTCGATGCGGTCGGGCACGATGTGGTGAGGCTGGGCCGGCGGGTGCAGCCGCTCCACCCCCTGGACGCGGATGCGGCTACCCCCGTGGCCTTCGATCCGGGCGCCCATGCTGATCAGCAACTCGGCCAGATCGGGGATCTCGGGCTCTTGCGCGGCGTTTTCCAGCAGGGTTTCGCCATCGGCCAGCACGGCGGCCATCAGCAGGTTCTCGGTGCCGGTGACAGTGACCATGTCGGTGGTGATGCGGGCGCCCTTCAGGCGGGCAGCGCGGGCCACGATGTAGCCGTGGTCCACGGTGATGTCGGCACCCATGGCCTGCAGGCCCTTGATGTGCTGGTCGACCGGCCGCGAGCCGATGGCGCAGCCACCCGGCAGCGACACACGCGCTTGGCCGAAGCGCGCCAGCAGCGGCCCCAGCGCCAGGATCGACGCACGCATGGTCTTCACCAGTTCATACGGCGCCTCGGGGGCGCTGATGCGGCTGGCATCGAGCGTCACCACGCCAGGCTGGTCGGCGGGCCGATCGGCCACCACGCCCATGCTGCGCAGCAGCTTGAGCATGGTGGCCACGTCCTGCAACTGCGGCACGTTGTGCAGCGTGGTCACGCCATCGACCAGCAGGGCGGCGCACAACTCGGGCAGGGCCGCGTTCTTGGCGCCGGCGACCGGCACCGTGCCGTTGAGCCGGCGGCCGCCGCGGATGAGGAGTTTGTCCATGAGGGTGCCTGTGTGCAGGCGGTCGCTCGCGGATCAGGGGGCCGGGGCGCGCTGCGGGGCGCCAGAACGGCCACCCGCTGCGTGCTGCCGCGGGTGTGTCAGTGGGGGGGATGCGGGGCTGCCGGCGTGGCCGCCCATTCCGCCGGGGTGAGCGTCTTCATCGACAGCGCGTGGATCTGCTCGCGCATTCTATCGCCCAGGGCGGTGTAAACCCGCTGGTGGCGCCGCACCCGGGCCAGGCCCTCGAACTCGGCGGAGACGATGGTGGCGAAGAAGTGCCGGCCGTCGCCTTCCACGTCCAGGTGTTGGCAGGGCAGGCCGGCAGCGATGAAGCCGCGCACCTCGTCGGCAGTGGGTTCTGACATGTCGGAATTATCGCCTGCGGCTCACGGCCGGATCTTGTAGCCAGTCTTCAACAGCCGCAGCGCGATGGCGCTGACCAGCGCGAAGGCCGTGCCCACCACCGCCAGGCTGAGCCAGGGCGACACATCGCTGGTGCCGAAGAAGCCGCGCCGGAAGCCGTCGATCATGTAGAAGAACGGATTCAGGTGGCTGGCCTCCAGCCAGAAGGGCGGCAGCGACTTCACCGAATAGAACACGCCCGACAGGAACGTCATCGGCATGATGATGAAGTTCTGGAAGGCCGCCATCTGGTCGAACTTGTCGGCCCACAGCCCGGCGATCAGCCCCAGCGCACCCAGCATGCCGGCACCCAGCACGGCAAACACCAGGATCCACAGCGGCTGCGCAAACGCCGGCGGCGCAAACCACACGGTGACCAGGAACACGCCCAGCCCCACCACCAGCCCGCGCACCACGCTGGCACCCACGTAACCGACGAACCAGGCCCAGTGCGACAGCGGAGACACCAGCAGGAACACCAGGTTGCCGGTGACCTTGCTCTGCACCAGGCTGCTGGAACTGTTGGCAAACGCGTTCTGCAGCACGCTCATCATCACCAGCCCGGGGATCAGGAAGCTGGTGTAGCCCACGCCGTCGAACACCTGCACCTTGTTCTCCAGCACATGGCCGAAGATCAGCAGATACATCACCGCGGTGAGCACCGGCGCACCCACCGTCTGGAAGCCCACGTTCCAGAACCGCAGGATCTCCTTCCTGAACAGCGTCTGCGCGCCCGCCAGCCGGATCATGCGGGCACCGCCTGCGCTTGGGCCAGGGCAGCGGGCTGCCGGCCGCCGCTCATGATCTCGACGAACACGTCTTCCAGGTCGGCGCGGCCGATTTCCAGGTCTTCGATCTTCACGCCGGCCTCGCGCAGCGCGGCCAGCAGGCGCTCGACGTCGGCTGCGTCCTTGGCCTTCAGTTGCACGATGCGCCCGGTGATGCGCGCCTGCGCCGCCAGCGCAGCGGGCATCGCCTGGTCGGTCTTGAAGCGCAGCATGGTGCTGGCACTGGCCGACAGCAGGTTGGCGGTGCGGTCCAGGGCCACCAACTCGCCCTTGCGCAGCATGCCGATGCGGTGGCACAGTGCCTCGGCCTCTTCCAGGTAGTGGGTGGTCAGCAGCACGGTGTGGCCTTCGCGGTTCAGCCGGGCGATGAAGGCCCACAGCGTCTGGCGCAGTTCCACGTCGACGCCGGCGGTGGGTTCGTCCAGCACGATCACTGGCGGGCGGTGCACCAGGGCCTGGGCCACCAGCACCCGGCGCTTCATGCCGCCCGACAGCTGGCGCATGTTGGCGTTGGCCTTGTCGGTCAAGCCCAGCTCATGCAGCAATTCATCGATCCAGGCGTCGTTCTTCTTGACGCCGAAGTAGCCGCTCTGGATGCGCAGTGCTTCGCGCACCGAGAAGAACGGGTCGAACACCAGTTCCTGCGGCACGATGCCCAGCGCCATGCGGGCGGCGGCGGGGTCGGCCTGCACATCGTGGCCCATCACCGCCACATGGCCGCCGGTGGGGCGGGTGAGCCCCGCGAGGATGGAGATCAGCGTGGTCTTGCCCGCGCCGTTGGGCCCCAGCAGGCCGAAAAATTCGCCCCGGGCAATGTCGAACGAGACGCCAGCCAGCGCGCGTAAGGTGCCCCTGGCACCGGAGTAGGTCTTCTCGACCTGATGGAAGCGGACGGCAGGCATAGGGGCGCGATTGTAGGGAGCCGGTCGCCAGCCGGCAGGCGCCCTAGGGACAGCCTGCACCTCAGGCGGCCGCTTGAGGTGCTAGATTGCCCAATGCTCTGAAGCGCACCATGCCCGACGCCAACCCGCCCGCCCCTGCCGACAAGCCCACGGCCAAGTCAGCCGCCAAGAAGCCACGCCGCACGGCCGAGCGCATCCTCGAAGTGACGCTCGACCTGTTCAACCGCTTCGGCGAGCCCAATGTCAGCACCACGCTGATCTCGGCCGAACTCGGCATCAGCCCGGGCAACCTGTACTACCACTACCCGGCCAAGGACGAACTGATCAACGCGCTGTTCGATCGTTATGAGCGCGGCCTCAACGACCTGCTGCATGCCGCCGACAACGTGCGCAACGTGGAAGACGCCTGGTTGTTCTTCCACATGCTGTTCGAGCTGATCTGGCAGTACCGCTTTCTCTACCGCGACCTGAACGACCTGCTCAGCAAGAACCGCCGGCTGGAGACGCATTTCCAGTTCGTGCTGAAGAACAAGTCGCGCGCGGTGGCCCAGGTGCTCGACGGCCTGACGCGCGGCAGCAGCCTGCGCATCGACCGGCGCGAAAGCGAGCCGGTGGCCAGCGCCATGGTGGTGGTGCTGACCTACTGGCTCAGCTACGAATACGTGCGCGACCCGCGCCGCGCCCTCGAGCCCGAGAGCGCCGCCGCCGCCCTGTCGCGCGGCGCCTACCATGTGCTGAGCCTGCTGATGCCCTATCTGGAGCCGCAATCACGCGCGCACCTGTTCCAGATCGCCGGCGCCTACCGCGGCAGCAACGACTGACGCCTTCCCGTTCCTCAGGAGACAACCGATGGCCAAGTGGACCGCCTTCCCCTACGACGACACCCCCTACGCCCGCGACGCCGCCGGGCTGAAGAAGCAGTGGGCGCGCCTGCACATCGGCGACGCCGAGCCGCTGCCGAAAGACGCGGCCGTGCTCACCGCCTGGGGCCACTTCCATGCCGGCGAGTTCCAGAAGGCGCACGATGCCGGGCTGAAGGCGGGCGGCCACGGCATCACCGTGGCCAACAAGGCCCAGAGCATCTACGCCACCTACCTGGAAAAGAGCGAGAAGACCCGGCTGGCGATGTTCCAGGAGGTGGCCGCCCGCGCTGAAGCCCAGATCGCCGAGGACGCCAAGAACCCCAACGCCCACTACTGGCTGGCCTATGCGCTGGGCCGCTACGGCCAGGGCATCAGCGTGGCCAAGGCGCTGGCGCAAGGGCTGGGCAGCCAGGTGAAGAACGCGCTGGAGACCACCATCCAGCTGCAACCCAAGCATGCCGATGCCCACATCGCGCTGGGCGCCTTCCATGCCGAGGTGATCGACAAGGTGGGCAAGCTGCTGGGCCGCACCCAAGGCGCCGACGCCGCCACCGGGCTGAAGATGTTCCAGCAGGCGCTGAAGCTGAACCCGGGCTCGGCCATCGGCATGGTCGAGTACGCCAACGGCTTGGTGATGCTGGAAGGCGACAAGCGGATGAAGGAGGCCGAGAAGCTCTATGCCGACGCCGCCGCCTGCGAGGCCGCAGACGCCATGGAGCGGCTGGACATCGAGATGGCCAAGGCCGAGCTGGAGGACTGAGCCCGCGCTGCGGACGCCGGAAGGCGTTCGCAGGCTGGCGAAGGACTGCCGGCGATACAAGCCGGCAGGCTCTGAGCCCGGACACACAGCGTCCTGAGGACGCTGTGTGCCTGGCGAAGCGGCCGGGCATGCAGGCCCGGCCGTGAGGCTGCGCTCAGCTCAGAACGAGGTTGTCCCGGTGGATCAGCTCGGACTCGTTGGCAAAACCCAGCAGCCCGGCGATCTGCGATGACGGCTTGCGGGCGATGAGCCGCGCCTCGGTCGACGCATAGTTGGCCAGGCCGCGGGCGATCTCCAGCCCGGCGGCTGACCGCACCGCGATCACGTCGCCGCGGCGGAAGTCGCCTTCCACCTCGGTCACGCCAATCGGCAGCAGGCTCTTGCCTTCGTCGCGCAGCTTGGCCACCGCACCGTCGTCCACCACCACCGCGCCGCGCAACTGCAGGTGGTCGGCCATCCACTGCTTGCGCGCCGCCAGCTTGGGCGTGCCGGCGAGCAACGCGGTGCCGATGGCCTCGCCCGCGGCCAGGCGCAGCAGGGCGTCGGGCTCGCGCCCCCAGGCGATGACGGTGCTGGCGCCGCTGCCGGCCGCCCGCTTGGCCGCCAGGATCTTGGTCAGCATGCCGCCGCGGCCGATGGCCGAGCCGGCGCCGCCGGCCATCAGCTCGAGCGCCGGGTCGCCGGCTGCGGCTTCGTCGATGAAGCGGGCATCGGGCACCTTGCGCGGGTCGGCCGAGTACAGGCCGCGCTGGTCGGTCAGGATCACCAGCGCATCGGCCTCCACCAAGTTGGCCACCAGCGCACCCAGGGTGTCGTTGTCGCCGAACTTGATTTCGTCGTTGACCACGGTGTCGTTCTCGTTGATCACCGGGATCACCTGCAACTGCAGCAGCGTCAGCAGGGTGCTGCGGGCGTTCAGGTAGCGCTCGCGGTCGGCCAGGTCGGCGTGCGTCAGCAGCACCTGGGCGCTGCCGATGCCATGCTGGCGCAGCTGGGTCTCGTAGACCTGCGCCAGGCCCATCTGGCCCACGGCGGCGGCGGCCTGCAATTCATGCAGTTCGGTCGGGCGGGTCTTCCAGCCCAGGCGCTTCATGCCCTCGGCGATGGCGCCAGACGACACCATCACCACCTCGCGCCCCTGCTGCGACAGCGCGGCCAGTTGCCGGCACCAGTTGCCCACCGCCTCGGCGTCGATGCCGCGGCCTTCATTCGTCACCAGGCTGGAGCCCACCTTCACCACGATGCGGCGGGCGTTCTTCAGCACCTCAGTCATCGTCGGGCTCCACCGCGGCCACCGGTGCGGGGGCGTCGAAGCGCGGGTCGACCTCGGGCGGGGCCTGCACCTTGTGCGCGGCCACATGCTCGTAGATGGCCTGCACCATCGGGTCGAGCCCTTCGCGCGCCAGCGCCGAGACCGAGAACACCGGACCCCTCCAACGCATGCGCCGGATGAAATCCTTGACCAGCGCGGCGCGGCCCTCGACCGGCACCATGTCCAGCTTGTTCAGCACGATCCAGCGCGGCTTCTCGTACAGCGCCTCGTCGTACTTGCGCAGTTCCTTGATGATGCCCTTGGCCAGCGCCACCGGGTCGGCACCGTCGAACGGCGCCATGTCGACCACGTGCAGCAGCAACCGCGTGCGCTGCAAGTGGCGCAGGAACAGATGGCCCAAGCCGGCGCCGTCAGCCGCACCCTCGATCAGGCCGGGCAGGTCGGCCACCACGAAGCTGCGCTCGGGGCCGGCGCGCACCACGCCCAGGTTGGGGTGCAGCGTGGTGAACGGATAGTCGGCAATCTTGGGCCGGGCATTGCTGATGGCGGTGATCAGCGTGCTCTTGCCGGCGTTGGGCAGGCCCAGCAAGCCGACGTCGGCCAGCACCCGCAATTCCAGCTTCAGCTTCTTCTCGTCACCCGGCCAGCCGGGCGTCTTCTGGCGCGGCGCGCGGTTGGTGCTGCTCTTGAAGTGCAGGTTGCCGAAGCCGCCGTCGCCGCCCTTGGCCAGCAGCACCGGCACATCGGGATCCAGCAGTTCGGCCAGCACTTCCTCGGTCTCGGCATCGCGCACGATGGTGCCCACCGGCATGCGCAGCAGGATGTCGTCGGCCGCCGCGCCGTACTGGTCGGACCCGCGGCCGGCCTCGCCATTGCGCGCCTCGTGGCGGCGGGCGTAGCGGTAGTCGATCAGCGTGTTCAGGTTGCGGTCGGCCACCGCATAGACGCTGCCGCCCTTGCCGCCGTCACCGCCGTTGGGCCCGCCAAAGGGGATGAACTTCTCGCGGCGAAAGCTCATGCAGCCCGCGCCGCCATTGCCGGCCGCGATGTCGATGGTGGCTTCGTCGACGAATTTCATGGTGGTCCATCCCGGGGCGCATGCCCCAATAAACGCAAAAGCCCCGGCAGGCCGGGGCTTGGGTCAGGCCGGCAGCATGCCGTCAGCCTGCGGGCCTGAGGTCTTGCCAATCAGACCGGGGTGACAAAAACCGTATGGCGGTTCAGCGCACCCTTGATGGCAAACGACACCTGGCCGTCAACCAGCGCAAACAGCGTGTGGTCCTTGCCCATGCCGACGTTGTCGCCAGCGTGGAAACGGGTGCCGCGCTGGCGCACGATGATCGAGCCGGCCGGAATGGTCTGGCCGCCGAACACCTTCACGCCCAGCATCTTGGGTTGCGAGTCGCGGCCGTTGCGGGTTGAGCCGCCGCCCTTTTTCTGTGCCATGGTTCAAAAACTCCTGATGACGTGACGGATGGGCATCAGACGCCGATGGCGCCGATTTCCAGCTCGGTGTAGGTCTGGCGGTGGCCGCCATGCCGCTGATAGTGCTTGCGGCGCCGCATCTTGAAGATGCGGACCTTGTCGTGCTTGCCGTGCGACACCACGGTGGCTGTCACCGTGGCGCCGGCCACCAAGGGGGTCCCGATCGTCAAGTCGGCGCCGTTTCCGACGGCCAAAACCTGGTCGATCACGATCTCTTGGCCCACGTCCGCTGCTATCTGTTCTACCTTGATCTTTTCGCCGGCTGCAACCTTGAATTGCTTGCCACCGGTTTTGATGAGCGCGTACATAAGTGCCTCTGGGTTGTTCACTGATCTTCCTGCGGCAACCAGCCCAGGCTTGCCGATCCATCGGCCAACGCCGAAAGAACCCGCGATGGTATCAGATTGCGCAGCGCAGCGGGGCTAACTGTCTGCAACGACGCGCCCGCCGATGGCCGAGCACCAACGGCCAGCAAGGCTGCACGCCCAAGCACGAGGCCCCGCGACGGGGTCTCCCTATAATTTGCGACTATTCCGCGACCCAAGTCACCGTGAACGACCTCCTCACTCCTGCATCGGCCGACGTCGATCCGATGGCTGCCGACATGCTGCGGGTGGACGAGGTCATCCGCCTGCGGCTGGCGTCCGACGTTGCACTGATCAATCAGATCTCGCACTACATCGTCAACGCCGGCGGCAAGCGCATCCGCCCCCGGCTGGTGCTGCTGTTCGCCCAGGCCCTGGGCTTCGTCGGCCCCGAGCGCTACGAACTGGCCGCCACGGTCGAGTTCATCCACACCGCCACGCTGCTGCACGACGACGTGGTCGACGAATCGTCCCTGCGCCGCGGCCAGCAGACGGCCAATGCCATGTTCGGCAACGCCGCCAGCGTGCTGGTCGGAGATTTCCTCTACTCGCGCGCCTTCCAGATGATGGTCAGCGTCAACCGCATGCGGGTGCTGGAAGTGCTGGCCGACGCCACCAACGTGATCGCCGAGGGCGAGGTGCTGCAGCTGATGAACATGCACGACCCGGATCTGGCGGTCGACGACTACCTGCGTGTCATCCGCTACAAGACGGCCAAGCTGTTCGAGGCCAGCGCCCGCCTGGGTGCGGTGCTGGCCAATGCCCCGCGGGATGTCGAGGAGGCCTGTGCCGACTGTGGCCGCGCGCTGGGCACGGCCTTCCAACTGGTGGACGACCTGCTCGACTACGAGGGCGACACCCATGCGCTGGGCAAGAACGTGGGCGACGACCTGCGCGAAGGCAAGCCCACACTGCCGCTGCTGGTGGCCATGGCCCGCAGCCAGGATGTCGACCGCCAGATGATCCGCCACGCCATCGAGCACGGGGAACTTGACCGCCTGCAAGACATCCTGGCCATCGTGCGGCAGACCGGCGCACTGCAGGCCACTCGGCAGGCAGCGCGCGACGAGGCCGATGCCGCCGCCAAGGCACTTTCCGCACTGCCGGATTCAGCAGCCCGAAAGGCTCTGCTAGAATTATGTGCTCGGTCGGTGGAGCGATCCTCCTGAACCGACCCAACCATCGGGGTGTAGCTTAGCCTGGTAGAGCGCTACGTTCGGGACGTAGAGGCCGGAGGTTCGAATCCTCTCACCCCGACCAGATTTCAATTGTTGCAAGACCGAATGGCCCTTCCTGCAGGGGCTTTTTCATGGTTGCCGCTCACCGAAGTGGCTGCTTGCGCGGGATGCGCAGGACGAACTGGGCGCCAATCGCTGTGGTTCTAGGCGTTACAGTCAAGCGCTGATCGGTCATCATGGCGCGGTCAGCTGTTGTCAACTGCCGCGAAGCCGCCTTGGAAGCTCTGGTCGAACCACCGCAATCGTCCCTGTCCGGCGTGGCCAGGGTGCTGGTGCACGCGGGCAAGCTGAGCAGCAAGGCCGCCGAAGATCTGGCCAAGTCGGCCAAGGACCGCCGCATCAGCTTCATCGGCGCGGTCATCGCTTCGGGCGCCGTGTCGGCATTCGACCTCGCGCACACGTTGTCCACCGCCTTGGCTCTGCCGCTGCTCGATCTGTCGGCGGTCGACTTCGAGCGGCTGCCCAAGAACGTGGTCGATCCCAAGCTGGCGGTGCAGTACCAATTGGTGATGCTGGGCCGACGCGGCAACCGGCTGTTCATCGGCGGGGCCGACCCCACCGACCAGGAGGCGGTGGAACGCATCAAGTTCGCCACCCAGCTGGCGCCCGAGTGGGTGATCGTCGAATACGACAAGCTGGCGCGGCTGATGGAGTCCCAAGGCGCCACGGCCACCGAGACGCTGGAAGCACTGACGGCCGACGACTTCGAGTTCGACGTCACCGACGACGCCAGCGCGCCGGACCCGTCGGAAGTGGTGTCGGAGGTGGAAGACGCGCCCGTGGTGCGCTTTCTGCAGAAGATGCTGATCGACGCGATCAACCTGCGCGCGTCGGACCTGCACTTCGAGCCCTACGAATACCACTACCGGGTGCGCTTCCGGGTCGATGGTGAACTGCGTGAGATCACGCAGCCGCCGCTGGCGATCAAGGAAAAGCTCGCGTCGCGCATCAAGGTCATCAGTCGGCTCGACATCGCCGAGAAACGCGTGCCGCAGGACGGCCGCATGAAGATGAAGTTCGGCACCAAGGCCATCGATTTCCGGGTGTCGACCCTGCCCACGCTGTTTGGCGAAAAGATCGTGATCCGGATCCTCGATCCGTCGTCGGCCAAAGTGGGCATCGAGGCCCTGGGCTACGAGAAGATCGAGAAAGATCGCCTGATGACCGCCATCGTGCGGCCTTACGGCATGGTGCTGGTCACCGGGCCCACCGGCTCGGGCAAGACGGTGTCGCTCTACACCTGCCTGAACATCCTGAACCAGCCCGGTGTGAACATCTCCACCGTGGAAGACCCGGCGGAGATCAACCTGCCCGGCGTGAACCAGGTGAACGTGAACGACCGCGCCGGGCTCACCTTCTCGGCCGCGCTGAAGTCCTTCCTGCGGCAGGACCCGGACATCATCATGGTCGGCGAGATCCGCGACCTGGAGACCGCCGACATCGCCATCAAGGCCGCCCAGACCGGCCACATGGTGATGAGCACGCTGCACACGAATGACGCGCCGACCACGCTGACCCGGCTGCTGAACATGGGCGTGGCGCCGTTCAACATCGCCAGCAGCGTGATCCTGATCACGGCGCAACGGCTGGCACGCCGCCTGTGCGAGAACTGCAAGACCCCGGCCGACTACCCTCGCGAAGCGATGCTGCGCGCCGGGTACGTGGCCGAAGACCTCGACGGGTCCTGGCGGCCGTTCCGGGCGGTGGGTTGCAACAGTTGCAACAGCGGCTACAAGGGCCGGGTGGGCGTTTACCAAGTGATGCCGATGACCGAAGCGATCCAGCGCATCATCCTCAGCGAAGGCACGGCCATGGACATCGCCCAGCAGGCGCAGCGCGACGGTGTGCGTGATCTGCGCCAGTCGGGCTTGGTCAAGGTGCGCCAGGGCGTGACCACGCTCGAGGAAATCATCGCGGCCACCAACCAGTGACCCTGGCCGTGCCGCACGCCCGTCCGCCACACCGCCGCGCCGCGCCCTGAGCGCTGCGCGACACCATCCGATCCGGAGCACGCATGGCGACTGCAACAGCCGCGAGAAACGTCAAGGAACTGGTCTTCGAATGGGAGGGCCGGGACAAGAACGGCAAGGTGGTGCGTGGTGAGATCCGTGCCGGCGGCGAAGCCCAGGTCAGCGCCAACCTGCGCCGCCAGGGCATCTTGCTGACCAAGGTGAAGAAGCGCCGCACCAGCGGCGGCAGTTCAGTCAAGCAAAAGGACATCGCCTTGTTCACGCGGCAACTGGCCACGATGATGAAGGCCGGCGTGCCGCTGCTGCAGGCCTTCGACATCGTCGGCCGCGGCGCCACCAACCCGCGGCTGACCAAGCTGTTGGGCGACATCCGGTCGGATGTCGAGACCGGCACCAGCCTGTCGGCGGCGTTCCGCAAGCACCCGATGCACTTCGACGCGCTGTACTGCAACCTGGTCGAGGCCGGCGAGGCCGGTGGCATCCTGGAGCAGTTGCTGGAGCGCCTGGCGATCTACCAGGAGAAGACGATCGCCATCAAGAACAAGATCAAGGCGGCCCTGATGTACCCGATCGCGGTGCTGGTGGTGGCCTTCCTGGTGGTGGTGATCATCATGATCAAGGTGATCCCGGCGTTCAAGGAGGTGTTCAGCTCCTTCGGTGCCGACCTGCCCACGCCCACGCTGGTGGTGATCGCGATGTCCGAGTTCTTCGTCGCCTACTGGCCGGTCGTCTTCGGCCTGATCGGCGGCGGCGGCTACATGTTCATGCAAACCTGGAAGCGGTCGGTGAAGATGCAGATGGTGATGGACCGGCTGCTGCTGAACATCCCGGTGTTCGGCCCGCTGGTCAACAAGTCGGTCATCGCGCGCTGGACCCGCACGCTGTCGACCATGTTCGCCGCAGGCGTGCCGCTGGTGGAAGCACTCGACTCGGTGGGCGGCGCATCGGGCAACGCGGTGTATGCCGAAGCAACGCAGAAAATCCAGCGCGATGTGTCCACCGGCAGCGCGCTGACCACGTCGATGCAGAGCACCGGCGTGTTCCCGAACCTGGTCATCCAGATGGCCTCGATCGGCGAGGAATCCGGCTCGCTCGACCACATGCTGGGCAAGGCCGCAGAGTTTTATGAAGAAGAGGTCGACGACATGGTCAAGGGCCTGTCGAGCCTGATGGAGCCGATCATCATCGTGGTGCTGGGCACCGTGATCGGCGGCATCGTGGTGGCCATGTACCTGCCGATCTTCAAGATCGGCCAGGTGGTCTGACCGATGGCATTCCCGTCGGCGGACGTGCTGCTGTCGCCCTGGGCGCTGGGCGTGCTGGGCCTGGTGATCGGCAGCTTCCTCAACGTGGTGATCCACCGGTTGCCGCAACTGCTGGAACGCGAATGGCTGGGTGACGCGGCCGGCTACCTGCAGGACGGCGCTGCCATCGGCCGGGTGCTGGGCAGCCAGCCGCAGCGCACCGCCGAACTGGCGCGCCAGGGCGAGGCGCTGGCGGCCGACGTGGCGGCCCTGCCGGCGATGAGCCTGTCACGCCCGCGGTCGCGCTGCCCGCAATGCGGCCACCAACTCGCCTGGCACGAGAACATTCCGCTGCTGGGCTGGCTGCGGCTGGGCGGCAAGTGCTCGGCCTGCGGCACGCGCATCTCCGTGCGCTACCCCATCGTGGAGGCGCTCACCGGTGCGCTGTTCGCCGGCGCGGCGGTGCTGGCCGGCCCCACGGCGGGCGCGGCCGTGTACTGCCTGGCGCTGGCGCTGCTGGTGGCGGCCGCCTTCATCGACCTGGACACCACCCTGCTGCCCGACGACCTGACCCTGCCGCTGATCGGCCTGGGCCTGGTGGCCGCCTGGCAGCGGTGGATTCCGGTGTCGCTGCCCGACGCGGCGCTGGGGGCGTTCTTCGGCTACTTTGCGCTCTGGTTCGTGGCCTTCGCCTACAAGCTGGTGCGCGGCGTGCAGGGCATGGCCGAGGGTGACTTCAAGCTGCTGGCCGGCTTGGGCGCGCTGCTGGGCTGGCAGGCGTTGCCCAGCATCATCCTGCTGTCGTCGGCCGTGGGCGCGGTGGTGGGCATCTTCATGATCGTGGCGCGCGGCCATGGCCGCAACGTGCCGATCCCGTTCGGGCCTTATCTGGCGGGCGGCGGTGTCTGTGCGCTGTTCTTTGGCGGCCAGCTGAACCGGCTGTGGCCAGGACTATGACCACCGGCATCCACACCATCGGCCTGACCGGGGGCATCGGCAGCGGCAAGAGCACGGTGTCGGCCCTGCTGGTCGGCCATGGCGCCACCTTGGTCGACACCGATGCCATCGCGCACGCGCTGACCGTGCCTGGCGGCCCGGCCATGCCCGCATTGCGCCAGCGCTTCGGCGACGACGTGGCCGATGCCAGCGGCGCGCTCGACCGCGCCCGCATGCGCGCCCTGGTGTTCAGCGACCCCGATGCCAAGCGCGCACTCGAAGCCATCCTGCACCCGATGATCGGCGCCGAGGCGCAGCGCCAGGCCGCTGCAGCCGCCGGCGGCGTGGTGGTGTTCGATGTGCCCTTGCTCAACGCCGCCAGCCACTGGCGCGCCAGCTGCCAGCGCATCCTGGTGGTCGACTGCAGCGCCGAGACACAGGTGCAGCGGGTGATGGCCCGCTCCGGCTGGCCCGACGAGCAGGTGCGCCGCGTCATCGCACAGCAGGCCACGCGTGAGCAGCGCCGCGCACTGGCCGACGCCGTGCTGTTCAACGACGGCCTCGGCCGCGACGCCTTGGCCGCTGAGGTGGCCCAGCTCTGGGCCTGCTGGATCGGGCCGACCACCGGCTGAACCGCCAGGGCCTGTGGAACAATCGGTCACGCTGGTGGCGTCTGCCAGCCGCGGCCGCACTGCCAGCCCGTGCCACGAGGAAGCCCCTTGGTCCTGTACGAATACCCCTTCAACGAGAGCGTCCGCACGATGCTCCGGCTGGAGCACCTGTTTGACCGGCTGGGCCAGCTGCTGCCGCGGGATGCCGCCGTGGACCACCACTTCGCGCTGGTGACGCTGTTCGAGATCATGGACGTGGCCGCGCGCGCCGACCTCAAGAGCGACCTGCTCAAGGAGCTGGAGCGCCACAAGGCCCAGTTGGTGGCCTACCGCAGCAATCCGCAGGTGTCGCAAGCGGCGCTGGATGAGGTCATCGGCCGCATCGACGCTGCCTTCCAGGCCTTGAACCTGCAGCCCGGCAAGGCCGGCCAGACCCTGGCCGGGCATGAATGGCTGACCAGCGTGCGCAGCCGCATCAACATCCCCGGCGGCACCTGTGAATTCGACCTGCCGGCCTACTACGCCTGGCAGCAGCACGCTCCGGCCAGCCGCCGGGCCGACTTGCTGGCCTGGGTCGCCACGCTGGAACCCCTGGCCCAGGCGCTGCAGTTGCTGCTGGGCCTGGTGCGCGACGCCGGTGTGCCGCACAAGGTGGTCAGCCAGGGCGGGCAGTTCCAGCAGAGCCTGCCGCAGGGCCGCAGCTACCAGCTGCTGCGCCTACGCATCGATGGCAGCGACGGCCTGGTGCCCGAGATCACCGGCCACCGGCTGATGGTGCAGGTGCGGCTGATGCGGCCCGACGCCGACGGCCGCCTGCGCCCAGCGCCGGTGGACGTGCCGTTTGAACTGGCACTGTGCGCATGACCGCCACGGCCCGCCAACCCGACCGCAGGCCGGCCCCTGCAGCGCACCACATGCCGGGGCGACCGTGACCACCGGCACGCCCCAGGACGAACCGCGCCGGGTGCCCTGCCCCACCTGCAAGCGGCCGGCGGTGTTTGCGCCCAGCAACCCGTCGCGGCCGTTCTGCAGCGAGCGCTGCCGCGGCGTCGACCTGGGTGCCTGGGCCAATGAAAGCTACCGCGTCGAGGTGCCCCCCGGCCGCGACGACGACGACACCCTGCCCGACTGAGCGTGAACGCGCCCGCTGCCCCCTCCTCGGCGCCGACGGCCCCGGCTGCCGGGCGCTGGGCCCGGCGCCTGCTGGTCCTGGGGCTGGTGCTGGCGGCATTGGCGGCCGCCGCTTGGTGGGGCGTTCCGGCGCTGTTGAAGTCGCAACTGCCGCCACGCCTGGGCACGCTGCTCGGCCGCCAGGTCAGCCTGGCCGATGTCCAGTTCAACCCCTGGAAGATGGCGCTGGACGTGCAGGGCCTGCGCATCGGCGCAGCAGCCGGTGGGGCCGCCGATGCACCACCGCTGCTGCAGATCGACGCCCTGCATGTCGACCTGAACCTGCCGATGGCGTTGCGCCACCGTGCGCCGGTGGTCGACGCCATCACCATCGACGGCCTGCAGGTGCGGCTGGCGCGCACCGGAGCGGGCCGCTTTGACTTCGATGACATCGTCAGCCGGCTGACCGTCCCCAGCGAGCCCGCCAGCGACACCGGACCTGCCCGCTTTGCGCTCTACAACCTGCAGCTGCGCGGCGGCCAGATCCGGTTCGACGACCAGCCGGTGGCACGGGTGCACCAGGTGCAGGCGCTGACGCTGACGCTGCCCTTCCTGTCCAACCTGCCGGGCGACACCGTCATCCACACCCAGCCGCGGCTGGCCTTCACCCTCAACGGCACGCCGTTCGACACCGGCAGCCAGGCGCTGCCGTTTGCCGACACCCGCAGCGGCGACCTGCGCCTGGCATTCGCCGACCTCGATCTGGCGCCCTGGCTGCCCTACCTGCCCGACAGCCTGCCGGTGCGGCTGCAGCGCGGGCGGCTGGGCAGCGACCTGCAGGTGCACTTCGTGATGCCACCGCAGGGCGCGCCCACGGTCGCCGTCAAGGGCACCATCGGCCTGAACGATCTGGCCATCGCCGAGCCCGGCGGTGCGCCGCTGGCCGCCTGGCAGGCCTTGTCCCTCGACCTGCAGGACGTGCAGCCGTTGGCCCGGCAGGTGGGCCTGGGCGCGCTGAAGATCGATGGCCTGGTGATCGACCTGTCGCGCGATGCCCAGGGCCGCCTGAACCTGCAGCGACTGCAACCACCGCCTGGCGCGGCAGAGGTCGCGCCAGCAGCCCCCCCGGCATCCACCCCCGCTGCGCCGGCTGCGGGCGCCTGGCAGCTGGGTCTGGCCAGCCTGCAGATCGGTGGCGCGCAGCTGCGCTGGCGCGACGACAACCAGCGGCCGGCGGCCAGCTACACGCTGGCCGACCTGTCCTTGCAGGCGCAGGCCTTGCGGTGGCCCGCGCCGACGCCGGTGCCTGTCACCTTGAAGGCCGTGCTGCACCAGGGCACGGCCAACAGCGCGGTGGTGGCCACGCTGTCGGCCGACGGACAACTCACAGACCAGCGGGCCACGCTGCGCACCCACCTGGACAGCCTGGACCTGGCCGCCCTGGCACCGTACACCGCGGTTGCGTTGAAGCCGCGCATCACCGGCCGCCTGTCGGCCAAGACCAGCCTGGATTGGGACGCCGCGCCGGCCGCACTGGCCGTCCGGGTGGACGACGCCTCCCTGCAGAACCTGCAATTGCACGATGGCCCCGGCCGCAAGGCGCCGCTGCTGGCAGGGATCCAGCAGCTGCAGCTGGGTCAGGTGGCCGTCGACCTGCTGGCGCAGCGGGTGGCGGTGGGCAACGTGCGCATCGACCAGCCCCGTGCGCAGGTGCACCGGCTGGCCAGCGGCGAGATCGACCTGACGCCCTGGCTGCCGGCCGCGCCACGGGCCGATGCACCACGCGGCACGGCGCCCCCTGCCGCGGCCGGCCCGGCCTGGCAGCTGACCCTGCAGAACCTGCTGCTGCAAGGCGGCCGGGTGGACTGGTCCGACGCCGCCGCCGGCAGCACCAGCCAGCCGCTGCGTGCCGAGTTGTCGGGGCTGAAGGTCCAGTTGCAAGGCCTGGACTGGCCGGCCGCTGCCCGGGCCACGACCACGCTGCCACGCCTGCAACTGCAGGCCAGCATCGGCGCACCCGCCGAGCCAGGCACGGCGCCCACCGTGGGGCGCATCGACTGGAACGGCCGCTTCGGCCTGGCGCCGCTGCAGGCCGAAGGCCGCCTGCGGCTGGAGCGCCTGCCGGCGCACCTGTTCACCCCTTATGCCGGTGATGCGTTGCCCGCCGCGCTGCTGCATGCCGACGCCAGCCTGTCGGCGCAGGTGCGTGCCCTGTCCACGCCAGCTGGCTGGCAGCTCAGCACCGACGGCGACCTGCAGATCACCGAGGTGATGCTGCACACGCGCCCGGGCCCGGGCGAGTCGGCTGGCAGTGAGCTGCTGAGCTGGGAGTCGCTGGCCCTGCAGGGCCTGAGCGTGGCTCTGCAGCCACGGGCCAAGCCGCGGGTGGAGGTGCGTGAACTGGCGCTGACCGATTTCTACAGCCGGCTGGTGATCACCGAACAGGGCCGCTTCAACCTGCAAGATATGGCAGGCAGCGAGCCCGCGGCAGGTGGGGCAGCAGCAGGCCCGGTGGCAGCCGCTGGCGCCCCCGCCTCCGCCGCGGCCGCCAGCGCACCACCAACCGCTGCCACCGATCCCGGCCTGCCGATCGACCTGGTGCTCGGCCAGACCACCCTGCGCAATGGCCGCATCGACTTCAGCGACCGCTTCGTGCGCCCCAACTACAGCGCCAGGCTGACCGAGCTGAACGGGACGATCAGCGCCATCCGGTCGGGCACCCGCGAGATGGCCACCATCAGCCTGCGCGGCCGCGCGGCCGACACCGCGCTGCTCGACATCAGCGGCCAGATCAACCCCACGGTGCAGCCGCTGGCACTGGACATCCGCGCCAAGGCCACCGACCTGGAACTGGCGCCGCTGTCGCCCTACGCCGGCAAGTACGCCGGTTACGCCATTGAGCGCGGCAAACTCAGCATGGACGTGTCCTACAGGATCGACGCCGACGGCCGGCTGGAGGCCAAGAACCAGGTGCTGCTGAACCAGCTGACCTTCGGCGAGCGGGTCGAGTCGCCCAGCGCCACCCAGTTGCCGGTGCTGCTGGCGGTGGCGCTGCTGAAGGATCGCAACGGCGTCATCGACATCAACCTGCCGGTCAGCGGCACGCTGAACGACCCGCAGTTCAGCGTCGGCGCCATCATCTGGAAGGTGATCGTCAACCTGCTGAGCAAGGCGCTGACGGCGCCGTTCGCCCTGCTGTCGGGCGGCGGTGCAGACGACCTGAGCCAGGTGCAGTTCCTGCCGGGCACGGCGCGCATCGCAGGCAGCGGCCAGGCCGCGCTGGACAAGGTGGCCGGCGCCCTGACCGAGCGCCCCAGCCTGATGATGACCGTGACCGGCGCCGCCGACACCGTGTCCGAGCGTGACGCCGCCCGGCAGACTCTGCTGGAAGAGCGCCTGCTGGCCGATGGCCGGCGCGACCGGCTGCGTGCGGCACCCACCGCCGGTGCCGCCGCCCCTGCGCCGGCGGCCAGCGCGGCAGTGGCACCGCTGAGTGCGGCCGAGCGCGCCGCGGCCCTGAAGCGCCTGTACCAGCAGACCCCGCTGCCCGACCGCCCCCGCAACCTGATCAACCAGCTCAAGGACATTCCGCCAGCCGAGATGGAAGCCCGGCTGCTGGCCGGCATCCGCATCAGCGACGACACCATGCGTGAACTGGCGCTGCAGCGCGGCCTGGCCGTGCGCGACGCACTGATCGCCAAGGGCCTGCCCAGCGAACGCCTGTTCCTGGCCGCGCCCAAGCTGCACCTGTCGGGCGAGGACGATGCAGCCTGGGTGCCGTCGGTCAGCCTGACCCTGAGCGCGCGCTAGCGGCCTGCGCGGCCAGCACGGGCCGGCGGCGGCCCCGTCGGCACTCTCCGCAGGATTGACACCGGCCCGGTCTTGGACACCATGGGTGGCTGCCGTCCACACCACTGCAGGAGCCCGCCATGTCCGCTCACCCGACCGTCGCCGCCAGCCTTGCCGCGCTGGTGCTGGCCGCCATCAGCCCACCGGCAGCCGCCGGGCTTGTCGACATGTTCTGGGGGCCGGCCTGGCTGGATGCCAGCGCCCGCAGTGCCTACGTGCACACGCCCACTGGGCTGGACGTGGTGGACCAGCGCACGGCCGACACCGTCTATCTGCGGCACGGCGCGGCGCCGGGCTTCCCGCCGGGCGGCGTGTTCGCCACCGCGGCAGCATCCAGCGTGCAGGCCAGCGACCTGGACAGCGGCAGCAACGTCGCGAAGGACACCGCCGATGGCCGCATCGCCGTGACCTACACCGTCGGCACTGGTGGCATCGATGACCGCTACGCCTTCGACTTCAGCGGCATGGTCAGCAACGAGAACAGCTTTCTGTCACCGGGCAAGGTGGCCAACCTTGCCAGCGTGCAACTGCGCGGCGTGATCGTGCTGGACATCAACCAGAACAGCGCCGACCGCACCGGTTTCGGCTTTGGCGACCGGGTGGGCAGTCTGGCACTGCAGCCGCTGCGCGCGGCCCAGGCCGACGAATCATTCAGCCTGGACGTGGCGGTCTACCGTCCCAACCGCAGCGTGCTGTTCACCCAGGCCGCTGGCAGCGCCGGCAGGACGATCGACCTGTACTTTGGCGAGCGCTACGAACTGCAGCTGGACTACCTGATGCAGGTGCCCGCCGGCATCGATCCGCCGATCAGCCTGCAGGTGGGCGGCAGCGTCAGCGCCGTGCCCGAACCCGCCAGCGCCGCGCTGCTGGCCGCTGGCCTGGTGCTGCTGCTGCGTCTGCCGCGGCGCGTGGCCTGACGCGCAGGCCGCACGCTCGGCCAGCCGCCAGGGCGATCAGCCTGGCCCTCAGACCTTGCCCGCCAGGCCTGCGCCCAGCAGGCCCGCGCCGAACAGCACCCAGTCGTTGATGATGTGCGCCCCGGTGGACACCCAGATGTTCTTGGTCAGGATCCAGGCCAGGGTCAGCACCATGCGCGCGGTGCCGATGACCACGATGCACTGGACAAAGTTCCAGTCATAGGTCGGCAGGTGGATCAGACCGAACAGCAGCGACGAGACCAGCCAGGCGCCGATGATCGCCCCCTTGCGCCCGACACCCATCTGCCGCGACAGGAAGGCCATCACCGCCAGGAAGGGCAGAAAGGTGAACACCTCTTCGCCGAACAGCTGCGGCGCCATCTTGGCAAAGTAGGCGATGCGCCCTGCCGTGTCCAAGGCGCTCAGCTGCGCATTGACCGCATTGGACGTGACGTCGGTCAGCGCATAGACCACCGTGCCCACGCCCATGGTGACCACCAGGTTCAGCAGCGCGAAGCCGAGCATCAGTCGCAGCTCGCGGCCACCCACCTTGCCGAAGATCAGCTTCCAGTGGCCGGGCGCCACCTTGGCCAGGGCCAGCAGCGGAATCAACGGAAACAGCAGCGCCGGGATCCAGGCCCCGATCGGCCCGGCAGGCCAGGGGATCGGCAGCACCAGCACCATGTAGCTGGCCACCACGGCGGCCATCACCAGCAGCCACTGCCCGCCTGACAGGGCCACGGGGGCACCGTTGTAGAAGGGGAAGTCGCCGACAGGGTCTTCCAGCCGCCCGAGGCGCTGCGATGGCGCAACCATGCGCGGGGTGTCCTGGGTCACGGTGGGTGTCCTTCCGTTGGGGGTTGGGGCTGTCACTTCAGCAGGGCCAGGCATTCGTCGGCGCTGATCAGCACCAGGTTCTGGCGGAAACGGGCCGAGTCCGTCTCATAACGGCCATCGCCCAGGTAGACCGTGTCGGCCAGGCCCAGGCGGGCCATGTCGGCCAGGGAAAAACTCCAGCCGATCTGCCCGGCGTAGCCCGGGCGCTGTTCCAGCAGATCGCCCACGGCGCACACCGCAAACGCGTCGCGCAACCCCAGCTGCGCGTAGAAGGCGTCCTCGTCCGGGCGCGTCACGGCCATGGAGCGCAGGAATTCCTGCAAGAAGGCGGTGCGCTGCGCAGGCGCCAGGTCTGGCGGGATGGCTCGGCCCAACTCGTCGGCCAGGCTCACGCCCCTGCGGGCGGCCAGCACCTCGAACTGCCGTTCATTGCCGTGCCAGCCGACGAAGGCATCGGCACGGATCACCCGGGCCCGCCCGGCCGGGAACACATAGTCGGCGCAGGACGAGAAGCAGATGACATCGACCTCGACCACCAGGGCCATGTCGCGCACCCACCGGCCCACATGCCGGCCGGCCACCGTGTCGCCGCCGCCGGAACTGATGACCAGGCGCGTGACCTGCCCGCGCCGCAGCCCGGCCACCGCGGCGTCGAAGGCGGCCGAGCTGGCCTTGGAGAAATTGCCGGTGTAGGTGAGGGTGTCGCCCTGCACCTGCACCACGGCAGGCTCGGCGGTGGCCCGCAGGATCTCGGGCGGGCGCGGCGGCTTGCGGTCGCCAGCCGCCGCACCGACCGCCAGCCCAGACAGGCAGGCCACCAGCGCTGCCGCAGCGGCGCAGCGCAGGCCGCGCATCACCAGATCACCACCCGCTGCGCCGGCTCACGCCACATTGGGTCGCCCGGCCGGGTGCCGAAGGCCTGGTGGAACGCGTCCAGGTGCAGCAGCGGCGCCACGGCGCGCACCGACGCGATGGCATGCACGTCGACCGACACCAGGAAGCGCAGCCGCTCCGACCGCGCCTTGAAGGCCCACATCTGCGTCCAGGCCACGAAGCAGCGCTGGTCGGCGCTCAGGCCATCTGCCTCGGGCACCGGGTGCTTCGCTGCGTAGCGGCGCAGCGCGGCATGGGCCAGCGTGATGCCGCCCAGGTCGGCGGTGTTCTCGGTCACCGTCATGGCACCGTTGTGCATCAGGCCGGGCAGGATTTCGTAGCGGTTGTACTGGTCGATCAGCACATCGGTGCGCTGCTGGAAGCGGCGGTCGGCGTCGGCCGACCACCAGTTGCGCAGATTGCCCTGCAGGTCGTACTGGCGCCCGAGGCTGTCGAAACCGTGGGTGATCTCGTGGCCGATCACCGCGCCGATGGCGCAGTAGTTCACCGCCACATCGGCCCCCGGCTTGTAGAACGGCGGCTGCAGGATCGCCGCCGTGATGTCGATGGTGTTGGTGGTGAAGTTGTAGGCCGAGTTGACGGCGATCGGCGTGGTCTTGGTGGCCACGGCAAAGCGGTTGCCCAGCACCGGCTTGCCGATCTGGCCGATGTCGCGCTGGAAGGCAAACCGCGCGGCGCGCTGCACATTGCCGAAGTGGTCGTCCGGGCGGATGTCCAGCGCGCTGAAGTCGACCCAGCTGGCCGGGTAGCCCACCTGGATGTCGATCTTGGCCAATTTCTGCAGCGCCGCCGTGCGGGTGGCGTCGTCCAGCCAGGCATTGCTGCGCAGCCGGCTGGCGAACTCGTCCTTGATGTGGCCGACCATCTCGGTGATCTCGCGCCGGGTGGAGTCCGGGAAGTTGACCTGCACATACAGCTGCGACAGGGGGTGGTACAGATGGGCACCAATCTGCTGGGTGACCACGCGCTCACGTGCCGGCGGCGTCTTCAGGCCCAGGCGCACCCGCGAGAACTCTTCCTCCACCAGCCGGTAGGGCCGCCCCAATTCGGCGGCGCGGCCAGACACCACGGCCCAGCGCAGCAGCAGCTTGACGTCGTCGGCCGGCAGCTCGGTCAGCAGGCGCTGCAGCGCCTTCATCGCGTGGATGTCGACCACCTGCACCCGTGCCGGGGCCGCGATGCCCTGCGCCGCCAGGAAGGCGCGCAGGTCCAGCGCCGGCACCAGGGCCTGGGCCGCGTCCAGCGACATCATGTTGTAGTTGTTGGCCGGCTCCCGCATCTGCAGCGGCGTCATCATGGCGGCCGCCATGCGCGACTCGATCGCCAGGATCTTGGCCGCCTGGGTGCGGGCCGTCTCCACCGGCGCACCGATGCCGTTGAGCATGGCCATCGCGTACAGGCGGTACACCTCGCGCAGTGGCTGGTCGGCGGGTTTGGTGTACTCGTCCTGCGTCAGCAACTGCGACCCCGGCGCCAGCACCAGCACATAGGTGCTGCTGTCCTTGGCGTCGGGCATGGCCACGGCATTGATCAGCGGCGAGCCGCCATAGCCGTCCTGCACCCGGCCGGCCAGGTCGCCCAGGTCGGCCGGCGTCCTGCCTGCCTTGTCGATGCGCTGCAGGTCGGGCAGCAGCGGCTGCAGGCCCAGCGCGTCGCGGCGGGTGTCGTCCATCGCCGCCTTGTAGAAATCGGCCACCTGCTGGCGCGGGCTTCCTTTGCTGGCAACACCGGCCACGTCACCCGGCGCAGCGGCGGCCTGGATCAGGCCCAGCAGCTGGCGGTCCAGTTGGTGCGCCAGCAGCGTGAAGCTGCCGGCATCGGCATCGCTGGGCGCGATCTCGGTGCGCTTCAGCCAGTTGCCCGCCGCGTAGCGGTAGAAATCCTGGCGCGGGTCGACCGATCGGTCCATGTTCTGCGGCGCATAGCCCAGGGACGGCACGTCAGAGGCCAAGGTGCCCGACCAGCCTGGCTGCCCAACCAGGCCAAGAAAGAGCAGCGCAGAGAGCAGCTGGAGTCGCTTCACGATGGTTGACTTCCGTGGTTGATGGAGATGCCGGTTCCTGGCGTTGCCTGGCCCGGACCCGGGCACGGAGGCCGCGCCCGCCCGAACGCTAACCCGGCGCTGGTGCGGTGACTATCCACTTTGTGATCAGCGTCCCGCCTTCCGGCATGGGCGCCATGGCCGAGGCGCCTGGGTCAGCGCAGGCCACACCGACCCGGGCTCACGCGATGCGCTTGGCGGCCACCAGCGTCTGCGATGGCAATTCGCCGATGGCCTGCCGATAGGCCACCGAGAACCGACCCAGGTGCGTGAAGCCGAAGCGCAGGGCGGCCTCTGTCACCGTGGCGGCCTGCGACGCATCGGCCAGCCAATGGTGGGCCGCCAGCAGCCGGCGTTCGGCGACGAAGCGCATCGGCGCAATGCCGCGCCGGTGCAGGAACGACCGCTGCAAGCAGCGCGCACCAACCCCGGCCACCCGGCACAGGGCTCCCAGGGTGATCGGCTCGTCGAGGTGCGCATCGATCCAGGCCTCCAGGTTCCGTGCGCGCTCCAGTGCCAGTTCACCAGGGCGTTGGGCCACGGCGTCGCGCAGGACCAGATCGACCATGCGCTCCATGAACCGGCCCTCCGCCGAGGCCAGCGCCCGGCCGTCGACTCCGGGTTCCGTGGCCAGCACCAATTCCGAGGCGGCGGCCAGCAGCCCTTGCCGCTCACCCGGGGCCAGTTCCGGCATCACCATGCGCCGCAGGCTGCGATGGGCCTGGTCGGGCTGTCGTGCCTGCAGTTCGGCCATCAGTGCGTGCGGGTCGACTTCGACCGCGGAGAGGCTGCCAGGCGGGCTGATGCGCGTGAAGACCCAGCCCGGCGGGATCAGCACCGCCGTCGCCGGCTTGGTGGGCGCCGACGTGCGCAGGCCGGTGCGCAGCACCGTGCCCGGCGGCAGCGCCAGCTGCAGCACCCATCCATGCACATGGCCGCGGACTGTCTGCGCCACCCCGGATTCCGATCCGCCCAGGTTGGTGTGGGGTGCACTGACCTGGAACATGGCATAGCCCAGCGGCCGGTCACCACGGGCCACGCGCGCGTGCGGCCCATCCTTCTTGCCGATCAGTGCGCGGACTTCCTCCAGGTCGTCAGAGCGGAACTGGCGCGACCAGTGCGGCGCGGCACTGGCGGGAAAGAAGGAACCCGGTGGCATGGGCCTGGACCTCATCTGGGACGGGTGGCGCCAACCTTGGCTGAAGGTCATTGGTGCCGGCTGCGCGATGTTAGGCGCCCGCGCGGCAAGCCGGCCGTTGCGTCGGCAGCACGGCTGCGCGCTGGATCGACACGGCCGGGCCGAACCGCCTGGACCCGCAGCGCCACGCAGGCACCGTGCACAACGCCTCTTGAAAGCCGGCAGAGCGCCCCTATAATTGGTTGCTAGCACTCGCCAAGGCTGAGTGCTAGTAATCCCGGCACAGTCCGGTTCACTCCCGCAGACTGCCCGTGGCACCGCCCGGCGCAGGTTGCTGCAGACCCCCAGCTACCCCTAGGAGATACGATGAAACTTCGTCCTTTGCACGACCGTGTGATCGTCAAGCGCCTTGAGCAAGAAACCAAGACTGCCTCGGGCATTGTCATCCCCGACAACGCCGCCGAAAAGCCCGACCAGGGTGAAGTGCTGGCTGTCGGCCCCGGCAAGCGCAACGACAAGGGTGACTTCATTGTCCTGAACGTGCAGGTCGGTGACCGCGTGCTGTTCGGCAAGTACTCGGGCCAGACCGTCAAGGTCGATGGCGACGAACTGCTGGTGATGCGCGAAGAAGACCTCTTCGCCGTGGTCGCGAAGTAATTCGCCCGCCCGCACGCACCCCCATTCCCTGATTTCGGAGAGATACACATGGCAGCTAAAGACGTCATTTTTGGTTCCGACGCCCGCGTCCGCATGGTCGAAGGCGTGAACATCCTGGCCAACGCGGTCAAGGTCACCCTGGGCCCCAAGGGCCGCAACGTGGTGCTTGAGCGCTCGTTCGGCGCCCCCACCGTCACCAAGGACGGTGTCTCGGTGGCCAAGGAAATCGAGCTGAAGGACAAGCTCCAGAACATGGGCGCGCAGATGGTCAAGGAAGTTGCTTCCAAGACCAGCGACATCGCCGGTGACGGCACCACCACCGCCACCGTGCTGGCCCAGGCCATCGTGCGCGAAGGCATGAAGTACGTGGCCGCCGGCATGAACCCGATGGACCTGAAGCGCGGCATCGACAAGGCCGTGACGGCCTTGGTGGCCGAGCTGAAGAAGCAGTCCAAGGCGACCACCACGAACAAGGAAATCGCCCAGGTCGGCACCATCTCGGCCAACAGCGACGAAGAAGTCGGCACCATCATCGCCAGCGCGATGGACAAGGTCGGCAAGGAAGGCGTCATCACCGTCGAAGACGGCAAGAGCCTGAACAGCGAGCTCGACGTCGTCGAAGGCATGCAGTTCGACCGCGGCTACCTGTCGCCCTACTTCATCAACAGCCCCGAGAAGCAGTCGGCCCTGCTGGACAACCCGTTCGTTCTGCTTTTCGACAAGAAGATCAGCAACATCCGTGACCTGCTGCCCACGCTGGAGCAGGTGGCCAAGGCCGGCCGTCCGCTGCTGATCGTTGCCGAAGAAGTCGAGGGCGAAGCCCTGGCGACCCTGGTGGTCAACACCATCCGCGGCATCCTGAAGGTCGTGGCCGTCAAGGCGCCTGGCTTCGGCGACCGCCGCAAGGCCATGCTCGAAGACATCGCCATCCTGACCGGTGGCAAGGTCATCGCTGAAGAAGTCGGCCTCACGCTCGAGAAGGTCACGCTGGCCGATCTGGGCCAGGCCAAGCGCGTCGAAGTGGGCAAGGAAAACACCACGATCATCGACGGCAACGGCGCTGCTGCCGACATCGAAGCGCGTGTCAAGCAGATCCGCGTGCAGATCGAGGAAGCCACCAGCGACTACGACCGCGAGAAGCTGCAAGAGCGCGTGGCCAAGCTGGCCGGCGGCGTGGCCGTCATCAAGGTCGGTGCTGCCACCGAAGTCGAGATGAAGGAAAAGAAGGCCCGCGTCGAAGACGCCCTGCACGCCACCCGCGCTGCAGTGGAAGAAGGCATCGTCGCCGGTGGTGGCGTGGCTCTGCTGCGTGCCCGCCAGACGGCCGGCACCATCAAGGGTGACAACAGCGACCAGGACGCCGGCATCAAGATCGTGCTGCGTGCGGTCGAGCAGCCGCTGCGCGAAATCGTGGCCAACGCCGGTGGCGAGCCCAGCGTGGTGATCAACAAGGTGCTGGAAGGCACCGGCACCTACGGTTTCAATGCCGCCAACGACACCTACGGCGACATGATCGAGATGGGCATTCTCGATCCGACCAAGGTGACCCGCACCGCGCTGCAGAACGCGGCATCGGTGGCCAGCCTGATGCTGACCACCGAGTGCATGGTTGCCGAGGCCCCGAAGGAAGAGTCCGGCGCCGGCGGCATGCCTGGCGGCATGGGCGGCATGGGCGGCATGGGCGGCATGGACATGTAAGGTCCAACGGGGGCGGCCTGGCTGCCCCCACAGCGCGCTGCGGCACCTGGCCGCACGCACAAGGACGGGCCACCTTCGGGTGGCCCGTTTGCGTTGGTGGCGCGCTGGCATCCGGGCGGCCGGAGCGTGGCGCATTTCCGGCCACGGCCGCCCACCCGGCCCGCACCCGCCATTGATAATCCGGGCATGAGCACCCGCCCGACGCTGCAAGACTTCGTCAACGAAGAGTTGCTGCGTGTGCCGATGACCCTGGATCTGGTCATCGATGCCGTGCACCAGCGGTGGCGTGAGCGGCTGCCTGCCCAGGGGCGCGGCAGCAGCATCGACCCCGCCCGCGTGCTGCAGCAGCACCGCCGCGAACTCACCGCCCGCGCCATGGCCGTGCTGCACAAGAGCGCCCATGACGATCTGCGCCTGCTGCAGGCCGGCAGCCTGCCCGCGCCGCCATCGGGTGACAAGGCCGGCCCACGCGCGGCGCCGTTGTCGGCCGTGCCGTCGCTGGCCTTGATCGACGAGGCCGACGTGGCGGTCGACATCGAGATCGCCCGCTGCACACAGGCCGTCAAGCTGCAGGCCGAGGTGGTGCTGCGCGAGCTGCACACCTACACGTCGGCACTGGTCAATGATGCCAACGTCTCCCGCGAAACCAACCCGTTCCGGCCCGAGCGCATGGTGCACGCGCTGTGGGACGGCCTGCAGATGCTGCCGATGGCGCGCCCGCTGATGGCCGCCTTCCTGCAGGATGCGGCGCAGCCGCTGGCAACCACCCTGCAGCGGGCCTACGCCGCCGCCTGCCACCGGCTGGAGGAGCAGGGCGTGGTGCCGGCCAGCTACCGCACCATCATCAGCGGCGGCGGCGCGGCCTGGGGCCAGACCACCCCACACTACCAGGCGCCTCGGGATCTGCACGCGCTGCGCAGCAGCATGCCCATGCCGCTGGCCAGCCTGCCACCGCCCCCACCGCCTCCACCGCCGGCCGGTGCGACGGCCAACACGGCACCTACGGCGCACACGGGCGCTACCGGACCCGACCCGCAACTGATCGAGCTGTTGGCGCGGCTGTTCGAGGCCATCCAGGGTGACCTGCGGCTGGCGCCCGAGACAGTGGCGCTGATGCAGCGCCTGCAGCCCACCGCGCTGCGCGTGGCGTTGCGCGACCCGTCGCTGCTCGACCGCTACGACCATGCGCTGTGGCGCTTCATGGACCAGCTGGCCCATGACATTGCGTTGTGCCCCCCGGCCCAGAAGATGCGCCTGCTGGGACTGGGCCGCAACCTGGTCGACCACCTGACCCACGCCGAGCCGCGCGACAGCCATGGCTTCGCCTGGGCACTGGAACGGCTGCTGGCAGCGCAGCGCCACGCGCTCAACCAGGCCATCGCGGTGGCACAGCCGACCATCGGCAAGCTGGAGCGCATTGGCGCCAACCAGGCGTCGGCCACCACCGGGTCGATGCCGCTGGACATCGCCACACTCGATACCGTGCCTGCGGCACTGATGGACGAGACGTCCGCCGCCACCGGCAGCGGGCTGTCCGGCACCGGCCTGCCCCCAGGCGCCACGCTGTGGGTCTACCTGCAAGGGGAGCGCCGCACGCTGGTGTCGCTGTGGCAAGACCCCAAGCATGAGCTGGCGCTGCTGCGCGAACCCGCCACCGAGCAGCTGTTTGCCGTGCACCAGCGCGCCATCACCCGCCTGCAGGCCGAGGGCCTGGCCCACCCCTACAAGGTGCGCTCGCTGGTGAGGCGATCGGCTGAGAAGGTGATGCGTGGACTCTAGCCGCTGCCTGTGGGGCTGCCTGCTGCTGGCATGGGGCCTGGGCGGGCCGGCTGCGGCCCAGGCGCCAACTGCGGCCCATGCACCGGCAGCGGCCACCAGCGCGGCCACGGCGCAGCAGGCCACGCCAGCCATGCCGGCCGCTGCCCCGCTGCCGCCACTGGGCCGCCCGCGCATCGGCCTGGTGCTGTCGGGCGGCGGCGCGCGCGGGCTGTCGCATGTGGGCGTGCTGAAGGTGCTGGAGCAGTTGCAGATCCCGATCGACGTCATCACCGGCACGTCGATGGGCGCCATCGTCGGCGGGCTGTATGCCAGTGGCATGCGCGCCGAGGTGCTGGAGCGTGAACTGAAGGCCGTGAAATGGGGAGAGGTGTTCACCACCCGGGTGCCGCGCCAGCAGCTGTCACAGCGCCGCAAGGAAGAAGACTTCGAGATCTCGCCCCTGGTCGAACTGGGCTGGCGCGACGGTGAACTGCAGTTGCCGCTGAGCGCCGTCTCCAGCCGCGGGCTGGAATCGCTGCTGCGCCGCTACACCCTGCCGGTGCGCGACGTGCAGCGCTTCGACCAGTTGCCCATTCCGTTCCGTGCGGTCGCCACCGACATGGAAAGCGGCGCGGCGGTGGTGCTGGACCGCGGCGACCTGGCACTGGCCCTGCGGTCGAGCATGAGCGTGCCGGGTGTGTTCTCGCCCACCGAGGTGGGTGGCCGGGTGCTGGGCGACGGTGGCCTGGTCAACAACGTGCCGATCGACGTCGCCCGGGCGCTGGGCGCGGATGTGGTCATCGCCGTCAACATCGGCACCCCACCGGGCGGGCGCGAGACGCTGAGCTCGGCCGTGGGCCTGACCGCGCAGATGCTGAACCTGCTGACCGAGCAGAACGTGCAGCGCAGCCTGGCCACGTTGCGCCCGGGCGACGTGCTGATCACGCCGTCGCTCGCGTCGCTGTCGTCGGGCGACTTTGCCCAGGCCGGCCGCCTGATCGACATGGGCGAAGCCGGCGCGCGCGGGCGCAGCGACAAACTGGCGCCTCTGGCGCTGGACGCCGAGGCCTATGCGCAGTGGCGCGCCGGCCAGTCGCGCGATGCCGCCGGTGCCACGCAGCTGGCCGCCGTGCGCATCGAGGGCAGCACCGTCACCAACGCCACGCGGCTGCTGCCGATGCTGGAGAGCAAGCCAGGCCAACCGTTCGACCCGGCGCGGGCCGAGCGTGACTCGGCCCGCCTCGCCGCCGGCGGTGACTACACCCGCACCGACTTCCTGCTGGTGCGGGGCGCCACCGCGCAAGAGGGCGAGACCCTGGTGTTCGACCTGGAAGACAAGCCCTGGGGCCCGAACTACCTGAACCTGGGCCTGGACCTGAACACCGACCTGAGCGGGCGCAGCGCCTTCAACCTGAAGATCAGCCACAACAGCCACTGGCTCACCGACAGCGGCACCGAGTGGCGCAACCGGGTGCAAATTGGCGAGGTGCCGCGGATCTTCAGCGAGCTGTACCACCCGCTGACCTGGACCGATTCACGTGCCAACGACTGGTTCGTGGCCGGCTACGCCAGCCTGGAGCGCCGCAGGCACACGCTGTTCCAGGCCAACACGGCCCAGGAGCTGGCCACCTTCCGGCGCACCACCAACACCATCGGCCTGGACATCGGCCAGCCCTGGGGTGAATTCGGCGAGCTGCGCTTGGGCTGGTCGCGGGTGGAACTGGACAACCGGCTGCTGCTGCTGTCTGGCGACCTGGGGGTGCTGGCGGGCAACAGCCGGGCGGTGTGGACCGAGAACGCGCTGCGCGCACGCGCCGTGGTCGACCAGCTGGACTACGCCAATTTTCCGCAGTCGGGCTACCGGGCGTCGCTGGAATACTGGCTGGGCCGCCGCACCGGTGTGTTGCGCGACAACTTCCACCGCCTGGAAGCCGAGGCCACGGCCGCCCGCAGTTTCGGCCGCCACACGCTGGAGCTGCACCTGCTGGCGCAGACCTCGCAGCAGACCAACGTCAGCGGCGGCGCGTCACGCTACTGGCTGGGAGGGTTCCACCGCCTGTCGGGTTACCAGAACGGCCAGCTGCTGGGCAACCACGCGCTGCTGCTGCGCACGGGCTGGACTTACCGGCTGAGCCGGGCACCGACGCTGACGCGCGGCTTCTTCGTGGGCGCCACGCTGGAGGCCGGCAACACCTGGCTGAACCGCGGCGACATCTCGCTGTCGGGCCTGCGCACCGGCATGAGCCTGTACCTGGGCGCCGACACCGGCATCGGGCCGCTGTATGTCGGCATCACCTACGCGCCCAAGGGCCAGGCCGGCCTGGCGCTGTCCATCGGCAGGCCCTGACATCAGCCCCTCGACAGACGGGCACGTCTGTCGGTCCCCCAACGGGATGCGGGCCGGCTTGGGGCGGCCCGGCACTCGGCCCGCTCAGCCCGCCAGCACGCGCTGCAGGTGGCCGATCACCCAGTCGGGCTGCTCATGCACGATCCAGTGGCTGGCATCGGGGTGGCGGTGGATCTGGACGCCGGGCACCCAGGCGTCCAGGCCGTCCAGCAGGCCCGGGCGCAGTGCTTGGTCGGCCATGCCCCACAGCACGGTGGTGGGCACCCGCACATTGACCACCGAATCGGGCAGCACCACGGCGGCCAGCGCCGGGTCGTCGGCCCCCTTGGGCGGGCGCAGCGGCGAGGCGCGGTACCAGTTCAGCGCGCCGTCCAGCCCGCGTGACCACACGTCGCGGTACTGCGCACGCACCGCCGGCGTCAGCCAGCCATTGCCCGCCGGGCTGCCCAGGCGGTCGAGCTTGGCAAACAGCGCGGCAAAGTCGTCAGCCGACAGGCGCTGGGCGGCGTCGGGCTGGATCAGCATGTTCATGTACAGGCTGGCGTCGCGCTGCTCGGCACTGGTGCGCAGCTCACGCAGCATGGCGCCGGGGTGCGGCGAGTTGATGATCACCAGCTGGCGCACCCGCTGCGGCAGCAGGGCGGCCAGGTTCCAGGCCACGCCGCCGCCCCAGTCATGGGCCACCAGCAGGTCGATGGGCGCACCGGCGCCGGCCTCCACGTCCATCAGCGCGGCGATGTCGGCCACCAGGTGCTTGGCCCGGTAGGCGCTGACCTCGGCCGGGGCGCTGCTGCCGGCATAGCCCCGTTGGTTGGGCGCCACACAGCGCAGGCCGGGGTCGGCGGCCGCCAGCGCCTGCAAGACATCGTCCCAGGCGAAGGCGGCCTCCGGGAAGCCGTGCAGGAAGATGGCGCGCCGGGGCGCATCCACCGGACCGGCGGAGCGGCAGGCCAGGGTGACACCGGTGGGCAGGGGCTGGTCGTACAGGGTGATCGGCATGCGCTGCAGTGTGCGGTGGCGCCGCACCGCGCCGGCGTCAAGCCGGCGACAGCGGCGGCGCCGGCGCCGCCACGGCGGGGCCGGCGCCATCGTCAGCTGCCGCCGCATCGGGCGGCGCCCCAGTGGCCTGCCATTGCCGCAGCACCAGGGCCGCGTCGCCCAGGCCCTGGCGCGACAGGGCCGAGAACAGCACCAGGCTGATGTCGGTGGTGTCCGTCGCCAGTTCGGCCAGCACCTTCTGAGCGCCTGCCACCGCCTTGGCCGCCTCGTTGCGGCTGAGCTTGTCGGCCTTGGTCAGCAGCACCAGCAGCTTCACTTCCCCCGTGCCCACGCGCTGCGAGACGAAGTCCAGCAGTTGCTTGTCGAGCGGGGTGAAGCCGTGCCGGCTGTCGACCATCATCACGATGCCGGCCAGCGCATGGCGGTGCGCCAGGTAGTCGGCCATCACCTGCTGCCAGCGCAGCTTGGCGCCACGCGCCACGGCCGCGTAGCCGTAGCCGGGCAGGTCGGCCCAGCGGGCATCGGGTGCGTCAGCCGGACCCAGCTCGAACAGGTTGATGTGCTGGGTGCGGCCCGGCTTCTTGGACGCGAATGCGAGGCGCCGGTGCTGGGCCAGCGTGTTGATCGCCGTGGACTTGCCGGCATTGCTGCGGCCGACGAAGGCCACCTCGGGCAAACCGGGCGGCGGCAGCTGGTTCAGCAGGCTGGCGGTGGTGAGAAAACGGGCACTCTGTGTCCAGGACAGGGCCTCGCGCATGGCCGGATCTGTCTTGGTCTCGGCTCCGGTTCTCCGGGCGTCAGCATTGGTGTTCATGGAGCATTGTAAAATCGACGGGTTTACCCCATTCAAGGTTCCTCGACATGAAGTCGCTGCTCGTGAATTCGTTGCCCTCGCTGGCTGCCCATGCCGCAACTGCCGCATTCGCCGTGGTGCTGACCGCCGCATTTGCCATGCCCGCCGTGGCCGCCGGTGCGCCAGCCCCGGCCAAGGCCGACTTGGCCAAGGGCCAGGAAAAGTCGGCCACCTGCGTGGCCTGCCACACCGCCGACGGCACCAGAGGCCTGCCGGCCAACCCGATCCTGCAGGGCCAGCACGCCGAATACATCGCCAAGCAGCTCACCGAGTTCAAGTCCGGCAAACGCGCCAACGCCATCATGGCCGGCATGGCGGCGGCGCTGACGCCCGAGGACATGGTCAACGTGGCCGCGTTCTACAACAGCAAGCCGCCGGTGCAGGGCGCAGCCCGCAACAAGGACACCGTGGCGCTGGGCGAGAAGATCTACCGTGGCGGCATTGCCGCCAAGCAGGTGCCGGCCTGCGCCGGTTGCCATGCGCCGTCTGGCGCAGGCATGCCCGCCCAGTACCCGCGCCTGGGCGGCCAGCACGCCGACTACACCGAGTCGCAACTGGTCACCTTCCGTTCCGGCGCGCGTGGCAACTCGGCCCAGATGATGTCCATCGCCGCCCGCATGAGCGACAAGGAAATCAAGGCCGTCAGCGATTACATCGCCGGGCTGCGCTGACCCACCGCCGCCGGCCCGCAGGCCGGTGCGGTGTCTGCACGCATGCTGAAGGGCCGGTCATTGACCGGCCTTTTGCATGGCACCAGGCGGGATGGGTGATCACCACCTTCGCCTTCCCCGGCGTGAACATGCTCAGTTCAAGCCTGCACGGCGACGGTGGGCTTTGACCCTGCGGCATCCGACCTGGCGCCCGACGCGTAAGGTCTGGGGCCCAACGACGACCAACCGGCAGCATCCTGGAGAACCTCATGCACTTCCGCCCTGACCGCGGCTTCGACCACGCCGTTCCGTCCGAAATCACCCCGCGCGCCGTCTACGAGGGCCGGCGCGACTGGCTGCGCCGCCTGTCGGCCGGCGCGCTGGGTGCCGGCCTGGCCGGCTGGGCCGGGCGCGAGGCCCTGGCCCAGGCCGCGGCCAAGGGCGCGCCGCTGCCCGGCGGCAAGAGCGCGGTGGTCGGCGCCAACGTGATGGATGCCATCACGCCCAAGGCGCTGAGCACCACCTACAACAACTTCTATGAGTTCGGCACCGACAAGGCCGACCCGGCCCGCAACGCCCACACGCTGAAGACCCGGCCCTGGACGGTGGTGGTCGAAGGCGCAGTGGCCAAGCCCCGCACCTACGGCATCGACGACCTGCTCAAGCTCAGCCCCATGGAAGAGCGCATCTACCGCCTGCGCTGCGTGGAGGGCTGGTCGATGGTGGTGCCCTGGATGGGCTGGTCGCTGGCCGAGCTGATCAAGCAGGTGGAACCCACCGGCAACGCCAAGTTCGTCGAATTCCACACCCTGGCCGACCCCAAGACCATGCCGTTTGTCGGAAGCCGGGTGCTGGAATGGCCTTATGTGGAAGCCCTGCGGCTGGACGAAGCCATGCACCCGCTGACGATGCTGGTGTTCGGCATGTACGGCGAGGTGCTGCCCAACCAGAACGGCGCCCCCCTGCGCCTGGCCGTGCCCTGGAAGTACGGCTTCAAGAGCGGCAAGAGCATCGTCAAGATCCGCTTCACCGAGCAGCAGCCCAAGACCGCCTGGGTCAAGGCCGCGGCGCAGGAGTACGGCTTCTACAGCAACGTGAACCCGAAGGTGGACCACCCGCGCTGGAGCCAGGCCACCGAGCGCCGGTTGGGCGAAGACGGCATCTTCGCCAAGAAGCGGCCCACGCTGATGTTCAACGGCTATGAGTCCCAGGTCGGCCAGTTGTACGCCGGCCTCGATCTGGTCAAGAACTTCTGATGGCCCCGGCAGCCCCGGCTGCCGCCCCGCACACCATGAACAAGCTGCTGCTCCACCCGGCGGCCAAGCCGCTGCTGTTCGCGTTGGCCCTGCTGCCCTTCGCCCACCTGCTGTGGGGTGCGGTGGCCAACACCCTGGGCGCCAACCCGGCGGAGGCGCTGATCCGCGGCACTGGCGACTGGGTGTTGCGCTTCCTGTGCATCACCCTGGCCGTCACGCCGCTGCGCGAGGCCTTCGGCCTGACCGGTCTGGCGCGCATGCGCCGCATGCTGGGCAACTTCGGTTTCTTCTACGGCGTGCTGCACTTCCTGTGCTACGCCTGGCTCGACATGGGGCTGGACCTGGCCGGCATCCTTGCCGACATCCCCAAGCGGCCCTTCATCCTGGTGGGCACGCTGGCCCTGCTGCTGATGGCGCCGCTGGCCGCCACGTCGTTCAACCGCGCCATCAAGGCGCTGGGGGCGGTACGCTGGTAGCGGCTGTACCGGGCGGTGTACGTCATTGGCCTGCTGGCCTTGCTGCACTTCTTCTGGATGCGCGCCGGCAAGAACGACTTCGGCGAGTGGGCCATCTACGCGGTGGTGATGGCCTTGCTGCTGGGCTGGCGGGTGCGCCAGGCCATGCGTCGCCGCGCCGCCAGCCGCACCCCAGCTGCGCGCGCTACTTCATGAAGCCGGGCAGCCACAGCGCCAGCTGCGGCACTTCCAGCACCAGCAGCATCGCCAGGATCAGCATCAGCACGAACAGCCACACGCCGCGAAAGATCTGCTTGAGCGACACCCCATCGAGCAGCGCGTTCAGCACGAACAGGTTCATGCCCACCGGCGGCGAGATCAGTCCGATCTGCACCACGAAGACGATCAGCACGCCGAACCACACCGGGTCGAACCCCAGCGCGGTGACGATGGGGAAGAACACCGGAATGGTGAGCAGCACCATCGACAGCTCTTCCATGATGGTGCCCAGCAGCACGTAGATCAGCATCATCGCGCCTACCACCATCACCGGCGACAGGCCCATGTGGGTGATCCAGTTCCGCAGGTCGCCGGGCATGCTGGTGAAGTTGATGAAGTTGGAAAACATCATCGCGGCGATCAGGATGGTGAACAGCATGGCCGTGGTGCGCGCGCTCTCCACCAGCACCTGCAACAGCACCTTGGGCGGCAGTGCGCCCCGTGCCAGCGCGAAGAAGAACGCGCCCGCCGCACCGATGCCCGCGCCCTCGGTGGCGGTGAACACGCCGCCGTAGATGCCGCCCAGCACCACGATCACCAGCACCAGCACGCCCCAGATGCCGCGCAGCGCGGCCCAGCGCTGCGGCCAGGTGCTGCGCTCGCCGGCCGGGCCGGCCAGCGGGTCGCGCCAGGTGATCCAGCTGACGCCGGCCATCAGGAAGCCGGCCGTCATCAGCCCGGGGATGACACCGGCGGCAAACAACTTACCGATGTTGGTCTCGGTGACGATGCCGTAGATCACCATGATGGTCGACGGCGGGATCATGATGCCCAGCGTGCCGCCGGCGGCAATGACGCCGGTCGACAGGTAGTCGCTGTAGCCCAGCTTCTTCATCGACGGGTAGGCCACCTTGCTCATGGTGGCCGCGGTGGCGATGGACGAGCCGCAGATGGCACCAAAGCCGGCGCAGGCCAGCACCGTGGCATGGGCCAGCCCGCCGCGCACATGGCCGATGAAGGCGTAGGCGGCGCGGAACAGTTCGTGCGCCAGGCCCGCCTTGGCCACGAAGTTGCCCATCAGGAGGAACAGCGGCACCACGCTCAGGGTGTAAGCGAAGCCGGTGTCATAGACCACCTGCGCCGCCGATGCCGCGGTCGGCCCCCAGCCGCGCATCAACCCCAGCGCGACGAAGCCGACAAAGCCCATGGCAAAGGCCAGCGGCACCCGCAGCAGCGCCAGCAGGAAGACGGCACCAAAGCCCAGCAGGGCTTCGGTCATGTCGCCCCCCCGGCAGGCAGGTCGGGCGCGTCATCGACGCCGATGCGTTGGGTGCTGGCGGGCTGCAGCATCAGCAGCAGATGCACCAAGGCTGTCAGGCCACACAGCACCGCCATCAGCTTGACGAACGGCCCCAGCGGCAGCTGCAGCTGGGCGGTGGTGTCCCCATAGCTGGCCATCTGCACCGCCTTGTCCCACATCAGCCAGGCCAAGGCGCCCAGCGCCGCGGCGCAGCCCAGGTCGACCACGCCCTGCTGCAGCCGGCGCAGCCAGGGCGGCATCAGGTGGTCGAGCGAGTCGAACACGACATGCTCACCGTGCAGCGACACCATCGGCAAGGCGGCGAAGATCACCACCACCATCAGGATCTCGGTCAGTTCCAGCGAGCCGGTGATGGAATGGTTGAGCAGCTTGCGGCCCAGCACGTCGGCCAGCGTCAGCGCCATGATGGCGAACAGTGCCACCGCGGCCAGCAGGCCGCACATGCCATCCAGCAGGCGCTTCACTTCTGCAGCTTGGCGATTTCAGCGCGGTAATCGGCCAGCACCTTCTTGGCGTCCTTCAGGCCCTTGGCTTCAGCGGCCTTGATCCAGTTGTCTTCCAGGTTCGCTGTCTTGGTCTTGACGGCGCCGACGAAGGCGGCGTCGGCCTTGGTGAACTGCACGCCGGCGGCCTGCATGAACGCCATGCCGCGCCGGTCGACCTTGTCCCAGCCGCGGCCCAGCATGCGGGCCGCAAACTCACCCGACATCTCGTCGACGATCTTCTTCACGTCGGCCGGCAGGCTGTCGTACTTGGCCTGGTTCATCATGAAGACAAAGCTGGTGTTGTACAGGCCGCCCGGGAAGGTGGTGGCGTACTTGATGACCTTGTCGATCTTGAAGCCCTCGACCGACTCGGCCGGGAACAGGGTGCCGTCCATCACGCCGGTGGACAGCAGCTCATAACTCTCGGGCGCGGGCTTGAGCGTGACGTTCATGCCCATGGACTTGCTGATCTCGTTGACCATGCCGCCGCCCACGCGGAACTTCATGCCGGTCACGTCGTCGGCCTTGGTGATCGGCTTCTTGGTGTTGAAGATGATCCCCGGGCCGTGGGTGAACACCGCCAGCACCTTCACGCCCTTGTGCTCCTCGGCGAACGCCGGCACCTTGGCATACATGCGCTGGAAAGCCACCGAGGTGACTTCGGACGAATCGCCCATGAACGGGAACTCGACCATCTGCGGCATGACGAAGCGGCCCGGCGTGTAGCCGTGCACGGTGAACGAGATGTCCACCAGGCCGTTGCGCACCGCGTCGAAGGTGCCCGGCGCAGCTGTCACCGCGCGGGGCAAGGCGTTGCACTTGACCTTGCCAGCGGCCTTCTGCGCCAGCATCTCGCACCACTCGATCTGGCCGGTGGTCAGCGTGTGGGCGGGCGGCACCCAGGACGACAGGGTCAGCACCGTCTGGGCGGTGGCCGGCAGGCAAGACAACGCGCCCAGGGCGGCGGTGGCGGCGGCCAACAGGCGGGCACGGGGGAAAGAGGCCATGGTGGTTCTCCAAGAGTGGCGGGTGCCGGTGCAATCATCCCGGCGGTTGGGGCCGCAGGCTGCGGCACTTGACAGGCCGGCGACATTGCAGAAAACACGCCCCGCACCCCGAGTGTCGCAGGGGCGCCACGGCGCCATTTCCGGGGCCGGTGTGCGAGGCTTCACGGACCGTTGCCGAGCCGCCCCCATGCCCGTGGGGGACCTGGGCCCAAACCCCGCGGCTCGGGGGTCTCAGGCCCCGCCTGCCAGGCCTAGCATGGCCCGACATCACGCCTGAGCGACCGCCATGAACGCCTTGAAACTGCCCCCGGTTTCCACCCACCACGCGGTCGGTCTGTCGGCCGACGGCGCGGCGCTGGGTGATGGCGCCGCGCGCGATGCGCTGCGCCAGGCCATGCGCCTGCTCAGCGACGCCGAAGCGGTGGAAGGCAGCCACCGCGCGCCGGCCATGTGCCATGCGCTGACCGAAGCTGCCCGCGCACTGGCCGGGCTGCATGCCCATGGCCCGGCCGAAAGCCACCTGGCCCAGGCCCTGCGCTGGGCGCTGCAGATGGGTGGGCACGACCTCAGCGCCGACCTGCACTGCGCCTGGGCAGAGGTGGCCACCAACGCAGCCGATCTGGCGCAAGCCCAAGGCGAGCGGGCCCGCAGCCGTGCCGCCCGCGACCGCGCGCGTGACCACGCCTTCGAAGCCGCCCGCCTGGCGGGCCTGGCCACCGACCCCAGCTGGGAGGTCCGCCTGCTGTTGCGTGCCAGCGATGTGCTCGACCGCTGCGGCGACCACGATGACTCGGTGCTGCTGCAACAGCGCGCCCTGGTGCTGATGGGCATGGGACTGGACACGCTGCCCACCGACGACGCCCTGGGCGTCAGCATGGCCCCAGACGACCAGCCCCTGACGGCGCCCGGCGTCCTGATGTGACGGCCACCTGCCCGCGCGCCACGCGCCGCGCGGGCTGCCGCACAATGCCGGTGCGTGCGCGGGTGGTCTGCCGCACAGACGTCCGACAACATTCATGCATCGCACCATCTTCACCACGCCCGGTGTCAACACCGTGCTGCGCCTCTTGTCCACCAGCTTCCTGCGGTGGACGGGTTGGCAGATCACCGGCCAGGCCCCTGCCGGTCACCCCAAGTGCGTGCTGATCGCCGCACCCCACACCAGCAACTGGGACCTGCCCTACACGCTGATGGTGGCGTTTGCGCTGCGTTTGAACATCTACTGGATGGGCAAGCGGCAGATCTTCCGCTGGCCGTTCGGCGGCCTGATGCGCTGGCTGGGCGGCATTGCGGTGGACCGATCGCAATCGACCAACCTGGTGGCCGCATCGGCCCAGGCCCTGCGTGATGCCGAAGGATCGGTGCACCTGGTGGTGCCGCCTGAGGGCACCCGCAGCCAGACCCGCCACTGGAAGACCGGCTTCTACTGGATCGCCCACGAGGCCGGCGTGCCGATCGTGCTGGCTTACATGGACTATCCGCGCAAGCTGAGCGGCCTGGGCCCGGTGTTCACGCCCACCGGCGACATCGACGCCGACATGGCGAAGATCAAGGCCTACTACAGCCAGTACAAGGGCAAGAACTGGCGGCAGTTCTCGACCGAGTGATGCTCAGCTGAGCAGGTCCAGCAGGGTGCGCGCAACCACCTTGGTGGCCCGGCGCAGGTCGTCCAGCACCAGGTGCTCGTCCGCGCGCTTGGCATTGCTTTCCAGCACGGTACGGGGGCCGGCGCCATAAATGGCGGCCGGGATGCCGTGGGCGCCGAACAGCCGCACATCGGTGTACAGCGGCGTGCCCGAGGTGGGGATGGGCTCGCCGAACACCGCCTCGCCGTGCGTCTGCAGCGCCTGCACCAGGGGCGCATTGGCCGGGTTGGCCTTCAGGCTGTCGGCCAGCAGCAGGCGGGCGATCTCGACGCGGATGCCCGGGCAGCCGGCCGCAGCCTCGGCGATCACGCGGCGCACGTCGGCTTCCACCTCGGCGGGGTTCTCCTCGGGGATCATGCGGCGGTCGAGCTTGAACAGCACCTTGCCGGGCACCACGTTGGTGTTGGTGCCGCCTTCGATGCGGCCCACGTTCAGGTAGGGGTGGGTGATGCCCACCACCTGCGACGTGATGGCCTTGTAGCGCGCGTTCTGCGCATACAGCGCGTTCAGGATGACCACGGCGCCTTGCAGCGCATCGACGCCGGTGTCGGGGATGGCCGCATGCGCCATCTTGCCGTGCACGGTGACGGCCATCTGCAGGCAGCCATTGTGGGCGGTGACCACCTGGTAGCTGAAGCCGGCCGCCAGCAGGTAGTCGGGCTTGGTCAACCCCTTCTGCAGCAGCCAGCCGGGGCCGAGTTCACCGCCGAATTCCTCGTCGTAGGTGAAGAGCAGGTCCACGCCGCCCTTCAGATCCGCACCCAGCGACTCCAGCGCCCGCAGCGCGAAGGTGTAGCTGGCGAAGTCGCTCTTGCTGACAGCCGAGGCACGACCGTACAACTTGCCGTCGACCACCTCGGCGCCGTACGGGTCGTGGGACCAGCCATCGCCCGGCGGCACCACGTCGCCATGGGCGTTCAGGCCGATCACCGGGCCGCCGGCGCCATAGCGCCGCCGCACGATCAGGTTGGTGATCGACTGCATGCCGTAGGCCTGCACGTCGGCGGCTGGCACCGGGTGCTGCTCAGCGGTGTAGCCCATGGCGGCCAGCAGCGCGGCGGTGCGCTCGGCGTGCGGCGCGTTGTTGCCGGGCGGGGTGTCGGTGGGCACCTGCACCAAGGCCTGCAGGTAGCGCACCTCGTCGTCGAAGTGGGCGTCGATCCAGGCGTCGAGTTGCTGGTAGGGGCTGGTCATGGGGTGGCGCGGGTTGGTGGAAGTTCGTGGGCAAGCTGATCCAGCAGGTGCCCGAAGGCCTGCACCGACAGGTCGATGTCGTGGTTGGTGCTGGATTCCAGCGGGTTGTGGCTGATGCCGCTGTTTTCACCGCGCACGAACAGCATGGCCTGCGGCATCAACTCGTGCAATTTCATCGCGTCGTGCCCGGCGCCACTGGGCATGCGCAGGATGGGCAGGCCCTGGGCGGCCACCGCGGCCTCCCAGTGCGCCTGCCAGGCCGGGTGGCTGGGTGCGGCGGCGGCGCGCAGGGTCTCTTCCAGGCTGTGGGCCAGGCCGCGGCGCTGGCAGATGGCGGCCAGTTCGGCGCGCACGTCATCCACCAGCGCGTCACGCGCCTGGTCGGTGGTGGCGCGCATGTCCAGGCTGAACAGCACCCGGCCCGGCACCACGTTGATCGAGCCGGCCGGCACCTGCAGCTGACCGATGGTGCCCACCACATCGGGCACGCTGCTGGCACGCTGTTCCAGGTAAAGCGCCAATTCGGCCAGGGCAGGCACAGCGTCGCGCCGCTGGCCCATTGGCGTGGTGCCGGCGTGGCTGGCCATGCCGGTGATCTGGCCCAGGCAGCGCACGCTGCCGTTGATCGAGGTGACAACGCCCAGCGGCAGGTCGCGCGCATTCAGCACCGGGCCCTGCTCGACGTGCACTTCCACGAACCCCAGGTACTGCGCCGCATCGCGCTGCAGCGCGGCGACGGCCTCCATCGTGGCCGGCAGGCCGGCGGCCTGCATGGCAGCGCGCATCGTCACGCCGTCGGCATCTTCCTGGTCCAGCCAAGCCGGGTTGAACTGGCCGACCAGCGCGCCCGACCCCAGGAAGGTGGCCTTGTAGCGCTGGCCCTCTTCTTCGGCAAAGCCCACCACTTCAATGCCGAAGGGCAGGCGCTTCTGCTGCGCTGCCAGGCTGCGCACGCAGGCCATGGGCACCAGGATGCCCAGCCGGCCGTCGTACTTGCCGCCGTTGCGCACGGTGTCGTAGTGGCTGCCGGTCATCAGGCGCTTGGAGCCCGGACTGGCACCGTGGTAGACGCCCACCACGTTGCCCACCGCATCGGTCGTCACTGCATCGAAGCCGGCCTCCTTCATCCACCCCTGCAACCGGCGCGCCACCGTCCGGTGGGCATCGGTCAGGTAGGTGACCGTCAACTGCCCCTGCTCCTTGAAACCGGGGTCGCTGTGGGCGGCCAGTTCTTCGGCCCAATCCCACACCAGGTTGCCCAGCTCGGGCTGGATGCCGAACTTGTCGGCCAGGCGGATCTCGGCCACGCGGTGGATGTTGCGCAGCGCTTCGTCGCGCTCGAAGTCAGGCGGGTTGCCCAGCCGGCGGGCGAAGGCGTCGATGATCTGCTGCTTGCCCAGGCCGGTGCCACGCGGGCCACGCACCGCCAGCATGAACGGGAAGCCGAAGCGGGCGTTGTAGGCCGCGTTCAGCTGCTGGATGCGGGCGAATTCATCCGGCGTGCAGTCGGTCAGCCCGGCCTTGCCTTGTTCGTTCTTGCTCTCGGCAGTGAGCGTTTTGCTGACCATGGCCTTGCCGGCCAGCTCGGGGTGGCTGCGGATCAGCGCCAGCTGGGCATCGGGCCCGGCGTCCTGCACCGCCTGCACCAGCGCCTGCTTCAGAGCGCTGAGCGTGGCAAACGGCCGCGCGGCCGCAGCGCCCTCGGCGACCCAGGGCGAGTGTTCGTAGGTGCCGTCGAGCAGCGCGGTGAACTCTGCCGCCGACGCGGCGTTGAGCTGATCCAGGGTGAGCATGGCGGCGCGGCTTTCAGGTCGTCCAGACAAAGGCGGTCTCGGGGTTGAAGGGGTGCACCTGCTTCCAGTGGCGGGCGATGTCGATGCGACGGGTGACCCAGACCTGGTCGTGCTTCTCGACATGGTCCAGGAAGCGCTGCAGCCCGCGCAGCCGGCCGGGCCGGCCGAGGATGCGGCAGTGCATGCCGATGCTCATCATCTTGGGGCGGTTCAGGCCCTCAGGGTCGCCTTCGGCATACAGCGCATCAAAAGTGTCTTTCATGTACTGAAAGAACGGATCGGCGTGCGAATAGCCCTGCGGTAGCGCAAA
>JBBAPL010000008.1:66467-70621 GCA_040400895.1 Aquabacterium sp.
TCATCTTGGGGCAATCGGCGCCCTCGGCATACAGCACATCGAAGCTGTCGCGCAGGTATTCAAAGAACTCGTCGCCCTGGCTGAAGCCCTGCGGCAGGCCGAAGCGCATGTCGTTGCAGTCCATGGTGTAAGGCACCACCAGCTGCGGCAGCAGGTTGCCGCTGGTGGTCTTGACGTTCAACCAGAACGGCAGGTCATCGCCGTAGTAGTCGCTGTCGTACTCGTACCCGCCCTGGTCGGCCACCAGGCGGCGGGTGGCCGGGCTGTCGCGACCGGTGTACCAGCCCAGCGGCCAGGCGCCACCGGTGATCTGCTTCAGGATGTCGGTGCCGATGCGCATGTGCTCGCGCTCAACCGCCTCGTCGATCTGCTGGTAGTTGACCCAGCGCCAACCGTGGCAGGCGATCTCGTGGCCCTGCTCCATCAGCGCGTCGGCCAGCTCCAGGTGGCGCTGCAGCGCCATCGACACGGCAAACACCGTCAGCGGCAGCTGCCGGCGTTCGAACTCGCGCAGGATGCGCCACACCCCGGCGCGTGAGCCGTATTCGTAGATCGACTCCATCGACAGGTGCCGCATCGGGTAGGCCGGCGGGTTGAACATCTCCGACAGGAACTGCTCGCTGCCCGCGTCGCCGTGCAGCACGTTGTTCTCGCCGCCCTCTTCATAGTTCAGCACGAAGTTCAGCGCCACCCGCGCCTGCTTGGGCCACTGCGCCTGGGGCAAGTCGCGGCCATGGCCTTTCAGGTCACGCGGGTACTGGGGGCCGGAGCGAAACAGGGTGGTCATCGGCTGGGTCCTGGGTCAACTGGGTCAAGGTCAAGGTCAAGGTCGGGGTCAGGGGCCGGGCTGCAGCGCGGCAGCCAGGTCGGGTGTGCGGGGGTCGAGCTGCAGGTTGCGTTCCACGCTGGCCAGGTGCTGGGCCATCAGCCGGCTGGCGGCACGCGCATCGCGCCGTGCGATGGCGGCGACGATGCGCACATGCTCGGCCTGCGAATGCTCGGCCGAATGCGCGCTCTGGTACATCAGCGCGATCAGCGACGACCGGCTGAGCAAGTCAGCCAGCAGCCCTGCCAGGACCGCATTGCCGCTGAGCTGGGCCAGCACGGTGTGGAAGTCGGCCAGCAGCCGGGTGCGGCCAGGCACGTCGGTGCGCGCCAGGGCTGCCTGCTCCTGCTGCAGATGGTCCCGCAGCGCGGCCACCTGCGCGTCGGTGATACGTTCGCACAGGCTGCGCACCATCGCCACCTCCAGCATGCTGCGCACCTCGAACACCTGGCGCGCCTCATCGACGCTGGGCGTGGCCACGAAAGCGCCGCGCGCCGGCTCCAGCACCACCAGGCGATCGCGGCTGAGCTGATTCAGCGCCTGCCGCACGATGGTGCGCGACACATGGAAGATGTCTGCGATCTTCTGCTCGACCAGCTTGGTGCCGGGCATCAGGCGCCGCTCGACGATGGCCGTGGTGATCGACTCGACGATGCGCGCCGTGGCCCCCGCCGCCGCAGGGCCCGACGACGTGGCGCCGGCAGCCCGCAGCCGGGCGCGCGGCGCGCCGGCGCCGCGACGTGCCGCGCGGATCGGGTTGGTGGAGGCAAGATCAGGCACAGCAGATGCTGGTTGATGGCGGGGGCCGATTGACGATCCGGGCAAAGTGTATACACTTTTGCAGACTGCGCCCATCGGCGCCGCACCAGAAGGATTCGGATGGGACACCTCAGCACCCATGTGCTCGACACCATGAACGGCTGCCCCGCCGCCGGCATGCGGGTGACGCTGCAGCGCATCGACAGCAGCGGCACGCTCACCTTGCAGGTGCTCACGCTCAACGACGACGGCCGCAACCCCGGCGGCCCGCTGCTCGACGCCGCCGCGATGGCGGCTGGCCGCTACCGCCTGCTGTTCGAGGTGGCGCCCTACTTCCGGAGTCGGGGCGTGGTGCTGCCGGAGCCGGCCTTCATCGACACCGTGCAAATCGACTTCGGCATGGCCGACGCTGTCGGCCACTACCATGTGCCGCTGCTGGTCAGCCCCTGGAGCTACAGCACCTACCGCGGCTCTTGAGTTCCACAGCTTTGTGCCGGGCACGCGGCTTGCACCGATCCGCGGGCGACCAAACCCGGCGCCGGCCGGCCATGTTGCCCCACCAAGGTGTATACACTTTGAACCTGTCGCCGCGGAGCCTGCATGTTCTGGCCATCCAGCCAGCACCGCTGCGGTTGCGACACCACCACCTCACAGAGCCCGCTGTGGTGAGGAGAAGCCAGGCCGCCCTGGGCACACTGCCCGGGCGGCGCTTCTCCAACCTGTGACTGCATGATGGACACCACCTACCTGCTCGACTGGGCCAACCTGCTGCTGCGCTGGGCCCATGTGATCACGGCCATCGCCTGGATCGGCTCGTCGTTCTACTTCGTCTTTCTCGACAGCAGCCTGACACCACCCACCGCACCCGACCTGAAGGCCAAGGGCGTGGATGGCGAGCTGTGGGCGGTGCATGGCGGCGGCTTCTACAACCCGCAGAAGTACATGGTGGCGCCCCGCAGCCTGCCGTCCAACCTGCACTGGTTCTACTGGGAGGCCTACAGCACCTGGCTGACCGGCTTTGCGCTGTTCACCGTGCTGTACCTGTTCAATGCCGGCAGCTTCCTGGTCGACAAGAGCGTGTTCGCCTGGTCGCCAGCGGCGGCCATCGGCGCGGCGCTGGGCTTCCTGGTGGCGTTCTGGGGGGTCTACGACACCATCTGCCGCGCCTTCGGGCAGAAGAAGAACGGCGACCTGATCGTCGGCCTGGGGGTGCTGGCCTTCATCGTGCTTGCGTCCTGGGCGGCGTGCCAGCTGTTTGCCGGGCGCGCGGCCTTCCTGCTGGTGGGCGCGATGATCGCCACGGCCATGAGCGCCAATGTGTTCTTCTGGATCATCCCGGGCCAGCGTACCGTCATTGCCCAGATGAAGGCCGGCCAACCCGTCGACCCGGTGCACGGCCAGCGTGCCAAGCAGCGCAGCGTGCACAACACCTACTTCACGCTGCCGGTGCTGGTGGCGATGCTGAGCAACCACTACGGTTGGCTGTACCAGGGCGCGCACAACTGGGCGGTGCTGGTGTTGCTGATGCTGGCCGGCGCGCTGATCCGCCACAGCTTCGTAGCGCGGCACAAGGCCCATGTGCTGGGCCATCGCGCGCCATGGGAGCACGCCATCGTCGGTACCGTGCTGCTGCTGGGCCTGGCCGTGTGGCTGGCACCGGCACCACCGTCGGCCGCTGCGCAGGCGGCCACCAAGGCCGCCGCGCAGTCACCTGCAGGCTATGCCGAGGTGCGTGCTGTGCTGGACCAGCGCTGCGTGTTGTGCCACAACGCCCAGGTACAGCAGAAGAACGTGGCCCTGCACACACCAGAACTGCTGCGCCAACATGCCCAGGCGGTCTACCAGCAGGCATCGGTGCTGAAGCTGATGCCGATGAACAACGCCACCCAGATCACTGACGCCGAGCGCCTGCTGATCAAGCGATGGTACGAGTCAGGCGCGCCTGGCCCTTGATGTTTAGGAAGGTGGGGTGGGGCTGCTGCGGGCTCTTTGCTGTCGTTGGGTTGTTTGTCTTGGATCGCTTTGCCTTGGCTTCGCCTGTTCGTTGCAGCCCGCCGGGTCCCGCCCCGGCTGGCGGGTAACTTTCTTGTCCGGCGACAAGAAAGTCACCAAAGAAACGCCTGCCAAACTGGGCGTACGACACCGAGCGTTTGTCGCGGCCCGGGCGCTGCGCCTCGCCTGTCCGGCTCGAACAGAGGCAGCCGGAACCAGCGCGGCACATTCCACGGCCGTGCCACCCCGGTCAGGGCTGTGACGCACAGACCACGGCAAGGCACGATGGCGTACGGCAATCTGTTCAGATGGCGGTCTGCTGAGCCTCACCAGCGCCGAAGCGACTGCGGTCGTCTGTAGCAAGGTGTTTGAGCCGAACAGGCGAGGCGCAGCGCCCGGGCCGTGACAAGCGCTCGGTGCTGTACGCCCAGTTTGGCAGGCGTTTCTTTGGTGACTTTCTTGTCGCCGGACAAGAAAGTTACCCGCCAGCCGGGGCGGGACCCGGCGGGCTGCAACGCACCGGCGAAGCCAAAGCAAAGCGAGTCAAAACAAACAACCCAAAGACAGCAAAGAGCCC
>JBBAPL010000009.1:0-69237 GCA_040400895.1 Aquabacterium sp.
AGGGGATGCCATCGGTTGCGTTGCCGCTGGGATTGGTGAAGACGTCGTACTGTGCCATCTGCCTCTCACCAGGACCGAAGGTCAGCGCCAGGGATGCCGTGCGTCTCAAATCGGGCGTTCTGCGCGGCGATCCAATCGCCGTACTCGGCTTCGAACGCCTGCTTGCGCGCGGCACGACCGGCCTCGTCGTGATTGGACCTGAGGGCCTGGTATTGCTCGGCAGAGAGGATCACGGTGTCGATCTGGCCGGCCTTTTCCACAAACACAGGTCCGCGCTTGGCCTGAGCGCAGAGACTGCCGAATCGGTTCTTGGCTTCCGTGGCGGTGACACGCATGGGGGGCTCGTTGTAGCTTTGGCCATTTTAGCCATCGATGTCTGCGTTGGCTCAACGGCGACCGGGCTTTGCGGTCTGCCGCCCACATCCGCTCTGGCGGGCTCGGCGTCCTTGTCCCCAGCCGCGCAGTTCTTCGGCCAGCGTGCATGCATGCGTGCGTGATGCCCTGACGCCAACGCGGTCGGGGCGGCGCTGGCAGCATGCAAGCCATGACACCACTTGGGCCCACCCACGAAACCGCCGCTGCGCCTGCCGCCTGCCCCGCTGGCGCACTGACGGTGCTTTACGACGGCGCCTGCCCGCTGTGCCGGCGCGAAATTTCGCTCTACCGCGGCCTGCCCGCCACGCAGCCACTGGCTTTCATCGATGTCAGCAACGCGGCCAGCGCGCTGCCTGCGGGCACGCCGCGCGCGCAGTTGCTGGCGCGCTTCCACGTGCAGCACGCCGATGGCACGCTGGCCGATGGCGCGCGCGGCTTCGTGGCGCTGTGGGCCGTGTTGCCGGGCTGGCGTTGGTTGGCACGGCTGGCCGCGCTGCCTGGCGTGACACCGCTGATGGAGGCCACCTACCGCGGCTTCCTGCGCGTGCGGCCGCTGATGCAGCGCACTGCCGCGGCTTTCGAGCCTGCAAGCCTGCACGTGCCCGTCGCGCTGGTGGGCGACTTGCGCAGCGACCACGCCGGCGAGACCGGCGCGGTGTGGATCTACCGCGGCGTGCTGGCCGTGGCGCGCGATGCCGGCGTACGCAGCTTCGCGCGCCGGCACCTGGCCACCGAGCAGGAACACCTGCGCCTGATTGCGCCGCTGCTGCCCTGGCCGCAGCGCAGCCGCCTGCTGCTGCTGTGGCGCATGGCTGGCTTTGCCACGGGCGCACTGCCGGCGCTGGCCGGCCGGCGCGCCGTGTACGCCACCATCGCGGCGGTGGAGACCTTCGTCGATGTGCACTACCAGCAGCAGCTCAAGCACCTCGATGCACTGCCGCTGGCCGAGCGCAGCGCGGCCGTGCCCCTGCGTGCGCTGCTGGCGCGCTGTCAGGCCGACGAATGCCACCACCGAGACGAAGCGACGGCGCTGCGCGGCGGCCCGCCGGGCTGGCTGCTGCGCGGCTGGTGCGCGCTGGTCGGCGCCGGCTCAGCCGCCGCCGTGGTCCTGGCGCGCCGGGTCTAGGCGAGCAGCGGCGCGCGCTGCATCGAGCCATGTTTCAGGCCCCGCAACAGCAGCCCACGCCACCAGCCGAGGCCCGGTCCTGCCCCGCCCCGAGATCACCGGCTGCTCGATGGGCATGGACCGAGCATTCCCTTCAGCCTGGATGCAGGCCGGCATGTTCGGCAGATAACGGGCGGCTCTTGACGGTGCGGTCTGTTCCCATGCACCCTTGTGGACCTGCGCGCATCACCCACAAGGCCTGCGCATCCAAGGAGGCAACATGCCGAATCCTGTCATCCTGTCCCCATCCGATCGTCCTGTGCCGCTCAACGCCGGTGGATTCCTGATCACCGTGCTGCTGTCCCAAGCCGACAGTGGTGGCACCGAGATCTTTCATCAGTCCGGCGCCGAGGGTCAAGGACCGGGCCCGCATTTCCATCCCTGGGACGAAACGTTTCTGGTGCTGCAAGGCGAGGTGATTCTCGGGGTCGGCGAGCAGCAGTCGGTGGCAACCTCCGGAGCCCTGGTGCATGTCCCGGGCGGGTCGACGCACTGGTTTCACTTCGGTGAAGGCGGTGGAGCCGTGCTGGCCATCACCTCAAAGGGTCACGCCGCGGCGATGTTCACCGAGTACGACACCGGCATCAACTGGTCGGCTCTGGACCGCGACAAGCTGATTGCGGTGGCGGCAAAACACGGCCAGACCATCCTCCGCTGAAGACGTGGCGATTGTTCGTCCGCGTCAGGTCCACATGTGGGAGTGCTGCTTCAGCCGCCCTGGCGCGACAGCACTCCGCACCTGACGGTGTCGCCACCGACGTTGGTGCAGCGTCAGGCCGCCGTGTCCATCGGCAGCGCGGGGTCGGCCGCCCATTCCTGCAGCGACCCGTCGTAGACCGCCACATTCGCGTGGCCGGCCAATGTCAACGCCATCGCGTCCAGCGTGGCGGCAATGCCGCCGCCGCAATAGCACAGCACCCGCGGCGCCGCGAGCGCGCCCACAGCGTCCAACGCCGCGCGCAGCTGCGCGGCCGGCAGAAAGCAACCCTGCGCATCGAGCAGTGCGGTGTACGGCAGGTTCACGCTGCCCAGGATGTGGCCTGGCCGGCCGTAGTCGATGTCGGCCGTGCCGGTGTGCAGCGCGGTCGACAGCGCGTTGAGCATGCACACCCGCCGGTTGCCGATGGCCAGCAGCATGTCCTGCTTGTCGGCCCAGCGCGACGGCTGCGGCTGCGGCGTCAGCCGCGCCGCTGGTGGGTCGATGCCAGCGGCGCCACTGGCGACCGGCCGCCCTTCGGCGCGCCACAGCGGCAGGCCGCCGTCGAGCACCTGCGCCTCGATGCCGATGGACTGCAGCAGCCACCACGCCCGCGTGGCCCACATCGGGCCGGTGCTGCTGTAGAGCACGCACTGGTCGCCATCGCCCAGCCCGGCTGCGGCCAAGGCGGCGGCCAGACGTGCCGGGCCCGGCTGGGTGAAGCGCAACGACGAGGCGGTGTCCGACAGCTCGGCCTGCAGATAGATGTAGGCCGCACCGGGGATTTGGGCGGCCAGGTAGTCGGCCCGGCCGCTTTCGACCGACCATGGCCCGAGTTTGGCCGGGCGCAGGTGGGTGGTGACATCGAACAGCCGCAGCGGCGGCCCGCCGGGGGCGGCGGCCATGAGATCGGCCAGGGCCTGGGTGCTGATCAGTGGATGCATGGAGGTGGCCTACCAGGACAGGTTGGATTGTTGGGCCCGCAGCTTGGCCCCCCGCTGCACACCGGGTGCTGCCAGGGCCGTGTCCAGCTGCCGCAGCCGGGGGAAGGCCTGGAACAGCCCGCCCAGGGCCACCGACTTCAATCCCTGCGGCTGCGCGCACTGGAAACGAAACACAGCCTCCAGATCGGCATGGTCGCCGGGCTTGGCCGCCGGCGCTGGCGGCGTGGTGGCCAATGGCGCGGCGGCCAGCAGCGCCGGCGCGATCACGTCGGACGCCAGGCCGACGCCCTGCAGTTGGCAGCCGGCCGCCGCCGCGGGCACCACCAGCGTGGCGTTGGTGCGCAACATCTGTGCCATGGCCCGCACCTTGGCGCGTTCGGCGTCGGTGCGCGGTCCGCGCTCGAAGCCCAGCAGGTTGTCCAGCGGGCTGTCGAGGGTGACGGTGAAGCTGTTGCCGTCGGCCACCAGCTCCAGGCTGGCCACGCCGTGCTGGTGGGCGCCGGCGGCATGCGCGGTGACGGATGTGGTGACGGTGACGCCGGTGGCCATTGCCCAGGCCAGGGCGACCGTGGTGCGGTGCAGGGTGGTGGCCATCGCGTCAGCCCTGGCGCACCGGCACACGCACCGGCTTGCCGCGGGCCGGGGCCACGCAGTCGGGACAGCAGCCGTACAGCGTGAGGTCGTGCCGCTCCACCAGAAACCCGGCCGGCGCCATGTGCGACATGTCGCCTGGGCAGCTGTGCACGTCGAACACCCGCTGGCAGCGGGTGCACTGGAAGTGGTGGTGGTGCGCCTGGCGCGCCGGCTCGTAGCGGGCGCTGTCGCCCGGCAGTGTCACCGGCTGGATCTCACCGGACTCCACCAGCAGCTTCAGGTTGCGGTAGACGGTGGCCAGGCCCAGGCCGGCCACGTCGGCCTGGGAGGCGGCCAGCACCTCCTGCGGCGACAGCGGGCGCTGCGCGGCGTCGATGGCGGCGCGGATGGCGCTGCGCTGGCGGGTGGATCGTTCCATGGACGGCGGCCTCGGTGTGCGACAGGCCTGCATGCTACGATATTGAGAACGCAGTTTCATCAACAACCCACCTGCAGACAGGCACAGCGTGTCACTCCCCGCGTCCCCGGCCACGCCAGCGGCGCATGGCCATGGCGATGCACATGGGCATGGGCACGCGCACGGGCATCCACACGGCCACACCCATGGCCAGGCCCACGGCGATGGTGGTGATCACGGCCACCAGCCGACCGGCGCGGCGCCGCAGCCAGGCGGCCTGCCCAGCCTGCTGATGGCGGGCGTGGGCGCCCGCCTGCTGGGCGTGGCCGGCCTGCTGGCCGTGCTGTGGCTGGCGGTGGCCTGGGCGCTGGGCGAGCCGGCATGATCACGCTGGACAACGTCACCCTGTGCTACCGCGACCGCCCCGCGGTGCACCACCTCAGCGGCCAGTTCGCCGCTGGCAGCCTGACGGCCATCGTCGGGCCCAACGGCGCGGGCAAGAGCACCCTGCTGGGCGGTCTGATGGGCCGCATCGCACCCAGCACCGGCCGCATCGGCCTGGCCGCCGGGCTGGCTGGCCGCATCGCCTACCTGCCGCAGCAGGCCGACATCGACCGCAGCTTTCCGGTACACGTGCTCGACGTGGTGATGCTGGGCCACTGGGGCCGGCTGGGCGCCTGGCGCGCCGGCACCGCCGCCCACCGCGCCCAGGCGCTCGATGCGCTGGCCACGGTGGGCCTGGCTGGCGTCGAGCGGCGGGCCATCGGCGAGCTGTCGTCGGGCCAGTTCCAGCGGGTGCTGTTCGCCCGCCTGCTGCTGCAGGACGCACCGGTGATCCTGCTGGACGAACCCTTCACCGCCATCGACGAACGCACCACTGCCGACCTGCTGGGCCTGCTGCACCGATGGCATGCCGAAGGCCGCACGGTGGTGGCTGTGCTGCATGACCTGGCCCAGGTGCGGGCGCACTTCCCGCGCACCCTGCTGCTGGCCCGTGAGCCCATCGCCTGGGGCGCCACGGCCGAGGTGCTGTTGCCGCAGCACCTGCAACGCGCCCGCCTGCAAGCCGAGCACTGGGAGGCGCAGGCGCCCTGGTGCGCCGTGCCCGACAACGCGCCTGGTCCGCGGTTGGTGGCATGACGCTCAGCGTGGCCCTGCACGGGGCGCTCATCCAGCCCTTCATCGAGTTCGGCTTCATGCGCCGGGCCCTGGTGGCCTGCCTGGCGCTGGGCTTGAGCTGCGGCCCGGTGGGCGCCCTGCTGGTGCTGCGCCGCATGAGCCTGGCCGGTGATGCCATGGCCCATGCCCTGCTGCCCGGTGCAGCGGTCGCCTTCCTGCTGGTGGGCCTGAGCCTGCCGGCGATGAGCCTGGGCGCCTTCATCGCCGCGCTGGCAGTGGCCGCACTGGCTGGCGGCGTGGCCCGCTTCACCGCCCAGCGCGAAGACGCCAGCCTGGCCGGCTTCTACCTGATCGCGCTGGCCGCCGGGGTGATGCTGATCTCGCTGCGCGGCAACAGCGTCGATCTGATGCGGGTGCTATTCGGCAGCATCCTGGCGGTGGACGACGCCGCCCTGCTGCTGGTGGCTGGCGTGTCCAGCGCCAGCCTGCTGGTGCTGGCCCTGGTCTGGCGCCCGCTGCTGGTGGAGTGCTTCGACCCCGGCTTTCTGCGCGCGGTGGGTGGGCGCGGCGGGCTGCATCACCAGCTGTTCCTGGTGCTGCTGGTGGCCAACCTGGTGGCAGGTTTTCAGGCGCTGGGCACGCTGATGGCTGTGGGCCTGCTGATGCTGCCGGCGATCGCCGCGCGCTGCTGGGCCCACAGCGTGGCCCGGTTGTCGGCGATCGCCTGCGCCATCGCCGCAGCATGCGGCTATGGCGGCCTGCTGCTGTCGTACCACTTCGGCCTGCCCTCGGGCCCGGCCATCGTGCTGCTGGCCGGCGCGGTGTACCTGGTGTCGCTGTGCATCGGCACCCGCGACAGCCTGCGCGCCCGCTTCTTCACCGCCCACCGCCACCGCGCCGCATGAGCCCGCCCGGCCGCCCGAAGGGCGAATCCCATCGTGCGCAGCACGACGGGACCTCAGTGCGCCTGCGGCCCAACCGCCGCCAGGCCCTGATCGCCTGCGCCCTGCCCGCCTTCACGGCTGCCGCCCACGCCGCTGAGCCGCTGCGCGTGGTCGCCAGCTTCAGCCTGCTGGCCGACATGGTGGCCACCGTGGGCGGCGACGCGGTGGCCGTGCACGCGCTGGTGGGCGCCGACGCCGACGCCCATGCCTTCACCGCGGCGCCGGCCGACGCACAGCGGCTGGCGCAGGCCGGGCTGATCGTCGTCAACGGCCTGGGTTTCGAGGGCTGGATCGACCGGCTGGTGCGGGCGTCAGGCAGCAAGGCACCGGTGGTGGTCGCCAGCCAGGGCATCACCGTGCGGCGCATCGGCAAGCTGACCGACCCGCATGCCTGGCAGAGCCTGGTGGCCGCGCAGCGCTATGTGGAGAACATCCGCGCGGCGCTGGTGGCAGCGCGGCCGGCCCAGGCGGTCGCCATCAACGCCCGCGCTGCCGACTACACCGCCAAGCTGGCAGCGCTGGACGCCAGCGTGCGCGGCCGGCTGGCGGCGATTCCGGCCGACCAGCGCAAGCTGGTCACCTCGCACGATGCCTTCGGCTACCTGGCCGATGCCTGGGGCCTGGACATGCGCGCCGCCCAGGGCTGGACGACCGCCGGCGAGGCGTCGGCCGCCGACGTGGCGAAGCTGATCCGCCAGCTGAGGGCACAGCGGGTGCGCGCGCTGTTTGTCGAGAACATCAGCGACCCGCGGCTGGTGGAACGCATCGCCCACGAGGCTGGCGCCAACCTGGGCGGCACGTTGTACAGCGACGCGCTGTCGCCACCCGGCACCCGCGCCGACACCTACCTGAAGCTGATGGCCCACAACGCCGAGACGCTGCTGGCCGCACTGGCTGCAGGGCGCTGACCCGCCTGAGCCAGCCTCGGTATTGGAGCGCGCAGCTCCTGCCAGGTGCGACGTCATCTCAGCGATCCCGGCTTGGCCACCCGAGTTCGACACCAACCGCTGTAAGTGCTTGATCCGTATAGGTCAGCCCTTCGCAATTGCCACTACAGCAGGCTCAGCTGGGTGTCGAGTGTGGGTTTCTTGATGCGCAGTGCTGCCAAAGCGTCGGCCTGGCGGGGTTGCACGGTGGACACGCCGTGGATCGGGGCGCCGCTGTCGATGCTGACGGTGTGGCGCTGGATGCGGCGCAGGTCGGCCAGTGCGGCCTCGGGCGACAGGTCGCTGCCGGCGCGCTTCAGCCGCTGGCGCATGACGCGGTAGAGGATCGGCGACATGAAGCAGATGCTGGCATGGGCTGCAGCAGATCATGGCTGACGTGGTCGACAACAAGCGCCTGGGCCGGGTACTGCAGGTGGCCGCGGCGCGGCAGGCCCAGCGCGACACCCGGTATCAAGGTGGCCAGCCAGCTCTCGGATGCCGATATGGCCACTGCAATTGACCAAGTGTGCCGCCCGAGGCCACCACCGCGACCCTGCAAGCCTTCGCCCATCGTGCCGACCACGACAGAGATCGTCGGCCTCACGGCACCCGGCTTGGCGACGACTTGACCACCGTCGGCCTGTGCGTGGCGGTTCGCCACGCCGCCGGTGGACAAGTCTGCACCGCACCAAGCCACACCCCTGATGCGACATCTCTACTTGGCCGGGGATGCGACATTTCAATTCAGCCTTGACATTTTGCTGGCGCAAGCGCCGGGAAGTGATGGCTCGGGACGCAGGCGCTACCTGCCTCAAGGCGCCAGGTAGCGCAGCAGCCGCGGGTCGTCCTTGACCTGCGCCACCGGGCCGTCCAGCGCCACGCGGCCGCGCTCCATCACGTGCGCTGTCTGCGCCACACGCATCGCCAGCTCGATGTGCTGCTCCACCAGCACCACGGCCATCGTGGTGGCCAGCTTCTGCAGCTGCTCGGCGATCTCCTCGATCACGCCGATCCAGACGCCTTCGGTCGGCTCGTCGAGCATCAGCAGCTTGGGCCGGCCGAGCATCGCGCGGCCGATGGCCAGCATCTTGCGCTCGCCACCCGACAGCGTGCCGGCAGCCTGGTTCAGCCGGGTGCCCAGCTTCGGAAACACCGTCAGCACCTCGTCGATGCCGCTGCGGTCCTTCTGGCGGATGGCGCCGAGCTGCAGGTTCTCGCGCACGCTGAGGTTGGAGAACGCGGCGTTCTCCTGCGGCACATAGCCCACGCCGATGCGCGCGCGCTGCTCCATCGGCATCGTGGTGATGTTGCGGCCGTCGAACTCGATCGTGCCCGACATCGCCGGCAGGTCGCCGGCCAATGCCTTCAGCAACGTGGTCTTGCCCGCGCCGTTGCGACCGAGCACGCACACCGCGCCCTGTGCCGGCACCTCCAGCGACAGGCCGAACAGGACCTGGCTGCGGCCGTAGCCAGAGCAGAGGTCAGTGACTTTCAGGAGTGGGGCGGACATGTCAGACACGCGTGGTGTAGACCTGCTGGACCTTCTCGGACCGCTGGATTTCGTCGACCGTGCCCGAGTCCAGCACCTTGCCCTGGTCCAGCACGGTCAGCACGTCGCAGATGTCGCGGATGAAGTCGAGGTCATGCTCGACGATCACCAGCGAGCAGGTGGACTTGATCGGCATCAGCAGCTCGCCCGTCACGCGGCGCTCCTCGGGGCTCATGCCGCCGGTGGGCTCGTCGAGCAGCAGCAGCTGCGGCTTGGGCGCCAGCGCCATCGCGATCTCCAGCCACTGCTGCTCGCCGTGCGACAGGGCACCGGCCAGCGCATCGGCGCGGTCAGCCAGGCGGAAGCGCTCCAGCGCATGCATCACCTCGCCGCGCATCTTGATGCGGCTGCGCGAGCGGATCAGCGCCCACACGCCCTGCCCGGCCTGCAGCGCCAGCAGCACGTTGTCGTAGACCGACAGCTCGGGCAGCACGGCGGTGATCTGGAACTTCAGGCTCATGCCCAGTCGGGCACGCTCGTAGGGCGTGGCGTTGGTGATGTCGGTGCCACCGAAGTGCACCGTGCCGCTGCTGGGCAGGTGGGCGCCGGCAATGGCCTTGAGCAGCGTGCTCTTGCCCGAGCCGTTCGGCCCGATCAGGCCGTGGAAGGTGCCGGCGCGCACGGTGACGTCGACACCGCCCAGTGCCTGCAGCGTGCCGAAGCGCTTGGTCACGCCGCGGACTTCCAGCAGTTCGCTCATGGTCGGTCCTTGCGGCCACCAAACGAGCCGATGCGTTCGCGCGGCGAGACGAAGAACCCGAGGATGCCGGTGGGCTTGAAGACGACTACCACCAGCAGCACCACGCCCAGGATCACCGGCCAGTACTGCTTGATCGCGTCCTGGTCGGCCAGCACGTAGCTGATGGTCTCGATCAGGAAGGTGCCGATCACCGGCCCGATCAGCGTGCCGCTGCCGCCGAACAGGGCATACAGCACCGCCGTGGTCGACAGCCCCGGCCCCATGTTGCCGGGGCCGATGAAGCCCTGGTGGTAGGAGTAGAGCGCCCCTGCCAGCCCCGCCAGCACACCGGCGAACGAGAAGATCAGCGCCTTGAAGACTTGCGTCTGATAACCGAAGAAGGCCAGCCGCTCCTCGTTCTGCCGCATGCCGGCCAGCACCAGGCCGAACTGCGAGCGCACGATGTAGCGCGATACCCCGTAGCACAGCGCCAGGATGGCCAGCACCATGTAGTAGAAGGCCGGGCCCTCGACCATCTCGACCGAGCCCCACTGCAGCAGCTTGACCGACGACAGGCCGTTGCCCGCGCCCACGTACTGCCAGCCCGAGACCAGCCGCTCGGCGGCATAGGCGCCCGTCAGCGTGCCCAGCGAGACGAAGATCACCGTCGGCGTGCGCCGCCCCAGCAGCAGGAAGGCGGCGAAGGCGAATGACAGCAGCAGCCCCACGCCCATCGCGATCGGCAGTGTTCCCCAACCGTGGCTGAAGTCCAGGTCGCGCCCGATCAGCGCGATGGCATAGCCCGCGACGCCGAAGAACAGCGCCTGGCCGAAGCTCATGATGCCGGAGTAGCCCCAGCACAGGTCGAAGCTGATCGCCAGCAGCGACAGGATCAGCACGTTGGTGGCCAGCGTGATCAGCTCGGGCTTGGTCGTCAGCAACAGCGGCGTGGCCAGCGCGATGGCGAACACGGCCGTCTCGACGACCGGCAGGATGCGCGCAGGGCGGGCGCCCGGCGCAGTGGATGGGTACGGGGTCGGCATGGCAGTGGCTTGGGGTGCGTCCGGTGCACAGCGGCGCGGTTGCGCGCGCCGCCGTGCAGTCGGTCAATGCCGGATCAGCACTCCTTCGGGTCGACCATGTTGTGCTTGGAGATGATGTCCCAGCGCAGCTTGTCGCCGTCCACCTTCTTGCATTGCGCCACGTACATGTTCATCTTCGCGTGCATCTTGCCCGGCACCATCTCGGCGCCGCCACCCGGGCCCTTGTCGATCTTGGCCTTGTCCAGCGCGGCCGACACCGTCTCGCGCGCGGTGTCGCCCTTGGTGGCCTTGACCGCCGCCTCGTAAAGGCGGATGCCGCGGTACATGCCGGTGGCCGCGCTGCCCGCGGTGAACTGGTACTTGGTGCCCGGGAACTTCTTCGCGTAGGCGGCCAGCAGCTCCTTGCTGAACGGGTCATCCACGGTGTGGAAGAAGTCCAGGCAGGAGTAGACGCCTTCCAGCTCGCGAGCCGGCACGTAGTTCAGCGAGTTCTCGTCGAAATAGACGCAGGCCTGCGCGCCACCACGCTGCGTGAAGCCCGACTCGTAGAGCTGCTTCATGAACGGCTGCAGCCCCGGCGGGATGATGGTGTTGAACACGCAGTCGACCTTGCCGTCGCGGATCTTGTTGATCGTCGACGAGTACTCGGCCTGGTCCAGCGGGTAGTACTCCTCGAACACCACTTCACCGCCGTTGGCCTCGATCACCTTGCGGGCGTACTTGTTCAGCAGCTGCGGCCACACATAGTTGGCCGAGGGCATCGCAAAGCGCTTCTTGCCCACCTTCTTGATCAGGTAGGGGATCAGCTCGTCGATCTGCTGCGCCGGCGACGGGCCGGTGTTGAACAGGTGCTTGGTGCACTCCTGGCCTTCGTACAGCTGCGGGTAGATGTAGAGCGTCTTGCCGCGGTTGACGATCGGGTCCTTGATGGCCTGGCGCATGGCCGAGGTGATGCCGCCGAGCACCACGTCGACCTTGTCGCGCTGGATCAGCTTGCGCACGTTGGCCACGGCCGCCTTCGGGTCGGACGCGGTGTCCTCCAGGAACAGCTCCACAGGCCGGCCGGCCATGCCGCCGGCCGCATTGATCTGCTCGACCGCCAGCTGCGCGACCTGCCAGTTGGAGTTGCCCGACGGCGCGATCGCGCCGGTGATGTCGGTGGCGATGCCCAGCTTGATGGCGTTCTTGCCCTGGCCCCAGGCGGCCGGCAGGAACCAGCTGCCCGGTCCACCGGCGGTCCAGCCCGCCACCGCGAGTGCGGCCGACCGGGTGATGATGCGGCGGCGGTCGGGGCGCGCCGGTCGGTTGGAAGCGTCGTCGAACTTGTCTTGGCTCATTTTCTTGCTCCTGCGATGAAGCCCTGTGGGCGTAACTTGACAATGACCAGCGCGATCAGAAACACCAGTGGGTCGGCCACCACGGGCGGCACGGCCCATGGCAGGCCTGCGGCCATCGCGCCGATGGCGGCCGCTCCCAACACCGGACCTTCGAAGGTGCCGACGCCGCCCAGCATCACCGACAGGAAGCCCTGCACGAGAAAGCGCAGGCCCATGTCGGCCGACAACTGGTACAGCGGCACCACCAGCGCGCCGGCCAGGCCCGCCAGTGCGGCACCGAAGGCAAACGTTGCTGTGTAGAGTGTTTGCGTCGAGATGCCGCAGGCGCGCGCGAGCATCGCGTTCTCGAGCGAGCCGCGGATGCGCAGGCCGAACGAGGTGCGCACCAGGAACAGCCAGCTGCCGGCGATGACGGCCCCCGTGGTGACGATGATGACCGTGCGCCAGATCGAGAAGTCCAGACCCAGCATCGACCACGAGCCGGGCCACGGCTCGGCCACCGAGCGGTAGTGGCCGCCCAGCAGGCCGCGCACGATCTCGCGGATGATCAGCCCGATGGCATAGGTGCCCAGCATTGCGATGATGGGCGCCGCGTAGAAGCGGCGGATGATGGTGCGCTCGAGCACCGCGCCGAACAGGCCGACGACGATCGGCGCGGCCAGGATGCCGACCCAGATGTTCAGCCCCGCCTCGCTCACCACGAACACGGTGTAGGCGCCCAGCAGCACCAGCTCGCCGTGGGCGAAATTGAAGATGCCCATCATGCTGGCGATGACGCCCAGGCCCAGCACGATCAGCACCATCACCGCCGTGAAGGCGAGGATGTCGAAGGCGAAGCGGACGACGTCGAGCATGGCGGCGGGCGGGGCGCTCAGTACCAGCCGGGCTTGACGCCCGTGCCGAGCATGGCGTCGTAGTGGTCGGTGCGGCGGTCACGCAGGATCTGGTTGAAGTCGTTCCAGTTGCGTGCGCGCCGCGCCAGTGACAGGTTCAGGTCGGCGATCAGGGTCTCGGGCTCGGTGCGGCTGGCCGGCCCGGCGACCGGCCAGCCGGTGTGGGCGCAGATCAACGAGCTGCCGAGGAAGGGCTGGCCGCGTTCGGTGCCTACCCGGTCGGCGCAGGCGACGAAGACCGAGTTGACATGGGCCGCGCCCATCGCCAGCACATTGGCCATGGCCGGCTGGCTGGGGTCTTGCCCCGGAATCGGCACCCAGTTCGTCGGCACGCAGACGATGTCGGCGCCCTGCAGCGCGCACAGGCGGTAGGCCTCGGGGAACCAGCCGTCGTAGCAGATCAGCATGCCGATGCGCCCGATCGGCGTGGCGTACACCGGAAAGCCCAGGTCGCCCGGCTCGAAGAACAGGTTCTCGGCCGCCCACAGGTGCATCTTGCGGAAGGTGCCGATGTGGCCGTCCGGCCCGACCAGCACCGCCGCGTTGTACAGCCGCGACCCGACGCGCTCGGCCAGGCCGGCGACGACCCAGGCGCCATGGCGCTTGGCCGCAGCCATCCACGCGGTGCAGGCAGGGCCGTGCGGGATCTCCTCGGCCAGCGAGAACGCCTCGTCACGGGTGGCAAAGACATAGCCCGACGACGTCAGCTCCGGCAGCACCATCAGTTTGGCGCCCTGGGCAGCTGCGGCGTCGATGCGCGCGACGCTGTCGGCGATGTTGTCGTGCAGCGCGCCCACGCGCGGCTCCATCTGGATGCAGGCAACGCGGACGGGGCTCTCAGCGGGCGTGGTGCTCATCGGGTGGGGTGGCGCGGGTGGGTGCTGGGTGCGGGCGGCGCTGGTCAGCGCGGCGGCTGGCGGGTGTGCCAGTCGGTGGCGCGTTCATAGGCCTGTGCGATGCGCAGGATGCGGGCCTCGCCGAAGGGCCGGCCCATCACCTGGAAGGCGGTGGGCAGGCCACCCTGGCCGAAGCCGCAAGGCACCGACACCGACGGCGTGCCGGTGACGTTGGCCGGCGCCGACAGCCGCACGAAGACCGACGATGCGGTCTCCTCGACACCGTCGGGCCAGGTGATCGTCGGCTGGTCGCGCCGCATCGCCACCGCGGCCACCGCCGGGCCGATCAGGGCGTCCAGCCCGTCGAACATCGCAGCCCAGGCGGCCTGCATCAGCGTGCGCTGGCGCAGCGCGGCGATGTAGTCGACCGCCGGGATCAACAGGCCCGCCTCGAGGAAGGTGCGCACGTCCGGCTCGTAGAGGTGGGCCCGCTCGCGCAGCATGGTGCGGTGGTAGGCCGAGGCCTCGGGCATGCACAGGCCAAACTCGATCGGCGAGATCATGTCGGCCATCGGGATCGTGACCTCCACCAGTTCCGCCCCCTCGCGTTCCAGCAGCGCCAGCGCGGCACGCACATTGGCTGCCACCTCGGGCTCGACATGCTCGAAGAAGAAGTTGCGCGGCACGCCGATGCGCAGGCCCTTCACGCCGAGCTCCAGCTCGGCGGTGTAGTCGGCCACCGGCACGTCGGCGCTGCCGGGGTCGCGCGGATCATGGCCGGCCAGCGCGCCCAGCGTCACCGCGCAGTCGCCCACGGTGCGCGCCAGGGGGCCGGCATGGTCGAGCGACCAGCTCAGCGACGCGATGCCGACGCGGCTGACCCGGCCGTAGGTGGGCTTCAGGCCGACCGTGCCGCACACGGCGGCCGGGATGCGGATCGAGCCGCCGGTGTCGGTGCCCATCGCCATGAAGCAGCCGCGTGCAGCCAGCGTGGCGCCCGAGCCGCCGGACGAGCCGCCGGGGATGTGCGCGGTGTTCCAGGGGTTGCCGGTGGTGGGCGTGGCGATGCCGTACGCGAATTCATGGGTGTGGGTCATGCCGACGATGCACGCCCCGGCCTGCTCCAGCCGCTGGACGCAGGCGGAATCGGCGGCGGCGATGTGGTCGTGCCGCACCTTCGAGCTGCAAGTGGCCGGCAGGCCGGCCATGTCGTACAGATCTTTCACCGCGACGGGCACGCCATGCAACTCGCCGCGCCAGTGGCCGGCCAGGACCTCGCGCTCGGCCTGTTGTGCAGCGGCCATCGCGCGGGCCTCGGTCAGCCGCGCGAAGGCGTTGATCCGCGGCTCGTCGGCGGCGATGCGCTCCAGCGACAGCCGCGCCAGCTCCACCGGCGAGACCTCCTTCTTGCGGACGGCTGCGGCCGCGTCGCGCATCGACAGGTCGAGCAAGTCGGCCATGTCAGCGCCCCGTCCAGCTGGCGCGGAACGCGATGGCCGGCGGCGTGTCGCCGAGCTCGGTGCCGTGCAGCGCATCCAGCAGGGCGTAGAAGCCGTCCATCGCCGGCACGAGTTGTGCGGCGCGTTCGGGATCGAGCGTCAGGTCTGCGAGCTTCGCGGCGGCCTCGATCAACGAGACGTCAGCGGGGATGCGCATGGACATGGCGGCAATCACTTTCCCAGGCAAGTATTTCGAGCAATCGTACGCCGGGCCTTTGGCCGCCGTCAACGGTGTTATCGCAAGGCAGTGCCTGCGGCGTGCCGCCGGTATGCTCGTCCGCGCTTCGAACGCAGCAGCCGGCAGCGCGGCCGGTCGTCACAACAGACGCGCAGGCATCGGGTGGGCAGGTTGAGGCCGAGCGCAGTGTTCGGGCGCAGGCTGCTGCAGCGGACCGGCAAGCACCAGTGCGCGCCGTTCCATGTCGGCGTGCTGGTCCCCACGTCAGGCGCGATGGGGCTGCTCGGGCCCAGCGCGCTGGCCTGCGCGACGCTGGCGCGCGACACCTGGAATGCCCATGGCGGCCTCGACGGCCGTGAGGTGCGTCTGACGCTGCTGAACTCGGGCGAGTCCAATCCCGGGCTCGACCAGGCCGTGCGCGACCTGGCGTGCTCCGGCTGTCGACCTGCGTCGAGGAAAACACGGTGCTCGGCGTGGGTGCCGCCAACTCCGAGGGCATGTTCGTCGCCGCCGGCGATTTCGAAGCGCTGGACTTATGACGCTGGCCGCAGCCCGAACTACCTGGGCGAGGCTTGCGGTCTGGGCATCCGCCCGCTGCGCACGCTCACCGATGGGCCTGGATGAACGCATTGAGCAGCGCGCGCAACTGCGCCTCGCGCTCGGGCCCGAAACTGCTGCCCAGGCGGTCCTGGTGGGCGCGCACGTCCTCGCGCAGCGCCGCGACCTTCTGCAGCCCAAGGTCGGAGATGTGCAGGATGACCCGCCGCTGATCCTGCGGATCGACCGCGCGCTGAATCAGCGCGGCCTCGGTCATGCGGTCGATCAGCTTGCAGGTCGCCGGCAACAACATGCCGGCCTGCTCGGCCAGCGCCGACATCGACCGCCCCTGCGCATCGGCCAGCACCTCGAGCACCCGCCAGAACTCCACAGGCAGGCCCCCGGTGCCGACCATGCGCCGCAGATCCAACGTGGCCTGGCGGGTTGCCTGGCTCAGCAGACTGTGCAGGGCCTGGTCGGCCGGCTGGTTCTCGAGATTCCGTCGGGTCACCATGGGGCGCGGATGTCGCACCGCCACGGTGCGAAACATGCGGGGAAGCACCAATAATGTACCGCCATCGGCATGGCGAGCCGAAGACCAAGCCACCGCCAGCACCGACCCCACGCGCCCAACGGAGACGAGCCATGCAGACCTACAAGATCGCCACCATCCCGGGTGACGGCATCGGCCAGGAAGTGGTGCCCGCCGGCCAGCAGGTGCTGGAAGCCCTGGCCAGCACCAGCCAGCGATTCAGCTTCAGCTTTCAGAACTTCGGCTGGGGAGGCGACCACTACCGCGCCCACGGCGTGATGATGCCGGCCGACGGCCTGGACGCGCTGCGCGGCCAGGACGCCATCCTGTTCGGGTCGGCCGGCGACCCGCACATCCCCGACCACATCACGCTCTGGGGCCTGCGCCTGAAGATCTGCCAAGGCTTCGACCAGTACGCCAACGTGCGACCAACCCGCATCCTGCCGGGCATCGACGGCCCGCTCAAGCGTTGCGGGCCGAACGACCTGGACTGGGTGATCGTGCGCGAGAACTCCGAGGGCGAGTACGCCGGCGTGGGCGGCCGGGTGCACCAGGGCCACCCGATCGAGGCGGCCACCGATGTATCGATCATGACCCGCGCCGGGGTCGAGCGCATCATGCGCTATGCCTTCCGGCTGGCCCAGAGCCGCCCGCGCAAGCTGTTGACGGTGGTCACCAAGAGCAACGCCCAGCGCCACGCCATGGTGATGTGGGACGAGATCGCGCTGCAGATCAGCCGCGAGTTTCCCGACGTCACCTGGGACAAGGAACTGGTCGACGCCGCCACCGCCCGCATGGTGATGCGCCCGGCCACGCTGGACACCATCGTCGCCACCAACCTGCATGCCGACATCCTGAGCGACCTGGCAGCGGCGCTGGCCGGCAGCCTGGGCATCGCCCCGACCGGCAACATCGACCCGGAGCGACGCTTTCCCAGCATGTTCGAGCCGATCCACGGCTCGGCCTTCGACATCATGGGCCTGGGGGTGGCCAACCCGGTGGGCACGTTCTGGAGCTGCGTGATGCTGCTGGACCACCTGGGTGAAGCCGACGCGGCCCGGCAGTTGATGGCCGCCATCGAGCAGGTGACAGCCAACCCGGCGCTGCACACCCGCGACCTGGGCGGCCAGGCCACCACGGCCCAGGTGACCGACGCGGTGTGTGCGCTCCTGGCTGCCAACAGCCCGCGCCAGGCCGCCTGACAGCGCCCGCCCCTGCCAGTGATGGCAGCCCCTGTCGTTCGGGTTGCCGTCGGCCCTGTCGTTTGCCCTGACCACAGGCGCGGCCGCCCGGGTTTCCAATCGGGCACCCAGGCTTTCCGGACTGCACCATGGCCCTGACCACCTCCCACGCCGTCGGCCCCAGCACGCCGCCGCTGCGCGACATCACCCTGGGCGCGCTGCTGGCCTGGGCTGCCGAGACCACGCCCGACCGGGTGGCGCTGATCTTCGGCACGCCCGACCCGGCCCAGCGCAGTCAATGGACCTACGCCCAGCTGTACGCCGAGAGCCAGCGGACCGCGCGCGCCCTGCTCTGCCGCTTCCAGCCCGGTGAGCGGGTGGCGGCCTGGTCGGCCAACCGGCCCGAGTGGGTGATGCTGGAGTTCGGCTGCGCGCTGGCCGGCCTGGTGCTGGTCACCGTCAACCCGGCCTTCCGCGCGCAGGAGGTGCAGTACGTGCTGAACCAGTCGAAGTCGTCCGGCGTGTTCGTGTCCGACCAGTTCCGCGGCAACCCGATGCTGGCCACGGTGCAGCAGGTGGCGCCGGACTGCCCCACGCTGCGCGAGATCATCCGGCTCGACGACTGGGCCGACTTCATCCGCGCCGGCGACGATGCATCCATCACGCTGCCGGATGTGCAGCCGCGGGACGCGGTGATGATCCAGTACACCTCGGGCACCACCGGATTCCCCAAGGGCGCGCTGCTGCACCACCAGGGTCTGGCCAACAACGGTGCCCACACCGCCGACCGCATGGGCGTGGCCGACGGGTCGGTGTGGATCACCACCATGCCGCTGTTCCACACCGGCGGCTGCGTGTGCTGCGTGATCGGCGCGGTCTCGCGCCGCTGCACCCAGGTGCTGCTGGAAGCCTTCGAGCCCGGCCTGGTGCTGGAGCTGTTCGAGACCTACAAGGGCAACGCCATGGTCGGCGTGCCCACCATGCTGATCGCGATGCTGGAGCACCCGCGCTTCGCGCAGACCGATCTGTCGTCGGTGCGTGCCATCTGCGCCGGTGGCTCCACCGTGCCGGCGGCCCTGGTCACCCGGCTGGAACAGACCCTGGGCGCGCCCTTCACCATCGTCTTCGGCCAGACCGAATGCTCACCCGTGGCGCAGATGACCCGGCCCGACGACAGCGTGGCCGACAAGGCCGACACCCTGGGTGGGCCGATGCCGCATGTGGAGGTGAAGATCATCGACCCGGCCACCGGCGCCACGTTGCCCATCGGCGCGATCGGCGAGTACTGCACCCGCGGCTACCACGTGATGCACGGCTACTTCGACATGCCCGAGGCCACCGCCGCCGCCATCGACGCCGACGGCTGGCTGCACACCGGCGACCTGTGCGCCATGGACGCACGCGGCTACTGCACGGTCGAAGGCCGGCTCAAGGACATGATCATCCGCGGGGGCGAGAACATCTACCCGCGTGAACTGGAAGAACTGCTGTTCCGCCACCCCAGCGTGGGCAGCGTGGCCGTGGTGGGCCTGCCCGACGCCAAGTGGGGCGAGGAGGTGGCGGCCTTCCTGCGGCCGGCGCCCGGCGCGGTGATCGACAAGGCCGCGCTCATCGACTTCATGCGCGCCCACCTGGCGCCGCACAAGACCCCCCGGCGCTGGTTCAGCGTCGCCGAGTTTCCGCTGACCGGCTCGGGCAAGATCCAGAAGTTCAGGCTGCGTGAGCTGCAGCAGGCCGGGCAGGTGCCGGAACTATGACGCCGGCGGGCGCCCCCCTTGGTCGTGGGGGGTGCCTGCAGTGCCGAGGGTTGACAACCTGACGCCGTGACGCCAGCACTCTAGACTTCCGAGCAGGCTGACTGGACGGCGGGGCACTGCGCCGCGCCCCGCAGCGGGGGCCCCGACCATGATGAACCCTGCACCACAGCTGCAGCGCGGGCCACGCGCCACCGTTGGCGCTGCAACAGGCGCCGCAGCGCTGCACCTGCTGGTCGGGCTGCTCACCGCCGCCCCTGCGCTGGCCCAGCCATTCACCCGCACCATCGCCAACGGCGAGACGGTGGTGGTGCCACGCAGCCAGGGCTACGGCCTGCCGGCCAGTGAGTCACTGCTGATCGAACTGGGCGGTGAACTGCAGGGCCGCGGCAGCGTGATCGGCCTGGGCGGCCGGGTGCAGGTGGACGGCTGGCTGCGGGCCTTCAAGGGGTCGGAGAACAGCACCGCCGTGGGTGTCTCCGGCCCACTGACCAGCAGCGCGACCGGGCTGCTGGAGATCACCCACCTGACGGTGCAGTCCGGCGGCCTGGTCTCGTCGGCCGGCAGCTTTCTGCTGGGTGGCTTTCGCATCAACCCGACCGACCCGCTGACCACGGTTTGTGCCTTTCTGGTGCCCTGCCCTGACACCGGGTTCCAGATCGACACCGGCGGCCTGATCACCGTGGCCAACGGCGCGCCGATGCTGAACTACGGCAACGCGCAGATCTCGGGCAACCTCTACAACGCCGGTGCGTTCGTCAGCCGCAACAGCCCCAACCCATCGGGCGGCGGCGTTTACGCGCAGACGCTGACGGTCGGCAAAGACCCGCTGTTTGGCGGTGGCACCGGTCAGGTGCAGAACATCGGCAGCTTTGTGCTGGAGCAGCGCAACACCCTGCGCAACTTCGGCATCGTCAGCAACAGCGGCACACTGACCCTTGCTGGCGGCACGCTGCAGCCAGAGGGCCAGGGCGCGCTGCTGAACACCGGCAGCCTGGTCGTCGGCAATGGCGGGCAGCTGTTGATGGCGGGGGGCCAGGACCTCGACCTGTTCGGCAACCGCGTGGCGCGCGTCATCAACCAGGGCCAGCTCACCGTGGGCAACGGCGGAGCGCTGCACAACAACTGGATGCTGCGGGTCGACACCCTGGCGTCAGGGCCGGCACGGCTGACCGTGGAGACGGGCGGCCTGCTGACCCAGGACGACGCCGCCGTGCTGGCCATCGTCCGCGGTGACATGCTGGTGCAAGGCAGCGTGGTGGGCGGCTCGATCACGCTGGACGCCTCGGTCTTCGGCGGCAGTGCCGGCAGCCTGACCATCGCCAAGGGCGGTTCGGTCACCGTGCAGGACTATGTGCAGACCGACGGCGTGCTGACGGTCAACGGCACACTGACCGGGCGGGTCACGCTGTCTGGCGGCAACCTGATGGGCGGTGGCGTGGACGCCCGCATCAACGGCGACGTGTTCGGGATCGGCGCAGGCGGCGGCCCGCCGCAGCAGCCGCCGAATTGCGGCAACGCGTTCTACGCCTGCTTCCGCCCTGGCAACAGCCCCGGGCACATGCAGATCGACGGCTTGCTGGACATGGGTGCCAACAGCATTCTGGAACTGGAACTCGCGCGCGATGCCGCCGGCGTGCTGCACTGGGATTCGGTGTCGGCCACCTCCATGCGGTTCGACGGCGCCATCCTTCGCGTGCTGGTGGCCGACGGTGCGGCCGGCACCGATTGGCTGAACCTGGACCTCTTGCACTGCACCACGGATTGCAGCTTCGGCTTTGGCAGCATCGAGGTGGTCGGTGCGCCGGGTGCGGGTTGGGTCCAGTTCGGCGACGGCCGGCTGTCGTTTGCGCTGGCCCCGGTGCCCGAACCCGGCAGCGCGGCGCTGCTGCTGGCCGGCCTGGGCATGCTGGGCTGGCGCCGGTTCGGCAGCCGCCTTCAGCCCAGGTCGTCCGCGCCGTAGTGGCCCATGCGCTGGGCCTTGGTCTCGATGTAGCCGCGGTTGTGCGGGTTGGGCGGGGTGTGCAGCGGCACCCGGGCCACCACGTCGATGCCCAGCGCCTGCAGCGCGTCCACCTTCTGCGGGTTGTTGGTCAGCAGCCGCACCTGGGCGATGCCCAGGTCGCGCAGCATGCGGGCAGCGATGCCGTAGTCGCGCGCGTCGTCGGGCAGGCCCAGCATGCGGTTGGCCATCACCGTGTCGGCGCCGGCCTGCTGCAGCGCATAGGCGCGGATCTTGTTGACCAGGCCGATGCCGCGACCCTCTTGCCGCAGGTACAGCAGCACGCCGCGGCCGGCGTCGGCAATGGCCTTCAGGCCGGCTTCCAGTTGGGCACCACAGTCGCACTTCAGGCTGTAGAGCGTGTCGCCGGTCAGGCACTCGCTGTGCATGCGGATGAGCACCGGCTCATCGGTGCGCAGGTCGCCCAGGCTCATGGCCGCGTGTTCCTGGCCGGTGGCGGGGTCGACCAAGCCGTGCAGGTCGAATTCACCCCAGCGGGTGGGCAGCTTGCAGCTGACCAGCTCGCCCGGGTTGGCGTCGGCCAGGGCCGTCTTCAGTCGTTCATTCATGGCAGCCCAGCATTGTCGGCCATCGGCCAAGCGCAAGCCGGCGCCTGCGGGACACGAACCTCTGGCGGCTCCACCGGCGCGCCGCCCGAGCGCCGGGCCGCTCCCAAGCCGGCCGGCGACCCGCCCGGCGGGTGGCGGCGGTACCCCGCCGCCGGGTGCCCCATGTCAGACGATGCGTGAGGCGTGCCCGGCCCAGTAGGCGTCACGCAGCTTGCGCTTGTACAGCTTGCCGGTGGGCAGGCGGGGCAGTTCGTGGCTGAAGTCAAGGCTGCGCGGGCACTTCAGGTGCGCCAGGTGGGTGCGGCAGAAGGCGATCAGCTCGGCCGCCAGCTCGGGCGTGTGGTCCACACCGGCCACCGGCTGCACCACCGCCTTCACTTCCTCGCCCAGGTCGGCGTTGGGCACGCCGAACACCGCCGCGTCGGCCACCTTGGGGTGGGTGATCAGCAGGTTCTCGCATTCCTGCGGATAGATGTTCACCCCGCCGCTGATGATCATGAAGGTGCTGCGGTCGGTCAGGTACAGGAAGCCATCGTCATCCAGATAGCCCATGTCGCCCACGGTGGTCATGGTGCCGTCGGCCGAGCGGGTCTGGGCGGTGCGGTCCGGGTCCTGGTAGTACTCGAACGGGTTGGCGGTCTTGAACCAGATCTCGCCGGTCTGGCCCCTGGGCACCGGCTGCATCTGCTCGTCCAGGATGTGGATGTCGCCCATCAGCACCCGGCCCACGGTGCCGCGGTGGGCCAGCCATTCGGGCGTGTTGCAGGCGGTGAAGCCCATGGCTTCGGTGGCGCCGTAGTATTCGTGGATGATCGGACCCCACCAGTCGATCATCGCCTCCTTCACCTGCGCCGGGCAGGGCGCCGCGGCGTGCACAGCGATCTTCAGCGACGACAGGTCATGGCGGCGGCGGTCGGCCTCGGGCAGCTTGAGCATGCGGCTGAACATGGTCGGCACCAGCTGGGTGTGGGTGATGCGGTGCTGCTCCACCAGGGCCAGGTACTGCTGCGGGTCGAAGTGCTCCATGATGACCACCGTGCCGCCGTGGCGCAGGGCCACGCTGACATTGGCCAGCGGCGCCGAGTGGTACAGCGGCGCGGGCGACAGGTAGCGCATGCCCTCCTCGCACTGCCACAGCTTGGCCAGGAAGCTGAACACCGGCAGACCCTCGCTGGGCGGGTTCTCGGGCAGCGGCCGCAGGATGCCCTTGGGCCGGCCGGTGGTGCCCGACGAATACAACATCGCCGTGCCCAGCGCTTCATCGGCGATCGGCGTGGCTGCTTGGGCCGCCACCGCAGCGGCGTAGTCGGTCACGCGTGCGGCGCCGGCCTGGCCCTCGCAGGCCGCGCCCCCGCCCACCACCAGGCACAGCGCCACGTCGGGGCAGTCGGCCAGCGCCTGGCGCGCCACCGGCAGCTTGTCGATCGAGGTGATCAGCAGCCTGGATTCGCTGTTGTTCAGGATGTAGGCCAGTTCGTCGGCCTGCAGGTAGCCGTTGACGCAGGTGTAGTACAGGCCACTGCGTTCACCGGCCACGCAGGCCTCCACATAGCGGCTGTTGTTCTCCATGAACACCGCGTAGTGGCCCAGGCGCTGCAGGCCCTGGGCGCGCAGCAGGTGCACCAGACGGTTGCTGCGGGATTCCAGCTCGCCGTAGGTCACGGCCTCGCCGCTGCTGGCCATGATGAAGGCAGGGCGATCGGCGAACTTCTGGGCGTAGAGGCCGGGGTACATGTGTGTCTCCTGCAGAAGATGGACTGGACTGAGATTGTCTGGATGTCTGACTCGGCAGCCCTTGGGTGTTTGCCCCGGTATGTCGCCTTGGTGTCATCCGTGCGGTCCTTGCGGGCCGTTGCCGCACTGGCTAACCTGATCTGCCGATGGCCAGTCCATCGCCACCCGCCACCCGCCACCCGCCGCCACCAGGACGACACCATGATCACTGCCGAGAAGCTGCTGAAGTTCGCCCCCAACATCAAGGACGCCCCCGGGCACGCGGCTGCGCTGGAGGCGGCCCGCGTGGAGAGCACGATCGACAATGTGCGCCGGCTCTGTGCCTTCCTGGGCCAGATCTCGGTGGAGACCGGCGGTTTCACGCTGATGGAGGAGAACATGAACTACCGCAACCCCGAGCGGCTGGACGCACTGTTCTCCAAGGTGCGCGGCAGCGACGACGCGCGGGCGCTGATCGCCAAGGGCCCGCAGGCCATTGCCAACCGGGTGTACGGCGGCCGTGCCGACCTGGGCAACGGCGATGAGGCCAGCGGCGATGGCTGGAAGTTCCGCGGCTCGGGCTACAAGCAGCTCACCGGCCGCGACAACTACCGCGAGATGGGCAAGCTCGTCGGCCTGGACCTGGAGAACAACCCCGATTGGGTGCGCGTGAACCCCACCGCCGCCAAGGTGGCGTTTGCCTTCTGGGACGCCAAGCACTGCTCGCCGATGGCCGACATCGGCGACATCGAGGGCGTCACCGAGCGTGTCAACGGCCCGGCCAAGCTGGCTCTGGCCGAGCGCCGCGCGGCCACCGCCCGGGCGCTGGAGATCTGGGCGCCCTGATGGCCATGCCGGCCCCGACGCGCACCGCGGCGCGCGCCCGTCTTGCAGCCTGGTCCCTGGTGTTGGCCTGCCTGGCTGTCCCAGCCACTGCCGCACCCCCCACCCTGCCAGCCACAGCCGGCAGCCCGGCGGGTTTCGTGCCGGCCGGCTGGCAGATTGCACAGCAGATGGACGCCGACCTCAACCGCGACGGCCGGCCCGACGCCGTGCTGCTGCTGCAGCCAGACGCGGAACCGTCCCCGCCCCGCACCGGCCGCTCGCCCGAGCGGGTGCTGGCCGTGCTGCTGCAGCAGCGCCAGGGCTGGGCGCTGGTGGCCCAGAACGCACGCCTGGTGCCACGGGTGGACCTGGCCACGCAGGAAGACCCGCTGGTCAACGGCGAATTGGCGGCCGGCAAGCCTGGCGTCTTCAGCCTGTCGCTGGGGCTGACCAGCACTGCCGGCTCCTACCTGTCGGCGCTGCAGACCTACCGCTTCCGGCTGGAACGCCGCTGCGTTCGGCTGATCGGCCATGACACGCTGCAGACCCACCGCGCCACCCAGGACACGCAGGACACCAGCATCAACCTCCTGACCGGGGCGGTGCTGGTGCGCAGCGGCAACGCGCAGACCGATGCCACCACCCAGCGCCGCAGCCGCCTGGCCGACAACCCGCGCCGCTGCCTGCCCGATCTGGGCAGCGCGCTCAGCTTCCAGCCGCTGGGGGCGCCGCGCTGAGCGTGCGCCCGGCAGCAGCCCGCGCCGCCACGTCGGCCACCCAGCCGCTGAAGGCCTCCAGCAGCGGCGCATAGTGCGCCGGCCGGGCTTCCAGCAGACCCAGTGCGGCGCAAGCCGCCTCCAGCGTGGACCGCTGCGCCGCCTGCTGCGCACGCCGGATGCTGTAGCGCGGCGGCGCCAGGTCGGGCAATGCCCAGCGTGGCAGCGCCTGCAAGGCCGGGTGGCCGCGCAGCAGCGCATGGGCCTGGCGCCAGGTGCCGTCCAGCAGCACCAGCCGGTCGGGCTGCGATTGCGGCAGCCTTCCGACCAGCGCCGGCGGCATGCCGGGCGCATCGGGGTACAGCAGCAGGCTGACGCCGGGCGGACCGAGCCAGCCAGCCAGTGCCGCCGGATCGAACACAGCACCCACCTGCACGGTGCAGGCCTGCAGGCTCAGGCGCAGCAAGCGCACACTGCCTTTGGCCTGGGCCGACTCATCGGGGTGTTGCAGCACCAACACCTGCAGGCGGTTGGCCGTGGGCCGCACCCAGGCACACAGGCAGGCAGGAAGCGGGCGTTGGCAGCTGGGGCAGATCGGACGCATGGCAGGCCGGCAAGCTACCACGGGCTGCGCCGTACACTGCGCCGACGCTGGCCTCGGAGTGGTCTTGACCTGGCGCCGCCCCCCTCTCCTGCCGCGCGTTGTCGCCCTGCCTGTGTCCCCTGCCCAACCTGCCGCCGGTGATGCCGCGCTGACCTTTGCTTCCCTGGGGCTGGCCCCGGCGCTGGCCGCCGCGGCGGCCGCCGCAGGCTGGGCACACCCCACGCCGGTGCAAGCCGGCCTGCTGCCCGCGGTGCTGCAGGGGCGCGACGTGTGCGCCCAATCGCCCACAGGCTCAGGCAAGACGGCCGCCTTCCTGCTGCCGCTGCTGCAGCGCCTGCTGGCCACGCCACCGAGCCCGGGCACCCGCCCACCCGCGCGCCTGCGCCGACTGCGCGGCCTGGTGCTGGCGCCCACGCGCGAGATCGCGCTGCAGACGGCCGAGGTGGCCCGCACGCTGTTGCTGGGCGTGCCCGCACCGCCGAAGCTGGTGGTGGCGGTGGGCGGCGCGTCGATCAACCCGCAACTGCTGGCGCTGCGCGGCGGCACCGACCTGCTGGTGGCCACGCCGGGCCGCCTGCTCGACCTGCTGGCGCACAACGGTCTGCATCTGGACGACGTGGCCACCCTGGTGCTGGACGAGGCTGACCGCCTGCTGGACCTGGGCTTCGCAGACGAGCTGGGCCGGGTGCTGGCCGCCCTGCCCGCCCGGCGCCAGACGCTGCTGGTCTCGGCCACCCTGCCCGGCGCGGTGCAGGCATTGGCGGCCCAGGTGCTGCGCGACCCGGTGCAGGTGGATGCCACCACGGGGCCAGATGCGGCGGCGCCGCCGGCCATCACCCAGCGCGCCATCGTCGTCGACAGCAGTCGCCGCACCGCACTGCTGCGCCACCTGGTCACCACCGAGGGCTGGTCGCGGGTGCTGGTGTTCGTGGCCACGCAGTACGCCAGCGAGCATGTGGCCGACAAGCTGCGCCGCGCCGGCCTGCAGGCCGAGGCCCTGCACGGCCGCCAGAGCGCCGGCCGGCGCGCAGCCGCGCTCGAAGCCTTCGGCGCCGGCCGCCTGCCGGTGCTGGTGGCTACCGACCTGGCCGCCCGCGGCATCGACCTGCCCGGCCTGGGCGTGGTGGTGCAACATGAATTGCCGCGCTCGGCGGTGGACCACACCCACCGCATTGGCCGCACCGGCCGGGCGGGCGCCAGCGGCCTGGCGGTGAGCTTCATCCTGGCCGACGCGCCAGGCAGCGAGGCCCACTTCCGGCTGATCGAGAAGCGCCAGCAGCAGCGTGTGCCGCGCGAGGTGGTGGCCGGCTTCGAGCCTGCCGCCGCGCCGGTGCCGCCGGCCGTGGCCGATGCCACCGGCGGCATCAAGGGCCGGCGCCCAAGCAAGAAGGACAAGCTGCGCGCGGCCACGGCGGCCGCCGCGGCACCCGCACGGACAAGGACCCCCCGGTGAGCGACGCCTCGCCCCCCCGCAAGCCCCCCGACAACCTGAAAGGCCTGGCCCTGGTGCTGCTGCAGTTTTCGCTGATGGCGGTGATCGTCTGGCGCGCGGGGCCGTCGTTCCTGGCGCTGCAAGCGTCCGCGCCGGCCTGGGTGGTGCTGGGCGCCGGCGTTGCGTTGGGCGGCTGGGCGTTGTCGGCCAACCGGCCGGGCAACTTCAACATCCGGCCGGTGCCCAAGGCGGGCGGGCAACTGGTGCGCAGCGGGCCTGATGCCTACATCTGCCACCCGATGTATGCGTCGATCCTGCTGGCCGCGCTGTCGGGTGTGTACGGAGTCGACATCCCAGGCCGCATGCTGGTGGGCACGGCCTTGTTCGCGTTGCTGGCAGTGCTGTGGGTGAAGGCGGGGCTGGAGGAACAATGGATGGTGGCCCAGCACCCGGACTACGCGGCCTACCAGCAGGAGTCGTCGCGATTCATTCAGTAGCTGATGTGACCGGTTGTGCCGTTGTTGCCGGTGGGTCGAGCGGGCTGAACCGGCGATCAGGCCGGCCCGCCCGCTGGTAGACCGGCACCACGTCGGGCAGCAGACCGCCCAGCTCGGCCTGCAGGGCCGGCAGCGACGGATGGGGTGCGAGCATGGCTGGCTTCGATGCCTGCCCTGGCCGCAGCTTCTGCCACAACGACAGTGCAGCCTGCGGCGGGTAGCCGGCGCGGGCCGCGAGGACCATGCCCACCCGCCCGGCCCGCAGTTGCTGCTGCCGCGCCTGCTGCAGGTCCAGCAGTGATGCGCCCAGGCCCGGCAAGGGGCTGGGCGCCCCGTTGTCGGCCGCCGCGGTCGCCTGCTGGAGTGCACCTTGGGTGGCCACCTGCCTGGCCAGGCGCTCGCGGGCCAACTCCAGCAGCGACTCGGCCATCGCGTGTGCGATGAGCGCCGCCAACTTATCGTCGTCCAACTGAAGCGCACTCAGGGCCCCGACGGAGACCCGGAGCCTGCCGCCGGGCAAAGCCCAGTACTGGGGTTGCTGGGATCCGACCAGGTGGAACTGCCATGTCCAGCCCCTGGACCGGTCGTTGCACGCCTCGGTGAACGGCACCAGCCGGCCGAGGATGTAGCGCATGCGCACCACCTGCGCGTGGGATGGAGGCGCCAGGGCGCCCTTGCTGCGCGCGTCGTCCAGCAGTTGGGCGTAGTGACGCTCGTCACTCTGCTCGAGCTGATCGGCGGGCACCAGACCCGCCATCCGCGACCGCTGGCAGTCCCGCGCCAGATCCTGCGCTCACGCCCCGCCAGCGAGCACCGCCAGGGCCCATGCCGCCGCACCGATCGGTCCCACCAGGCGTCCTGGTCTGTTGTGTTTGGCGGCTTGCAGGAGGTGGTTCACCCGTTGCGCTTCCAGACCGGCGGCACGATGAGGCCGTGCCGGTGCGCCCTGACCAGCACCACGATTCCGGTCGTGGTGCACGGCACCAGCGCCAGCACCGACGACTCGACATCGCAATTGCCGCCGGTCAGGTTGTCGGGGCCCTTGACGGTCGACCGGATCCAACCGGGCGCGGCTTCGTTGCCGGACACAACGCCCGAGAGGATGGCCAACTGGGTGTCGTTCCACGCCATGTGGAAGCCAATGCTCAACCACAGCCGGCGCGTCAGCATGACCGCCGCCCCCAGCAGGATGCCGGCCTCGACGGCGATGAACAGCGCGCCTTCGAGCGTGGCCTGTGGATTCACCAGATGGGTCAGGCCGAACACGAGTGCCGACACCACCAGCGCCGCCCAGCTGCCGAACCAGGTCTCCACCGACCGGTACAACACGCCGCGGAACAGCAACTCCTCGAAGACGCTGGAGCTGATCGCCATCGCGACTGCCGGGATCAGGAAGGTCCATGGGTTCAGGCCGTCGATGCGGTAGATGCCCAGTGCCATCAGCACGCCCTCGCAGGCGACATAGAGGCCGGCGCCCACCAGCAACCCGATGCCGAATTCGCGACCCATGCCCAAGATTCGCAGCTCGGCGGCGGCGCGCCGCTCGACGAAGTGCGCATGGCCGACGTACACGGCGAAGCCGGCGAGGGCCATTGCGATGATGTGCTGCGCGGCCTTGACGGGCTCGGCACCGTAGCTGCCCATCAGGTCGCCGTTCAGTCCCATCATCTGCAGCAGCATGAAGCCCAGCAGAAGCACACGCGCTGGCGGCGAAGCGAGGATGCGGCGCACAAGGCCGGGCGGCGGGCTGGACGGTGTCGACATCGATGCAGGCCCTGGATCATCGGTTGGCGAAATGGCCGAGAAGATGATATCCATCGCCCTGCCGACCCGCCGCGGACGCTGCACTTGGCGCCGCATGCACCCGCGCAGCAGGTGCCGTGGCGCCTCAGCGCCAGGCGTCGCGCAGTTCGCGCTTGAGCACCTTGCCGATGGCGCTGCGCGGCAACTCGTCGGTGAAGCGCAGACCGCTCAGCCGCTGGGTCTTGCCGACCTGCTGGTTCATCCAGCCGCGGATGTCGTCTTCGGTCTCGGACGCGCCGTCGCGCCGCACGACATAGGCCACCGGCGTCTCGCCCCATTCGGCGCTGGGCACGCCCACCACCGCGCAGTCGGCCACTGCCGGGTGCTGGCGCAGCACGGCCTCCAGGTCACTGGGGTAGATGTTGAAGCCGCCGGAGATCACCATGTCCTTGCGGCGGTCGAACAGCACCATGAAGCCGTCTTCGTCGAAGCGTCCGACGTCGCCGGTGCGGATGAAGCGGTTGCCGTCGCGGTCATACCACTCGGCCTCGGCGGTCTTGCCCGGCTGCTTGTGGTAACCGGTCATCATGGCCGGGCTGCGGCCCACCACCTCGCCGGCCTCGCCTTTGGCCACCTCGCGGCCCTGCTCGTCGATCAGGCGGACGTCGTGCCCCTCGGCCGGCTGGCCCACGGTGTGCAGCTTGGTGGGGTGCAGGTGGGCCTGCAGGATGCAGGTGCCACCGCCTTCGGTCATGCCGTAGTACTCGGTCAGACCGCCGGGCCAGCGCTTGACCACGTCGGCTTTCAGGTGGGCATGGAAGGGCGCACTGGTGCAGAACTTCATGCGGTAGCTGCCGAGGTCGAAGCTGTCGAACTCGGGCCGCGCCATCAGCCGCTGGTACTGCACCGGCACCAGCATGGTGTGCGTGACATGCTCGCGCTCGGCGATCTGCAGGTAGGCCAGCGCGTCGAACTTCGGCATCAGGATCACGCAGCCGCCCCAGGCCAGCGTGGGGATCACCGACACCAGGGTGGTGTTGCTGTAGAGCGGCGTGGCGATCAGGGTGACGCAGTCAGGCGCGTAGCCCGACATGGCCGCGCGCAGGATGTGCCCCCAGCGCATGCCGTGGCTCTGCACGATGCCCTTGGGTGTGCCGGTGGTGCCCGATGAATAAATCAGGTTGAACGGCCAGGCCGGGTCGATGGCCACCGGCGCGGGCCGCGTGCCTGCCGGCGGCAGCCAGGCATCCAACGCCTCCAGCCGGGTGACGGGCAACACGGCAGGCACGGCCACGCCAGCCGCCGCCAGCGCATCGGCCACACCGGCATCCAGGAAGAAGCGGCGCGCATCGGCGTCCACCGCCATGCCCACCAGTTGCTCGGCCGTGGAACTGGGCGCCAGCGGGGCGACGGCGCCGCCGGCGCGCAGTGTGCCCAGGAACACAGCCACATAAGCCGGGCTGCTGCCCGCACACACGGCCACCCGGTCGCCGGGACACAGGCCGTCACGCTGCAGGCCGGCGGCGACGCGGTCGGCCAGCGCGTCGAGTGTGGCGTAGGTCAGCCGCTGGTCGCCCACCACCAGGGCGGTGGCCTGCGGGCGGCTGCGGGCGTGTTCGGCGACCAGGTCAGGAAGGTCGCGGAACGGGGCAGGCGCAGTGGCGGCGGCGGGCAGGGTCATGGGGCGGCTCGGTGGCTGGCGGGGCGCCAGACCATAGCAGCGGCGCCGCTGGCCGGCCTGTCGCCCAGGTGCTTGTGGCAGGTGCAGGCTGGCGCGGCCAATCGCTGCTTTCAACTGCAGCAAGAGGCGCACCCGTGGCAGACGACATGCTGGACATCCAGGGCAAGGTGGTGGTGGTCACGGGCGGCGCCTCGGGCATTGGCCGGGCGTTGTGCCTGGCGTTTGCGGCGGCTGGCGCACGCGGTGTGGTGGTGTCCGACCTGGATGGCGCCGGCGCGCAGGCGGTGGCGGCAGACATCGGCGGCCTGGCGGTGCGCACCGATGTGTCGCAAGCCGACCAGGTGCAGGCCCTGGTGGACCGGGCCACCGCGCAATTCGGCCAGGTCGACATCTTCTGCAGCAACGCCGGCATCCTGAGCCGCACCGACGCCGATGCCCCAGCCGACACCTGGCAGCGCCACTGGGACGTGAATGTGATGGCCCATGTGCATGCCGCCAATGCCGTGCTGCCGCAGATGCTGGCGCGCGGCCAGGGCTGGCTGCTGCAGACCGCCAGCGCCGCCGGGCTGCTGAGCCAGGTGAACGCGGCGCCCTACTCCGTCACCAAGCACGCGGCGGTTGGTTTTGCCGAGTGGCTGGCCATCGCCCATGGCGATGCCGGCATCCATGTCAGCTGCCTGTGCCCACAAGGCGTGCGCACCCCGATGATGCTGAGCGCCGACAGCGACAGCGGCCGCCCCAGCTTTCTGGGCGACGGCGCGCTGACACCCGAGGCCGTGGCGCAGTGCGCGTTGGACGGGTTGCGCGCCGGCAGCTTTCTGATCCTGCCGCATGCCGAGGTGCTGACCTTCTGGCAGCGCAAGACAGCCGACGTCGACCGCTGGCTGCGCGGCATGCGCCGGCTGCGCGCCAAGGTGGTGGGTGGGGGCTGAACGGCGCGTGCGGCCGGCGACGGCGCCTCAGGCGGTGCGCGACATCGCAAACTCCAGCAGGTCCTTGTCGGTCACCTCGCCCGGCCAGAGGCTGCTGGCCAGCCAGCGGTAGAACGTGCCGGCCGCGATGCGACTGTGGATGCCGTCGCGCCGCCAGGCGCGGGCGACGGGCGCGGCCAGATCGCCCAGGCGCTGCGCCTCGAACTGGGTCAGCCACGTTGCCTGGTCAGCTGCCGGCATCTCGTCGAACAGCGACTTGGCTTGCTGCGCCTGGTGGTGTTGCCATTCCTCCTGCAGACGCTGACGGCGCTCGCCCAGGCTGGGGCGCGGCATCAGCGCAGCCGTGGTGGTTGGGACATCGCCGCCCTCCCCTGCCCCGGCGTACTGCTTCTTGAGCGCGTCGCGCAAGTAGGCTGCGGGTGACTTCAGGGGCGGCAGGCTCGCGCTCTTCAGGCGCTGTTCGGTGTGTTCGACAGCCGACCGCAGCACGCCCTCGTCGGTGGTGGCATACAGATCTTGTGCATCGGCGCGCTTGAAGCCGATGGCGATGACGCGTTCGACCAACTCCAGGTCGAACACGTTCTTGGCGGATTCAGCCAGTCCGCTGAAGCTGGCCTGCGGCTTGGCGATCACCCGGAACTGCAGCTCTTCGACCTTGCGACCGCGCTTGTGCGGGATCGCTTCCATGCGGAAGCCGTCGCTCAGTGTGTCGAGCTCGACCAGAGCTTTCTTGATCGTGTCGCGGTGCAGGATGCGGTAGTCGACGGTGGTGATGTCGCTGCGCCCGGTGAGCACCGACGCCCACCAGACGATGTCCTCTCGCATCGTCAGCCCGTTGGGCGAGGTGAGGTAGCGCGCGCCCAGTTCGTAGAGCACCGACGCTGCATAGCTGCGCATCTGCGAGCTGATCTCCAGCAGAACCCGGGTGTACTGTGCTGGCTTGAGCAGGCGTTCGCGGATGGGCTCGGGGTAGGTCCAAGAGATGGTGCAGGCCTGGCCGCGCCCGGGTTCGTCGATGCGCACCGGTCCCAGCAGCTGGGTGGATGTCCATTGGCGTGTACCGCCAGCGCTGGTGTGCCACTCGATGGTGGTGGCCTGCATGTCGCGGATGTGCGATTTCAGCAGTTCGGTGTTGTGCGACGTGAAGCGCGCGTCGTCGATCAACTCGGACAGCAGAATCGAATAACCGGGGTTGTCCACGCCCTGTCGCTGGGCGTGGTACAGGAAGACGTTGTAGATGCGTCGGGACAGCAGGGTCAGTTTGCCGCGTTTGGGTCGGATGGCGATGGCCTCGTTGGCCTTGGACACGGATTGTTCTGCTTTGGCCGCAGCCAATTCGTCTGCGCGCGCAGCGATCGCACGTGCGCTGCCCAGCGTCGAGGTGCCATGGTTGGCTCGCGTTGGCGTTGGCGTTGGCGTTGGCGTTGGCGTTGGCGTTGGCGGATCGTCGGGCAGCACTTGGGCGCGATGCTGAGAGGTAGAGCATCGCATCTTGTTGGTGTTCTGTGAAATTGTCAATTCACAATAAGGTCGGGTGGCGGCGCAGGCGCCCTCTTGAAACCTTGAGTAGAAACACTAGAAGTCTTGAAGCGTTGATGGGTCAAAAAGGTGTGGTCCGACAACCACTTGGCTCGCAATTTTGGTGGGGATATGGGCATGTCGGTGAGACCATTTGGGGAACTGCCGGAGTGGATATGGGCATGTCGCGTGCGTTTGTGGAGATTTGCTGGGGATCTCAGGCTGTGGGTTTGGGCATTGGTCGTCTTGGGGTGGCTGGGTGGGCCGCTGTTGGGGGTGATTGAGGCGGCTCAGGCCCTGTTTTGCCGTGGTGGGTCGTGTCTTGCGGGCTGAAGGCAGGGCGCCCTCGGCTGTAGATCCCTAAAAACTCTCACACTTGGCGGGACGCGTCACCCTGGTTCCCCAAAAGTTCTCACAGACAATGGATGTTGTCCATGCTGCTTTTCAGCAGCTTCTGGCGATTCGATGGATATCGGTACACTATCCGAATTCCGTCTAATCAGTGAGCAAATGGCAACCGACGATCAGACCTTGGCCGCTGCCGGCCGCAGTGGAAACCTGGTTTCCACCGCGGCCCCCCATGCCCCCGGCGCCGCCCGGCTGCCCATCGACATGGCACGCATCGCCGCACTGGCCGAGCGCGCGGGTGGCATGGTCGAGCAGATCCGCGCCAAGCTGCTGGCGCCTGAGGTGCGCAAGATCGCGCCCCACTATTCCACAGCGCAGCTGGCCACGTTGTGTGGCGTGGACAAGGCCCACATCAATTACCGCATCGGCAAGGCCGACCTTCCCAGCGGCAAGCTGTCGCCCAGCGGTGGCAAGCGCGAGTTCGAGTTGGCTGATGCGCGCCGCTGGACCCGCGCCTACCGCCAGCCCAAGATGCGCCCGCCCGGCCAGAAGGCCATCACCGTGGCAGTGGGCAACTTCAAGGGCGGCGTGTCCAAGACCACGTCGGCGATGATCCTGGCGCAGGGCCTCAGTCTGCGCGGCCACCGTGTGCTGGCCATCGACACCGACCCGCAGGGGTCGCTGACCACGCTGCATGGCATCCTTCCGGAGACCGAGGTGGACGCCGAGATGACCATCGGCCCGTTGTGCGAAGGAAGCGAGACCGACATCCGCTATGCCATCCGGTCGACCTACTGGGAGGGCATCGACCTGATCGCGGCGGCGCCGTTCCTGTTCTCGGCCGAATTTGCCCTGCCGGCAAGGCAGATGCGTGATCCGAGCTCGCGCTTCTGGGATGTGTTGAACGCCGGGCTCGACTCGGTGCGGGATCTGTACGACGTGATCGTCATCGACACGCCGCCGTCGCTGTCGTACGTGACGATCAACGCGCTGTGGGCTGCGGACGGCCTGGTGGTGCCCGTGCCGCCCAGTGGACTGGACTTCGCCAGTTCGGCACAGTTCTGGTCGCTGTTGAGTGACCTGGGCACCAACCTGGAGAACCAGGAGGCGCTTGGCAACCGCAAGACCTTCGACTTCCTGCATGTGCTGCTCAGCCGGGTCGACCAGGCCGATGCGGCTGCGCCGGCCGTGCGGCAGTGGATTGCGGCCACCTACGGCGAGTACATGTTGCCGGTGGAGATTCCCAAGACAACAGTCACCAGCAACAAGGCGGCAGAGTTCGCCACCGTCTATGACGTGCAAAAGTACGACGGCGCCGCCAAGACCTACAAGCGGGCGGCTGATGCCTACGACCGCTTTGTCGAACTGATCGAGGAATCGATCGTCGAAACATGGCGCAGCCGCGCCGTCCAGCCGTGAGCCCGGCAGCAGGCCAGGGCAGCAGCCACAGGAGCCTCCGATGAGCACGCGAGACAGGCTTTCGCGACTGACAGCAGATCTGGTGGTGCCGCCGCCACAGGCGGCGACGTCAGCGGCCATGGCTGCGGCTGCGCCCGTGGTGGTTGAACCGCCGGCGGCCGGCGCAGGTGAGCTGCCGGCAGCGCTGACCATCACCGGTGTGCCCCCTGGATCGCCCGGTGTGGAAACCAGGTTTCCAGGCGTGTCACCCCGGCAGCCCGGGCGCAAGACCGGCCCGGGCGAGATGCTGGCGTTCCGTGGCCAGATGCTGGCCGCCGAAGGGGAAGTGGCGCGTCTGCGTGACGCGTTGCAGCAGTTCGACGGCTCCCTGCCCACCAAGAAACTTGACCCGAAGACCGTGGTGGCCAGTCGCTGGGCCAACCGGCATGAGGCCAGCTTCGCCACGGCGGACTTCATCCGGTTCAAGGCGGACATCGAACATGCCGGTGGCAATGTGCAGCCGATCGTGGTGCGGCCGCTGACTGCCGATGCCATCTCCTATGAGATCGTCTTCGGCCACCGGCGGCACCGCGCTTGCCTGGAACTGGGTTTGCCCGTGCTCGCCGCGATCTGGACCGCGCCGATGTCGGACCTGGAACTCTTCGCTGCGATGGATCGTGAGAACCGCGAGCGCGCCGATCTCTCGGCCTGGGAGCAGGGCAGCATGTACCGCAAGGCGCTGGACGAGCAGATGTTTCCGTCCCAGCGCAGGTTGGCTGAGTCGCTGGGTGTGTCGCACACCTGGGTGCGTAAGGCCATTGCGGTGGCGGAGATTCCTGATCCGGTGGTGCAATGCTTTCGCAGCCCGCTGGAGTTGCAGTTCAAGCATGCCGAGCAGATCGCCGATGCATTGATGGCTGACCGCAAGGGGGTGTTGCGCCGTGCCGAGAAACTCCGCCAGTCCGAGCGCTTTTCGGCGTCCGCAGTGGTGGCGGCCCTGGTGGGCAAGCAGCGCGGCAGCGGTGAAGCTCCACGTGAGATCCGTGTCGACGGCGTGCTGGCGGGCAAGATCACCTGGGATGAGCGTGGCCAGGCCACGATCCGCCTGCTGCCGGGCGTGGCGCACGCTGACAACGTCGTCGCGCTGGTCGACGCGATCAGATCGGTGGTGCAGGCCCCGGTGCGCAAAGGCTAGCTGTGAAGCTTCAATAGGTTGTATCCGGTGTTCATCCGGACTGAGTCTGGGCGACTGGAAGTCGCCAACGACCCAGACCTCCAGCGGTTCGGCCGAATGAACAACCACCAGCATGCCCGACTCACGCCCGTCCGTCGAATCGAACTGGTCTGCTCGTGGACAGTCGATGCCCTGCGCACAAGCGAAGGCGCTGCCCTGTTTGCCGTCACTCCAGCCACGCTGCGCAAGTGGTTCGGGCGCAGCCTTGCAGGCGGTGATGCCGTGCTGGCTGACGCCTCTTCCAGGCCATGCAGGTCGCCGTGAACCATCGATCTGGCCAAGGCGCTGCTGATCGTGGCGTTACGCCAGCGCAGCCAGCTGCAGGCCAGGATCGCTAAGACGGTGGGCGTGTCGGAACCCACAGTCAGCCGGGTGCTGGCAAGAACTGGCCTGTCCAAGCACACTGACCTGGCACCGCGGGAACCCGTGCAGCGCGATGAGCACCCAGCGCCGGGCGACCTGCTGCACATCGACACCAAGAAGCTGGGTCGTATCGAACGGTCCAGCCACCGCATCGCCTGCAACCGGCGCAACTCGGTCAGTGGCGCCCGCTGGGAGCCACTGTTCGTGGCCATTGATGACCATGCGCGGATCGCCTTCACAGTGAGGCATCCAGACGGGAAGCCGCCGCTGGCCGTGCGGTGTCTCAAACACGCCGTGAGCGACGACCCGCGCATGGGCAGCAGCGTCAGGCGGCGGCTGACCGACGACGGTTTAGCCTGCCGCTTCAAGGACTTCGCTGCAGCCTGCAAGGCGCTGGGCATCAAGTACCAGTTCACTTCGGCCTACCGCGTGCAGGCCAACCGCAAGGCTGAGCGGTTCATCCAATCAGCGCTGCGCGAGCGGGCTCATGCCTGGACCCACCAGCGCTCAACGCAGCGAACTGAAGCGCTGGCGCACTGGCAACATCACTACAACCGGTATTGGGCTCACAGCGGCCTCACAGCGGCCTCACAGCGGCGTCGGCGGCCTTGCGCCCACGACCTGCTTTCCTGATTCAGAAAACAACGTCTTGACGCTTCACAGATAGCGCACCCTGCATGCGCAGGTGGAAACCGGGTTTCCACCTGCGCATGCAGTCGAATGTCTGGTTGGCGGTTGTGCGTGCAAGCCCAGCGCTGCAGGCCGAGCCTCGCGTCCGGTCGTCGGCCCCCATGCAAGAGGGCGCACGCTACGCGAAGTATCCAAGGCTGCTCCGGTTGTCCGGGCGCCTTGCCTCGCAGGCAACAGCGCGACCCCGATTCTCTATCCGGAAACGTCCAGCGCCGTGCAACGTTTGGCCCGCGGAAAAGGCGGCTTCCCGTTGCTTGGGCTGTGCCGCATGACCGAAACGGGCCGGGCCTTGGCCGCTTCTCTGGCAGAATCAAAGACATGATAAGTCTCGTTATCATGACGCTAAAAAATAGGAAGAAATCAACATGTGCTGCTGACTGGCGCGGACTGCCCTGCGCTTGCAGCCGTTGGGGTGCGAAATGACGGTTTGTGAATCGCCTGTGCGCGGCTGCAACCCTCTGCAGGCCAGCGCGCTGCACCAGCACCGCGCGCGCAGGTCTTCAGCCACGCGCCAGGCACGTCGGGGCCCATCCGCACGCGCAGCCAGCCACGCCTGGCTGCCTCGGGATGGCAGGGCCACCATGCGCCGACTCCGGAAGGGCGCACCGCGTGTCCACTGATGCAACCGGCACCGGGAGCGCACCGGGCGCGGCCGCGGTTGCCGCTTCAGTGACGGCGGTGCGAGGCGCCGCCCGCCAGCGCAAGCTGCACGTCGGCCATTTCGCCTTCATGCGCGCGGTCGTTCAGGGACTCGACCAGCGCGACAGCTGGGAGCGTTACTTGCGCTTGGAAGGCGAGGCCACAGACCAGCGCAACGTGCGCGCCACCATGGCCTGGATCCGCGAGGAGTTCGCCGCGGCCGCCAAACGGGAGGACCGCTTCGGCACCGCGCGCCTGGTGCGCATCGACGCCGCCCGCATCGCTGATCCGTCACTCGACCTGCCCAGCCTCGAACAATTCGCCGAAGCACACGGCCTCGAGGATGAGCGCCAGGCTGACCAGATTGCCGCCTACGAATCCGCGTACGGCCGGACAACACAGCGCCTGAGCCGGCGCGCCCGCCTGATCACCCGCCAGATGGAGGCGCTGCGCTGGCTCGAAACATTGCTTGCCCAGACGCCGAAGCCGGGCGACTCGGTCGCCGCCTGGTTGAACCCCACGCTGACCAGTCACCTGGAGGCGTCCGACATTTTCACGCTCGCGCAGCTGGTCGAGCGCATCAACGGTGTCGGCCGGCGCTGGCACGCTGGCATCAAGGCGCTGGGGCAGGGCAAGGCGTTGGGCATCGTTGACTGGCTGCAGAGCCTGGCCAGCACGCAGCAGGGCAGTGCCGACCTGCAGATCGGCCGGCATGTGGCCATGCCCCGGGGCCAGCTTTTTGCGCACGAGCTTGGTGCCGTGGTGGCCCCGGCCACGGCCATCCGGCCGCTGGAAAAATTCATCGTACCGACCGAGCTCGACGGCAGCCGCGGCCTGTACCGCCGCCCGCAGGCCCAGTGCCTGCTGAAGGCCGGCAATGACTACCAGGCCATCCTCGCCTGGCTGCGCTCCAAGCACGGCTTGACGCCGGAGCAGAAGGCCCATCTGCAGGCACGGCGGCGCCAGCGTGACTTGGGCGTCGAGCAGGGGCTGGACTGGCTGCAGGCGCTGTCGCACACCCAGCGCGCCTACCGCAAGGAGGCCGAGCGCTTTCTGCTCTGGGCCGTCACCCACAAGGGCAAGGCCCTGTCGTCGATGAGCAATGAGGACTGTACCCAGTACCGCGACTTCCTGGCCGACCCGCAGCCCCGCAGCCGCTGGTGCGGCGAGCGCGGGCGCGAGCGCTGGTCGCCACTGTGGCGGCCGTTCGAAGGGCCGCTGTCGTCTTCGGCACAGCGACATGCGGTGACGATCCTGAAGAATCTGTACGGGTTTCTGGTGGACCAGAACTATCTGATGGGCAATCCGTGGTCAGCGGTGGGCGTGCCCAGGACATCGGGGCCGAAGGTGAATGCGGGTCGCAGCTTCAGCCGTGCGCAGTGGCAGTTCATCGAGGTGCAGCTCAAGATGCTGCCGGCAACCTCGTCCAACCAGCGCCTGTCCTTCGGGTTGCACCTGCTTTACGCCACCGGGTTGCGCTTGTCGGAAGCGGTGGCCGCCACGGTCGATGACCTGCAATGGGTCGAGTACCCGGCCGATGCGTCCGACAGCGAGCCCATGCAAGGCTGGTGGCTGCGCGTGATCGGCAAGGGGCAGCGGCAACGTGAGGTGCCGCTGCCCGCCGACGTGGTGGGCGCGCTGCAGCGGTACCTGGCCTCGCGTCGGCTCGAGGCAGACCCGCAAGACATCGGCAACCAGGGGGCGTTCTTGCTGGGCAAGGCCAGCGATGCGGCCGAGCGCGCACCGGGGCTGAACGCGGGGCGGGTGACTGACCCGCGCCAGGGGATCGCGGCGACGACCTTCTACGACCAGATCAAGCGGTTCTTCGACGACTGTGCCAGCGTGCTGCGAGGGCAGGGCGATGCGAAGGGGGCTGAGCGCTTCGGCAACGCCAGCACGCACTGGATGCGCCACTCGCACGCGAGTCATGCGATCGCCAGCGGCATGCCCATCGAGATCGCCCAGCAGAACCTGGGGCATGCTTCGCTGGCCACCACCACGGTCTATGTCACCACCGAACAGCGACGGCGCATGAAGGCGGTGGACGCGTTTTGGAAGAAGTAGCGCAGGCGCCGTCCTGGTCGCGGTCGAGGGGAAGGCCCCGCACCGGCCGCCCCACTGCCAGTCACTGCGCCATCGGCCGCGCCGGATCCGCCGACCACTCCAGCAGGGAGTTGTCGTAGAGCGCCACCTGGTCGCGGCCAAGCAGCCGCAGCGCGAAGAAGGTGACGCTGGCCGCGATGCCGCCGCCGCAGTAGGTGATCACGGGTTCAGACGGATCCCCCAGACCCGCGGCGGCCAGGCGCGCCTGGATCGCTTCGGGCGGCTGCCAGTCCATCGTCGTGGCATCGACCAGGTCGCGTGCCGGCAGGTTCAGGCTGCCGGGAATGTGTCCGGGCCGGCCGTAGTGCGCGCCGCCGGTGCCGGCGAACTGCTCGGGGCTGAGTGCATTGACGAGACGCTCGCCCGAGCCGGCAACGGCGCGTGCCACGCGCTCGGCGTCTGCCACCAGGGCCGCGTCGCGCCGTGGTTGGAACACGGCAGGCGCGCGCGTGACCACCACATCCGTCAGCGGCCGGCCTTCGCGCCGCCAGCGCGGCAGCCCGCCGTCGAGGATCGACACCCGCTGGTGACCGAGTGCGGTCAGCACCCACCAGGCCCGTGTGACCACCATCGGCTGCGCCGCGCCGTACAGCACCACATGGTGCGCGTTGCCGATGCCCAGGCCCGACAGCAGTGCGGCGATGCGCGCCTCGTCGGGCAAGGTGTAGGGGAACGCGCCGGCCGGGTCGGACAGGTCGTCGACCATGCAGACATGGCAGGAGCCAGGGATGTGCGCGCGCAGCCAGTCTGGCCGGCCACTGGTGATCTTCGACGGGCCCACGGGCTGCGGCGTCATCCAGGTGGTGCAGTCGAGCACGCGGACCGACGCGTCTTCAAGATGGGCTTGCAGCCAGTCGGGCGTGACGAGCAGAGGGGTCGTGGCAGCGGGCATGGCGGGTGGTCTGCGGTGCTGGGTGGTCAATGTCCGGTGGCTGGGCGCATGACGAGGTGCCAGGCTGGGCAGCCCGGCGCCTCGGCCGCGCCTTACAGCGCGGCGTCCTTCAGCTTCTTCAGTGCGCGGGTCTTGATCTTGGTGCTCGCCGGCTTGGCGGCGAACATGCGCTCCTGGCCGGTGAACGGGTCCTTGCCCATGCGCTTCTTCTTGGCCGGCACGTTCTGGGCGGTGATCTTCAGCAGGCCGGGCAGGGTGAACGCGCCCAGGCCCTTCTTGTGGATGGAGGCGAGGATGGTCGCCTCCAGTGCGCCGATCACCGCCTTGACAGCCTTCAGCTCCACGGCCGCCAGTTCAGCCACATGGGCCAGCAGACCAGTCTTGTTGAAGGCGGTCTTGATCGGCTTCAGCGCTGCGGGTGCGGCCTTGGCGGCCATGGTCTTGGTGGCTGCCTTCTTGGCAACCGGGGCTTTCTTGGCAGGTGCCTTGGCAGGTGCGGCGGCCCGCGCGGTCTTCTTGGCGGCGGGGGCGGAAACAGACTTCTTGGCAGTGGCCATGGGTGGGTGGCGCACCTTGGGTGCGCTGCGTTGAGAGAGTGGAAGGGACGCGCATGCTAGCGCTTGACTACAGCGCCTGTCTGGATCTCGCCCGGCTGGTCAGTCGGATGTCGCGTCGTCCCGCGTGAACTTGGGTGCCTGCCGGCCTTCCGCGGTACGGCGGAACACCACCTTCACCGGCGCACCGATGCGCATCTCGGACTCGGCCATGTCGACCAGGTTGGTCAGCAGGCGCGGGCCTTCGGCCAGTTCGACGTAGGCCACGGTGTAGGGCGGGCTGGCGCGGCGCAACGTGGAAAACGCATGGATGCTGCCGCGCCCGCTGAGCGGCACCCAGGCCGTGTTGGCGCTGCCGCAGAACGGGCAGATGCAACAGGGCGTCCAGTGGTGCCGCCCGCAGTCGGTGCAGCGCTTGCCCAGCAGCCGGCCTGCTTCAGCGGCCTGCCAGAACGGCAGGTTTTCCGGGTTGGACGCGACGAAGGGATCGTCATGGAAGTCGGGTGGCAAGGTGGCGGTCATTCGCGCTCCAGGATCAGGGTGGCATGGGCATGGCCGCTGCCCAGCACCAGGCCGGGGCCGCTGGCCAGGGCCAACTGGCAGCCGGGCACCTGCACGGCGGGATGGGCCTCGCCGCGCAACTGGCGCACGGCCTCGATGACCTTGGTGATGCCACCGCGGTTGGCCGGGTGGTTGTTGCACAGGCCGCCGCCATCGGTGTTCCACGGCAGCGCGCCGCGGCCCGACACCAGGTTGCCGTCCTGCACGAAGGCGCCGCCTTGCCCCTTCTTGCAGAAGCCCAGGTCCTCCAGCTGCAGGATCACCATGATGGTGAAGTTGTCGTAAACCGACGCGTACTGGATGTCCTGCGGCCCGACGCCGGCCTGCGCGAAGGCCAGGCGGCCCGAGGCTTCAGCGCCGGTGCGGGTCAGGTCGACCAGGCCACCCTGGTTGGTGTGGATGGTCTGGCCGCTGCCCCGCAGGCGCACCAGCGGCCGCGTCAGCCGCCGCGCCACCGCAGCGCTGGTGACCACCAGGGCACCGCCACCGTCGGTGATGACGCAGCAGTCCATCTTGTGCAGCGGGTCGGCGATCACGCCCGAGGCCAGCACCTCGTCCACCGTCACCGGCTTGCGCAGCAGGGCGTACGGGTTGTGCTGGGCATGCAGCGAGGCTGCCACCTTCACCCAGGCCAGTTGCGCGGGTGTGGTGCCGTGCTCATGCATGTGGCGCTGCGCCGCCATGGCGTAGATGGGCGCGATGGTCCACTGGCTGGCGCTGTCGAAGGCGGCCTCGGGCCGGTCAGGCGGGAGCGCACGCGGCTGCACCCCCACCGACAGCCCGGTGCTGCGCGGCCTGCCAGCCATGGTGATCAGTGCCACCGAGCACTTGCCGGCGGCGATCGCCACCGCCGCATGCTCGACCAGCGCGATGTAGGAACAGCCGCCCAGCTCGGTGCCGTCCATCCAGCGCAGGCGCAGGTTCAGGTAGTCGGCCATCACCAGGGGTGTGCCGCCAGGCACGTCGCCGGCGCAGAAGTAGCCGTCGACGTCGGCCAGGCGCAGGCCGGCGTCGGCCAGCGCGCCCAGCGCGCTCTCGGCATGCAGCTGCGCCACCGACTTGTCGGGCGCGTGCCGGGTGGGGTGTTCATAGGCGCCGCAGATGTAGGCGCTGGGGTCGTGGGTCATGGTGGCAGTGTCCTGTCAGTGCACGGCGCGGCTGCCAGCCGGCCAATGGTGGGCGCGCAGCGCCTTCTTGTCGATCTTGCCCAGCGCGGTCAGCGGCAGCGCGGGCAGGAACTGCACCCGCTTGGGCGCGGCCACGGCGCCCTTGGCCGCACGCACCAGGGCGATCAGGGCCTCGGCATCCACCGCCGCGCCGGGTTTCAGCTGCACGCAGGCCAGCACCAGCTCGCCCCACTTGTCGTCGGGCACGCCGATCACCGCGGCGGTGGCCACGGCCGGGTGGGTGCAGAGCACGTCCTCCACCTCCTTCGGGTAGACATTGAAGCCGCCCGAGATGATCAGGTCCTTCTTGCGGTCGACGATGTAGTAGAGCCCGTCGTCGCCCTGGTAGGCGATGTCGCCGGTGTGCAGCCAGCCGCCGGCCAGCGCGGCGGCGGTTTCGGCCTCGCGCTGCCAGTAGCCCGACATCAGCAGCGGGCCACGCACGCAGATTTCGCCACGCTCGCCGGGGGGCACCTCCTGGCCCTGGTCGTCCAGCAGGCGCAGCTGCATCAGCGGGCTGGGGCGGCCGGCGGCCGCCAGCTGGGCGTCGCTCAGCCCGACGTGGTCTTGCCGGGTCAGGATCAGCAGCGAGTTGGGCGCCTCGGTCTGGCCGTAGCTTTGCAGCAGCACCGGGCCCAGCAGCTGCAGGGCCTGGCGCAGGCGGGCGGGCGAGGCGGGTGCGGCGCTGTAGATCAGCGTGTGGAAGCGCGACCAGTCCACCTCGGGCGTGCGGCCGCTGTCGAGCAGGGTGTACAGCATGGTCGGCACCAGCCAGGTGACATTGCAGCCGAAGCGCTGGATGGCCTCGATGAAGCTGCCGGTGGCGAAGCCGCGCACCAGGGTGACGCAGCCGCCGCGCATCAGCGTGGGCAGTACCAGCGAGCCGCCACCGTGCGAGATCGGCGCCACGCACAGGTAGCGGATGTCGGCCGGCCAGTCCTTGGCGGCCAGGTCGATCACCGCGTTGGTGGCCAGCGCCCGGTTCGACAGCAGCACGCCCTTGGGCCGGCCGGTGGTGCCGCCGGTGTAGGCCACCCGGACGATGGTCTCGGCGTCGCCAATCGGTTGCAACGGCTGGGCTTGCAGCGGTGTGGCGGCCAGCGTCGGCAGCAGGTCGGTGAAGCCGGGCATGTCGCCCAGCGACAACCAGGCCTGCACGCCAGCGCACTGGCTGCGCAGCGCGTCGCCGCGGGCGCGGTGGTGGGCATCGACGATGGCGATGCGCGCGCCACAGTCGGCCAGGATGAAGGCATGGTCGGACTCGCTGCCCAGCGCATGCAGCGTGACCGAGCGCAGGCCGCGCAGGTAGGCGGCCGCCGCGATGGCAAACACCTCCCAGCGGTTGACACCCAATTGCGCCACGGTGTCGCCGGGCTGCAGGCCCAGGCTGTCGAAGTGCCGGGCGAGGTGGCCGACGGCGTCGCCCAGCTGGCGGTAGCTGAGCGTGGCCTCGGCATTGGCAAAGGCGGTGCGATCCGGGAAGCGGCGGATGGCGGTCAGCAGCAGGTCGGCCACAGTGCCGCCGCGGTTGGCTTGATCAATGGTGGTGGGCATGGTGAGGGTCAGCCTGGATGCGCAGCATCTTGGCCGATGGGCCACCGCCGGGTCCGTCACCTTGGTGTACTGGCGCGCCGTCAGGCCTCTACCCAGCATCCGGGCCGCGGCATCCCGGCGGCTGGCGCTGCCGGCCCGCCGGTGGCCACGGCGTCGGTGGCCGGCACAGAGCGCAAGGGCTCAGTCGCCGCGTTCGCGGTAGTCGCCGAAGGCGGCGTCGCGCTCGCTGAGCAGGTTGCTGACGCTCTCGCCGCTGCGGCGAAAGCGTCCCATGTAGGCCTGGCTGGACGGCGTCTGGAACGCCAGGGCTTGCAACTCGGTGCCGGCCCGGATGGCAGCGCGCAGGCCCATGATCTCCATCGCCCGGTGCACGCTGCGCTTGTTGATGGCCGCGAGCTCGCTGGGCAGCTGGGCCACGCGGGCAGCCAGGGCCAGCACCTGTGCTTCCAATTCGTCGGCCGGGTGCGCACGGTTGGCCCAGCCGCGTGCGGCGGCTTCGCGCCCGCTCAGCGAGTCACCGGTCAGCATCGACTCCATCGCCTGGCGCATGCCCATGGTCCAGGGGTGGAACTGCATGTCGGGCGGGCTCATCAGCCGCACCGGCGGGTAGCCGATCTGGGCGTCGTCGGCCACGTAGACCAGGTCGCAGGCGGTGGCCAGCTCCGACCCGCCGGCCAGGCAGTAGCCATGCACCTGTGCGATCACCGGTTTGGCCAGATCCCAGATGCGGAACCAGCCATCCACCACATGGCGTGGCCACTGGCCCAGCCCGCCGGCCGAGTGGTAGGGCTGCCCTTGTCGGTTGTCGGCCGACAGGTCGTAGCCTGAGCAGAACGCCGGCCCTGCACCGCGGATGATGGTCACCCGCACGTCGGGGTCCTGGTCGTTGTGTTCCAGCATGGCCAGCAGCTCGCCGCGCAACTGGTTGTTCAGCGCATTGCGCTTCTCCGGACGGTTCAGCGTCAGCCGGCTGATGCCGGGCAGGGGCTGGTCGACAAGCAGGTGGACGAGGTCGGTCATGGCGGCGCCTTGAGCAGGTGGGGCCCACCATGCTGCCAGCGCGCCCGGTGCCGGCCGATCGCACCGGCGACAGCTCGCCGGCATGGCGTTGCTGCGCCGCCGCTCCCTACCAAGGCTGGGTCACTGCGTGCAGAAGCGTCCGTTGCGCGCGCCTGCGCCGGCGGTGCGAATCCCGATTCCGCTCAGGTGTTCTGGGTCGGGCTGCCGCCCAGGCCATCGCAGGCACGGCGCAGGCGCTGCTCGGCGGCATCGGCCACCGCACGCACTTCGGGCTTGCCGACCAGGTTGACCATGATCTGCGGGTCGAGAAATCCCACGACGACGCGGCCTGGCGCCTCTTCGCGGACGATCACGTTGCACGGCAGCAGCAGCCCGATGTCGGGCACGGCCGTGACAGCCTGGTGCGCCAGGGGTGGATTGCAGGCGCCCAGGATTCGATAGGGCAGCATGTCCTTGCCGAGCTTCTCCTTCATCGCGTGCTGGACATCGATGTCGCTCAGGATGCCGAAGCCTTCGGTCTTCAACGCTGCCGTGGTCTTCACGACAGCCTCATTGAACGACAGGCCGGTCAGCGTGGTGGTGAATCCATACATGGGCAAACTCCGGTTCAGGTGGACATTCAAGCCGCAACGACGTCTGCGGGCGTTGGTTCGTGGACCAGTCTTGACAGCGCGCCCAGCCCGATCGGTGGCACGGGCAGCCACGGCAACGCGTACAGCCGTTGGGCAAGGCCCGCGGACAGGCGCGCGATCTGCTGGCGTTCACCAGCCAACCGGGCCTGCAGCAAGGGATCGCGCGTTCCTGATGCCAGCACGCTCTTGTTGAGCACCCAGGCATGCGGCTCGATGTGCGCTCGGCGCAGGTCGGTCTGCAGCGCTGCTGCCTGGGACACCGGCGTCGCCTCTGGCAGGGTCACCAGAATGATCTTCGTGTACTCGGCATCCTGCAGCCGCATCAGTGGCGTCACGACGCGTGCCCCGCCATGGCCTTCAAACTCACGCATCATCTGCCGGTGGTAGGCACCGGTCGCGTCCATCAACAGCATCGAGTGTCCGGTGGGCGCAGTGTCCAGCACCACGAAGGCACTGCGGCCCTCGCCAACGATGCGCGAGAAGGCGTGGAAGACAGCGACCTCCTCCGTGCAGGGCGACTGCAGATCCTCCCGCAGCAGCGCTTGACCCTGCGCGTCGAGATGCGGTGCCTTGGCAGCCATGACCTTGTCGATGTAGCGCTGCGTCTCGGCCTTCGGGTCGATGCGGCTCACCTGCAGGCCTGCCAGGTCGCCCGCCAGCGTGCCAGCCAAGTGCGCGGCGGGATCGGTGGTGCTGAGGTGCACGGTCTTGCCGCGCTGCACGAGGCCGATCGCCAGGGCCGCGGCAATGGTGGTCTTGCCGACGCCGCCCTTGCCCATCACCATGATCAAGCCGTGGCCGGACGCGGCCAGGTCATCGGCCAGTGACGCCAGGCCGGGCAACGGCTTGGCGGCACTGCCTGGAGCCGTGGGGGGACAAGCCAATGCGGTGCCGCCCTGCAGCAGCAGGGCACGCAGTGCCTGCAGGCCGACCGTGTCGAACGGGCGCAGCGGCACCTGGTCCTGCGGCAGTTCGCGCAGCGATGCAGGCATGGCGGCCAGCGCCTGCTGGCCCAGCGCTTCGATCGCACAGGCCACCACATCGCTGCGGTCGCTGGCGTGGAACACGCCGTTGATCGCCAGGCGCTGGTTGTTCAGTCCCAGCGCACGCAACTCGACCGAGGTTCGTGCCGCCTCTGCGATCGCCCCACTGTCGGGCCCGGCCACCAGGATGACGGTCGTCTTCGCGGGGTCGCTCAGTGCTCCGAGCGCAACCTTGAACCGGGCCTCCTGCATCTTTAGGCCCGAGTGCGGCCCGAGACAGGAGGCACCGCGGTCGTTGCCATCCAGGAAGCCGGTCCAGGCCTTGGGCAGGCTGAGCAGGCGCAGCGTGTGCCCGGTCGGCGCCGTGTCGAAGACGATGTGGTCCCAGGCTTGCGCGCCGTCGGCCAGCAGGGACGAGAACTCGTCGAACGAGGCGATCTCGGTCGTGCAGGCACCAGACAACTGCTCACGCACCGTCGACAGCTCCTGTGCGGTGGCGCTGGCGCCCATCAGCGCCAGCACACGCTGGCGGTACGACTCCGCAGCCGTGTCGGGATCGATGTTGAGCACCGACAGACCGGGGGCACCTGGGACCGGGACGGGCGTGTTGCGCAGTTCGATGCCGAGCATCTCGTCCAGGTTGGACGCGGCATCGGTGCTGACGAGCAGCACCTTCTTGCCGGCGTCGACCAGCGTCAGCGCCGCGGCGGCAGACAGCGAGGTTTTGCCCACGCCGCCCTTGCCGGTGAAGAAGAGATGCTGCGTCGGTTGCTGGATGAACCCGACGACGACGGGCGTGAACCAGGCCTTCACAGCGTCATGCGACGGGATTCCTCCGCTGTGGACCACTTGCTCTGCGATGACGACGGCCGGCGTTGCGTGCACACCATGGGCCTTGATCGCGTCTGGGGACTCGACCTGGACGACCTCGACCGCGATGCCCGCTTCTCGGGCGGTGCGCTCGATGATGCCGATGGTGCTGCGGCACTTGCTGCAACCCGACCCCAGAACCTGGATTCTCATGGTGTTGTCCTCTCAGGGCACTGTGCGTCATCTGCTGCCGTCCGGTTTGATCCTGATCAGCTTGCAGGGCCGGCAGTGGCGCGTCGGTTCGCCGCCGGGCCACGACGCATGCAGGGCGCAGAGGCTGCGCCTGAGACTGGCGGATGCACGGAAGGCGGTGAACGGCGCGCGGTCACTGGGTCTCGATCGAAGAAGACCCATGCCATGCCGGGTGATGCGGCGGGAGCCTTCGAAGGCGCCTGGCGCGCCGTCGAAGTTCGGACCGGTCTTTCGGGTTCTCAGCCCTGCTCCGACGTGTTGCCATCGAAGTGCTCGGTGTCGGCGTCTGCGTCCGCCCGCGCGGTGTAGAAGACCCGTCGGAAGTCGTCGTTGCCGTTGGCGGCGGACGCGATGTCTTGCACGTCACCCTGCATGCCTGCCCCATGGATTGACGCGGACCCATGCGACCCATGCCCTTGTCATGTCTGCGGTGTGGAGGAACCGCCGCCCTACGGCCCGACGCCGGCATCAACCCGGCGCGCAACAGCACGGCGACGAAACCAGAGCCCTTCCTCGCTTGTGGTGGCGCCTACCTCTTGCTCGCGTCCTTGACGACTTCCTTGATGTCGCCGGCAACCTTCTGCGCGTGGCCATCCACTTGCTTCTTGATGCCCTTGAACTGCTGCGCATTGCTGCCGATCACCTTGCCGGTGGTTTCCTGTACGTGGCCAGCTGCGTCCTTGAGCGTGCCCTTGACTTGATCCTTGTTCATGGTTTGACCTTGAGTTGAAGTGGAGAAATCAGCGTGACTGATGCGTGACGCAACGGCTCATGGCGCCGTGTAGGGCGTGCCGTAGAACTTGTGCACGCCGCTGGCCCATGTCTGGTCGGACATCGATGGCCAACGGTTCTTGTCGAAGCCGGGCGCGTCCTTCAATGCGTCCTTGGGGACGTTGAGCGTGAAGCGCTTGTTCGTCGTGTCCAAGACGAGTGCCGCCCAGGGCACCGCGAAGAGCTTGTCGCCCATGCCGAGCAAGCCACCGAACGACAGAACCGCATAAGCGACCTTGCCGGAGGCCATGTCGATCATGAACTCCTCGATGTCGCCCAGATCCTCGCCGTCCTTGTTGTAAACATCGTTGCCGAGCAGCGTGTCGGCACCCATCAGCGCCGGGCCTGGGCCAGAGTCGCTGTTGGCGTACATGCCGAAGTTGTCACGCGTGACGTAGTTGGTTTCCATGGTCGTTCCTGGTGTGGGGGAGTCAGCAAGATAGGCGCCGACTGGCGCGCGGTCTGTGCGCGAGCGAACCCATTCCTTGAACCGCCACAACAGAGGACGGCGTTCTGCTCTTTCGCGTTGCCTTTCGGTGGGCTGGCACCGACAGGGCCTCCAGCGTTCGGCATCGCACCGACGGGGTTGGAGCCTCGTGCCCCAATGGCCGCAGCAGACGGTCGGCGCAACAGTCGACGAAGGGGCCAGGGTAGTGACATCCCGTGTGGACAGCGTGGTCTATCGAGGCGGGGAGCGGATCGACGATCTACCCATCGCCGACATCGGGCAAGCCATCAAGCAGCCCGGCACATTCGCGTGGCTCGGACTGCATGAACCGGATGACGCCGTGCTGCGAAAGATCCAGCAGGCCTTCGGTCTGCATGAACTGGCCATCGAAGACGCTCACCATGCCCACCAGCGTCCCAAGATCGAGGTCTACAGCAACTCGCTGTTCATCGTGCTGAAGACGGCGCAGCTGCAATCGGGCCAGGTGGTCTACGGAGAGACGCATCTCTTCGTGGGCACGAACTTCCTGGTATCGGTGCGCCACGGTGTGTCATCGAGCTTTGCGCAGGTGCTGCAACGCTGCGAAGATGGCACGAAGGGCCTGCCCAAGGGACCGGGTTTCGCGCTGTATGCGATCTTGGACTTCGTGGCTGACAACTACCAACCGGTCGTTGCCCAGTTCGAGCAGGACTTCGATGCGATCGAGACCGACATCTTCAAGGACCAGTTCGACAAGCTCGTGATCGAGCGCCTGTACGCGCTGAAGCGCCATCTCCTCGAACTGCGCAACGCCACGCTGCCCCTGGCGGAGATCAGCGCCGAATTGATGCGACTGCACGAGGATCTGGTCCCCAAAGAATTGCGAGCCTACTTCCGCGACATCCAGGATCATGTCTCGCGCCTGGTGGGTTTGATCGATGGCATGCGTGACATGCTGACCACCGCAATGCAGGTGAACCTGGCGCTGGTGGCCAACAACCAGAACGAGGTCGTCAAGCGCCTGGCGGGCTGGGGCGCGATCCTGGCCATCCCCACCGTCATCTTCAGCCTGTACGGCATGAACTTCGCTTGGATGCCAGAGTTGAAGTGGAGGGCCGGCTATCCGATGGCCGTTGCCGTGACCGCCCTTGGATGCGTCGTTGTCTATCGTCGATTGCGCCGGGCCCGATGGGTCTAGCGTCTGTCGCAGAACCACGCGCGCACGACGACATGGCCGCTGCCGCATGACGGTGAGGGGCGTCGGGCGCATCCTGTCGATGTACACGGGTCCCGACGATGCACTGGTCGCCCTGGACCTCGACTTCGACGAAGGAACGGCTGCCGCCGATGCGGCGCTGGTCCCAGCCGGATGCGATCCGTGCCCCCACCGAACAGACCGCCAGGTCCGAGGCGCTTGCGCGCGCGCCAACCTGATCGGGCTGGAGTTGCTGCAGCCGTCGCAGCAGGCGGGTGCCTGCGCATGGGCAGCTGCACGATTTCGCTGGCAGGCGCTCGAACACGACGTCGTGTAGCCAACACTTCCAGTGCGCGACGGGCCGATGACGCGTCGCGTCATCCGCACGGGATGGACGTCCCCCGTGGGTTCAGGCTCGCTGGGGTGCCGGGGGCGTGGGAGACGCGGCCAGCGCCTGCTCCAGCCTGTGCGCGGCGGCCAGCAGACGGGCGTCGGCGCCCAGCGGGGCGATCAGCTGCAGCCCCATCGGCGCACCATGTTGACCCACCGCGCCTGGCACGCTGATGCACGGCACCCCCAGCAGCGTCCACAGCCGGTTGAAGGTGGACGTGCCGGTGCTGCCCAAGCCTTCGGGTGGTTCATCGGGCGCGCTGGGGGTCAACAGCAGGCTGACGCCCTGCAGCCAGGCCTGTGCGTCAAGCCTGGCCTGGGTCACCAGCGCCTGGGCGGCTTCGTACTCGGCGGCGGTGATGCCGCGCGTGCTCTCCAGGTAATCGCGCAGAACCGGCGACAGCCTGGCCGCGTGGTGGTCGAGCTCCCAGCCCAGGCAGCGCCAGGCCTCGTAGCCCTGCACCACCGCGTGGGCGTCGAAGGCGGCGTCCGCCCAGGGCGGCAGGGTGCTGGTGCGCACCTCGGCGCCGGCGGCGCGCAGCGCGTCGCAGCCGTGTTCCATGGCGCTGGCCGCGCTGGCGGAGACGCCGCCCCAGGGGTAGGCGCCGGGCGCGGCCACGGCCAGCGGGCCCATGTCGGCCGTGCCGTCCAGGGCCAGCGCCCGCCCGCACAGGGCTTCGGCAAACCAGGCCACGTCGGCCACATCGCGCGCAAACAGACCCACCGTGTCGAGTGACCAGGAAAAGCACTTCAAGCCGACCGTCGGCAGCCAGCCGAAGCTGGGCTTGTAGCCCACCACGCCGCAGTACGACGCCGGGCGGATCACCGAGCCACCGGTCTGCGTGCCCAGGGCCAGCGGCACCAGCCCAGCCGCCACCGCAGCAGCCGAACCGGCCGACGACCCACCCGGCGTGCGCCCCGGTGCGCGCGGGTTGCCGGTGGCCGTGGGGTGCAGGTAGGCGAACTCGGTGGTGCTGCTCTTGCCGATCACCAGGCCGCCGGCGCGGCGCAGCACCGCGACCACGGCAGCGTCTGCCGTTGCGGGCCGGGACGGGTAGATCGGGCTGCCGTAGGCGGTGGGCAGGTCGTGGGTGTCGAAGATGTCCTTCACGGCCACCGGCAAGCCTGCCAGCGGGCCGTGCAGGCTGCGGGCCTGCGCCGCGGCGTCGTCGGCTGACAGGGTGCAGACGAAGGCGCCCAGGGCGCTGTCTTCGGCAGCGATGCGTGCGTGGGTGGCGCGTGCCAGCGTGTCGGGCGCCAGCGCGCCACGGGCCAGCTCAGCGGCCAATTGCCGGGCCGGCAGGAGGTGGAAGGGCGTCAGGGTGTCGGGCACGGCGCGGGCTCGGTTGGTTGTAGGGTCTGTGGCGGGCGCCCTGTCGGGCTGCTGGACGGGTGGCCGCTCAGGTCACCAGGTAGACGGCGATCTGCACCCAGCCCGGACCCGGCCGGGCGCTGCCCACGAAGCAGCGGTTGCGCAGCCAGGCATGCGGGCCGTCGGGGGCGTCGAACACCGGTGCGGTGCGGAAGTAGTACTCCGCCGGGTCCACCGGCTCGCGTGCCTGCAGCCGCGCCAGCACCGGCGGCTCGGCATGGCGCAGGCCCAGGTTGCGCAGGTACACCGGTGTGCCGTCGTCCAGCAGCACGGTGTAGTGCGCGTGGATCTCGGCCGTGCCGTCGGGGCGCTGCCACAGCCAGTCACTGCCGCCGGGCAGGATGGTGCCGTTGAGCAGCGGCCCGCGCAGCGTGCCACCGGTGATGACGATGTGCTTGCGCTCGCCGTTGGTGCCTGAGCCGGCTGTCACCGGCGGCTTCACATCGGCGTGGATCTCGAAGGCGAACTGCAGGCCCGGGATGGCGGGCGCGGTGGCGTCGGTCATGGTGCGGCGCTCGAGCGTCAGGCCAGCAGCGACTTCAGCGCCACGGCCGGATCGCAGGCCACGGCTGGCGGCGGGTTGCGGCCGGCCTCGATCAGTTTGCGCGACATCACATGGTCCATCGGCGCGTTGACCGACTCCACGCACATGAGGCGCGCATCCAGGTAGTGCAGGATCGAGAAGCTGCCGTCGTTGGCGCCCGGGCGGCGGTGGCGTTGCACGCCCGGTGCGTCGGGCGCGGGCATCAAGCCCGTCATCTGCAGCCGCATGGCGCCTTGCTCGGACCAGAACCAGGGCAGGGCGCCGTACACCGGCGCCTGGCCCTGCAAAGTCAATGCGGCGGCGCGCGCCTGGTCGGTGGCGTTCTGCACCGATTCCAGCCGCAAGAGCCCGCCGCCCGGCGCCCACTGGGTGGACACCGGAAAGCGCGCCACGTCGCCGATGGCCAGGATGGCCACATCGCTGGTGCGCAGCGACGCATCCACCACGATGCCGTTGTCGCACTGCAGGCCGGCCGCGCGGGCCAGCGTGTCCTCAGGCTCGGCACCGATGCCCAGCAGCAGCAGGTCCACCGGCAGGCGCTGGCCGTCCACCGTGATGGCCTGCAGGCGCTGGCCGTCGTGCTCGAAGGCGCCCAGCTGCGCGCCCACGTCGACGGTGATGCCGCTGGTGCGGTGCGCGGCCAGCACATGCGCGGCCAGCTCGGCCGACACGCTGCGGCCCAGCAGGCGCGGTGCCACTTCCACTACCCGCACGTCCAGCCCCTGGGCGCGGGCGGTGGCGGCCACCTCCAGGCCGATGAAGCCGCCGCCCAGCACCGTCAGGGATGTCGCGCCGGCCAGCAGCCCGCGCAGCCGCTCGGCGTCGGCGGCGTCCCGCAGCACCGCCACATTGGCCAGGTGGTCGGGCAGCTGCGGCAGGCGCCGGGCCCGGGTTCCGGTGGCCAGCACCAGCTGGGCATAGGGCAGCACCGCGCCGGACTGCAGGGTGACGGTGCGGGCGGCGCGGTCGATGGCCACGGCTGCGTCGCCTGCATGCAGGGTGATGCCCGCCTGCGCATACCAGGCCTCGGCGCGGTGGGCCTGCAGCACCTCGGCCGGGTTCTTCAGGTAGGCCTTGGACAGCGGCGGGCGCTGGTAGGGCAGTTGCGGTTCGGCGCAGACCAGGTGTACCTGGCTGCCCAGGCCGGCCTCGGCCAGCGCGGCGCACAGGGGGGCAGCGGCATGGCCGCCGCCGATGATGACGATGGGGTTCATGGCGTGGATTCTCGGTCAGCCAGTTGCATTCACACCTGCCGCTCGGGCAAGTGCACCACCAGGCCCTGCAGGTCGTCGGTCAGCCGCACCTGGCAGGCCAGCCGGCTGGTGGGGGAGGCGGGCACGGCGGTGGTTTCCAGCACCATGCGCTCGATTGGTTCCGGCGCGGGCAGCCGGCCAGCCCAGGCCGCGTCGACGATCACATGGCAAGTGCCGCAGCTGGCCGATCCGCCGCAGTCGGCCAGGATGCCCGGCACGCCGAAGCCGGTGGCCGCCTGCATCAGGCTGACGCCGGCTGGCGCCTCGAAGCCATGTTCGGTGCCGTCGGTGGTGATGAAGGTGATGTCGGGCATGTGCTGGGTGCCGGTGCAGGTGCTGCGGGGCATCCATCATGCCGCCTGCCATGACCGCGGCGAGAATTCGGCCATGAACAAGCCTGTTGCAGATATTGACGTGGTGGTGGTCGGTGCAGGCATCGCAGGCGCGTCGCTGGCCTGGCACCTGGCGCAAGACGGTGACGCCCGCAGGGTGCTGTTGCTCGAACGGGAAGCCCAACCTGGCATGCACAGCACCGGCCGGTCGGCCGCGATGTGGATGCCCAGCTACGGGCCGCCGGCGGTGCGTGCGCTGACCCGCGCCAGCGGCGCGTTTTATGCCGCGCCGCCTGCGGGCTTCACCGATGCGCCGCTGCTGCCACCGCGTGGCGTGCTGTACGTGGCCGCGCCCGGCCAGCAGGCAGTGCTGGACGCGCTGCATGCCGAGCTGGCACCCGCCTGCCCCGGCCTGCAGCGGCTGGATGCCGCGGCCACACTGGCCCGCGCGCCCTGGCTGCAGGCCAGCCAGTTGCTGGGCAGCCTGTGGGACCCGGAATCCACCGACATCGACGTGCATGCACTGCACCAGGGCTTTCTGCGCGGGTTCCGGCGTGCCGGCGGTCGGCTGCAGTGTGATGCCGAGCTGGCGGCCGCCCGGTGGGACGCTGGCCGCTGGCAGCTGCAGCTGGGCGACGGCAGCGCCATCGCGGCGCGCGCACTGGTCAATGCCGCCGGGGCCTGGGGTGACGTGCTGGCCGCACGCTGCGGCGTGGCGCCGGTGGGTCTGGTGCCGCGCCGCCGCAGCGCCTTCACCTTCCGCGCGCCGGCGGGCCAGGCCACCGCCGGCTGGCCGCTGGTGGCGTCGGTCGACGCCGAGGGCGAGGGCTGGTACGTCAAGCCCGATGCCGGCCAGCTGCTGGGGTCACCCGCCAATGCCGACGACAGCGTGGCGCACGACGTGCGACCGGAAGAGCTGGACATCGCGCTGGCCATCCACCGCATCGAGGCGGCCACCACACTGACCGTGGGCCGCCCCACCGCCACCTGGGCGGGCCTGCGCAGCTTCGTGGCCGACGGTGAACTGGTGGTCGGTTTCGACGACGCCTGCCCCGGCTTCTTCTGGCTGGTGGGGCAGGGCGGCTACGGCATCCAGAGTGCGGCCGGTGCGGGTGCGCTCGCGGCGGCCCTGCTGACCGGCGCGCCACTGCCGGCCAGCCTGGCGGCCCACGGCGTGGACCCCGCTGCGCTGGCCGTGCAGCGCCTGCGCGGCTGAGCCTGGCGCAGGGTGTCGAGTTGGTTGTCCTGACCCCCCGTCGCTCTATGGGGATCAGGTTGCCAGTCAGCCGCCGCTCGTCGGTACCGGCAAGCGGTCTTCTGTCGCTGGCGACGGGCAGCTTGCGGGCGACCTGGAACTCAACGCTGCCGGGATGGGCCTGAGCAGAACGACGCGTGGAGTTTTGAACCGAAGTGGCGGCCCAACCAACCCAACGGGCGACCGCGATCCCAGGGAGGGTTCAGCCTGCATGCGTTTCCAGAGACGCCTGACAGCGTGCCCGGTGGATCCGATCACGCTTCAAGTTTCGAGCTTCTTGTCAGGTTAGACATTACATTGAAGCGCGCTGGTTGGCAGTCACTTGTCGTCGTCAGGTCGACACATGGTCGAGTTGAGATCGGTGCCTCATCCATGTGCGCATTCGCAGTGTCAAGACGGCACGCCGGAAAGGTCGACATGGCATCTACGAAGACGGCAACCGCACCGACACCCCGGTCGACGGTGACCGCCCCAGCAGTCTCCGCACATTGGCAGAGCAGTTGTGCAGGAGGGCGCTGGGTGCTGAAGGGCATCGCACTGCTGGGGGCACTGAGTCTCCAGCCGTTGCCTGTCGCGGCGCAGACGTCCGACCCCCATGCGATTCTGGCGCGGCAGATCCTGCGGGAGCTCGTGGAGATCAACACCGTCACCGCCACTGGCGACAGCCTGCAGGCAGCCCAGGCGATGGCGGCGCGGCTGACGGCGGCCGGGGTCCCCCAGGCCGACGTGCGGGTGCTGTCACCGGCACCGCGCAAAGGCAACTTGGTGGCGCGCTTGCGCGGCAGCGGTGCGCGCAAGCCCATGCTGCTGCTGGCGCATCTGGATGTGGTGGAAGCCGGTGACTGGACCAGCGACCCGTTTCGCTTGACCGAGAAGGACGGTTATTACTACGGCCGCGGCGTGGTCGACGACAAGGCCATGGCGGCGGCCTTCGTCGCCGCCATGGTCCGCATGCGGCAGGAGGACTTCCGCCCCGAGCGCGACATCATCCTGGTGCTGGAGGCCGACGAGGAGATCCTGGATCGCGACGAAATGGGCATCCGCTGGCTGCTGAAAAACCACCGCGCGCTGATCGACGCCGAATTTGCACTCAACGAAGGTGCCGGCGTCACGCTGCGCGACGGCCGTCCGCAACGTGTGGGCCTGCAGACGAGCGAGAAGGTCAGCATCAACTACCGGCTTGAGGCCACCGGCCCGGGCGGACACAGCGCGGTGCCGTCGAAGGACAACGCGATCTTCCGCCTCGGCGCCGGCCTGGCGCGACTGGCGGGGTTCGACTTTCCGGTGGTGTTGAACGAGACCACCCGCGCCTTCTTCGAGAAGATCGCTCCGCTGCAGGACCCGCAGGTGGGCGCCGACATGCGCGCCCTCGTCGCCGGCCAGGCCGATGCGCAGGTGCTGGCGCGCCTGTCGGCTGTGACCGCCGGCACCAACGCGCAACTGCGCACGACCTGTGTGGCCACGCAGCTCGAAGGTGGGATCGCCGCCAACGCGCTGCCGCAGCGCGCGCGCGCCACCATCAACTGCCGCGTGCTGCCGGGCGAATCAGTGCCCGAGGTGCAGCGCACATTGGCGCGCGTGCTGGCCGACGAGCGCATCACCGTCACGCCGACGCATGAGCCGGTGACGAGCGCGCCGTCGCCGCTGGCGCGCGAGATCCTCGCGCCGATCGAGCAGCTCGCCGCCGAGTTCTGGCCCGGCGCACCCGTGGTGCCGGTGATGTCCACTGGCGCCACCGACGGAAGCTTCTTGCGCAACGCCGGCATCCCGACCTACGGCCACTCTGGCATGGCGCTCGAGGGCAGCGACGCGGTGCGCATCCATGGCAAGGACGAGCGCCTCCCCGTCAACGCATTCCACCGGGGGGCCGAGTACCTGTACCGCTTGGTGAAGTTGCTGGCGGCGCCGCCACGTTGAGCGCATGGCAAATCGCCGCTCGATTTGCCGGTGTGCGCAGTCAAGCCGCCACCTGCCCGTCCGTTGATGCCAGATCCCTCGCGCAAGCGGAGCGCCCACGGCAGGACAACTTGTCCGCGAGGCGCGCTCTGTCAATGCGGCACCTCACGGGCAAAGCATCCATTCGTCGTCACGTGCTCGACTTTGCGTTGAGCGACTGGATCGTGTCCCGGCGCGCTGTAGCATGCGACGCATGGCGCGTTCAGGTCGCCCCCGGATCCGCGGGCAGGGTTGAACCCACCTGAGCTGAGATGCCCTGCTGGGCGTTCTCGATGCCCTCAGTCGGCCTGAACCGCGCGGATCGCAGGCCCTGTGACTGTGAGGCCTCATGCCTGACTCCACTTCTGCTGCGGCCGCGCCGTCGGACCCCCGCCCGGGCGTTCTGCCCGACCACCCCCACCTCGACCATCTGCGCCGCCAGGCGCGGGACCTCCATCGTGCGTTGCAGCGGGTCGACGTCGCTGCGCTGCAGCGCGCGGCACCTTACCGTGTCGATGCCGGGGCGTCGCTCGCGCAGGCGCAACTGGTGCTTGCGCGCGAGTTTGGATTCGCGAGCTGGCCGCTGTTGGTCGAGGAGGTCGAGCGACGCCGCGCTCGCGCGGCAGACGATGCCGGTTTCGTCGCCGCCTGGCTGACGTGGGCGATCGGCCAGGGCGACCGCCGGCCGCGGCCCGAGCGCGCCTGGGCGCTGGCGCACACGCGTGTGATGGCGCAACGCGACGCGACGCTTGTCCTGGCGCTCGCCTGCGGTGACCTTGCCACCGTGCAGCGCCTGCTGCCGCCGCCGCGGGTGCACGAGCCGCTGCCGCCCCTGGCCGCGCCGCCGATCGCGATCACCGCGTTTTCTGGCCTCGCGCGCATCGCCGCGTGCCGCGATGGGTTGCGCGCCACGGTGCGCTGGCTGCTTGCGCATGGGGCAGATGCCAACACCATGCTGCGTGTGCCGGGCGCTGACCATCCCCTGCCGGTGCTCTACGGCGCCACGGCGCATGCCGGCGACGGCGAGATCGTGCGCGCGCTGCTGACCGCCGGCGCCGACCCCAACGACAACGAGTCGCTGTACCACGCCACCGAGCAGGCCGACCGGTCAATCCTCGACGCGCTGGTGCAGGCCGGTGCGCGCTGGCCCGGCACCAACGCGCTGTTCCGCCAGATCGACCACGACGACCTGCCGGGCTTGCATCAGGCGCTTGCGCTCGGTGCCGATGCGAACGAGCTCTCTCCCACCACCGGGACGCGGCCTCTGCACCACGCGCTGATGCGCGGCCGTGGCCTGATGTTCGTGCAGGCGCTCGTCACCGCCGGTGCCGACCCGGCCGCGCGCGACGGCCACGGCCTCTCCGTGGCCTGGCACGCCGAGCGTGTGGGCCGGGCCGATGTCGTCGCGTGGCTCGCAACGATCGGCCATGCGGCGCCTGCGCACGACCTGCGGTCGCGCTTCCTCGCCGCCTGCGCTGCTGCCGATGAACCCGGCGCGCGCGCTGCGCTCGCCGAGCAGCCTGTGCTGCTGAAGCAACTCGGCCCGATGGACCTGCGCCTGCTGCCCGAGCAGGCGCAGCGCGGACAGATCGCGTCGGTGCAGCTGATGCTCGCGCTCGGCTGGCCGGTGTCGGTGCCCGGGCCGTGGGACGCGAGCGCGCTCAACCAGGCCGCCTTTCGCGGTGATGGCGAGATGGCGGCGCTGCTGCTCGCGCACGGCGCGCGCTGGGACGAGCGCAACGGCTACGGCGGCAACGCACTCGGCAGTTGCCTGCACGCGGGTGTCAACGAACCGGTGCCAGGCGGCGACTACGCGGCCGTGTTGACCCTCTTGCTCGACGCCGGCGCGCCGGTGCCGCGGCCCGAGCCGCACTGGCCCGACGCGTTGGCGACCGTCGCCGAGCAGGCGGGCGCTTGAGCCGTCAGCCGTGCCCGACCGTGCACCGTGCGGCCACGGGCCCGGCCGTTCGCGGAGGTGGCCGGAACCGCGCGACCGAACCCTTCCGGTCAGCCAGTCGCAACAACTTGCGCGCGCCTGTCGCAGAACGGTGCCGCGCGTCGCAGGTGAATCGGCGCCCCAAGCCTGGCGTGTCGCATCGGCGAAGCGCCGGCCGGCAGGCGCTGGCGACAATGCCGGCGTGGCAGGCCTGCGGGCCTGCCACAGCGTTCTCAGGGCGGGGTGGAAGTCCCCACCGGCGGTGATGGCCGCTGCAGCCGAAGGTTGCAGCGGCACCAGCCCGCGAGCGCCCGGCCGGGCCACCGGCCGTGGCAGGAGATGGCCCGCTTGCAAGCGGGCCAATCCTTGGTTAGCCAGTGATCGCCCTGGGCGACCACTGCGCGGGCCCAGCAGACCCGGTGTGAACCCGGGGCCGACGGTCACAGTCCGGATGAAAGAGAGCGCGTGGTGCAGGCTGCCCCGCCGGGCCGCCGATGTGGGCGCGTGCCGGCCTGCAATGGTGGCCCGGCAGGGTGGCCGGCCTGCGTGCACCCCGAGGTTGGCTCACCGTCATCCAACAGGCTCCACCATGCAACCGTTGTCCACCATCCCCGCTGCGGCGCTGCCGCCCGCCGGCCTGCGCTATGCCTTCATCCACGGCACCTGGCATGCCGACATCGTCGGCCGCGGCCGCGACGCCTTTCTGGCCGAGATGGCGCGCCACGGCGTGCCGGCCGAGCAGATCGACGTGATCGCGCTGCCCGGCGCGTTCGAGATCCCGCTGCATGCCCAGGTGCTGGCGCGCGCCGGCCGCCATGCGGCCATCGTGGCCTGCGGCCTGGTGGTCGACGGCGGCATCTACCGGCATGACTTCGTCGCCACCGCCGTCATCGACGGCCTGATGCGGGTGCAGCTCGACACCGGCGTGCCGGTGTTCTCGGCCGTGCTGACGCCGCACCACTTCCACGAGCATGCCGAGCACCAGCGCTACTTTGCCGACCACTTCGTGGTCAAGGGCATCGAAGTGGCGCAGGCCTGCCTGCGCACTGTGGGCAGCCTGCACCAGCTGCAGCACTGACCCGCCGCACCGCACGTCCGGCGGACGCTTGGGATCGCCGGGCGGCTGACTCAGCCAGCGGGCCCCTCATCCGCCAGCGCCGTGCGCAGCTGCGCCTTGGCGATCTTCTCCAGCGTGCTGCGCGGCAGGCTGTCGACCAGGCGCACCTCGTGCGGGCGCTTGAAGTCGGCCAGCTGCTGGCGGCAGGCGGCGCGCACCCGCTCGGCCAGGTCGGCGCTGGCCTCGGCGTTGCCGCGCATGGCCTCGACGGGCAGGATGAAGACCACCGGCACTTCATCCAGCATGCGGTGCTTGCGGGCCACCACGGCGCATTCATGCACGCCGGGCACGGTGGCGATCACGCGTTCGATCTCGCTGGCGGCCACGTTCTCGCCGCCCACCTTCAGCATGTCCTTGGTGCGGTCGCCGAAGCGGATCGAGCCTTCTTCGAGCAGGTCCACCCGGTCCCCGGTGCGGAACCAGCCGTCGGCGGTGTAGCTGCCCTCGGTGGCAGCCGCGTTGCCCAGGTATTCGGCAAACAGGCTCAGCCCGCGGATGCCGCGCACCAGCAGCTGGCCCGAGCCGCCCGGCTCCACCGCGCGGGCCTGGGCCACCGGCACCTCGTCGTCATCGACGATGGCGATGCCATATTCCGGCGCGGGCCGGCCGATCGACAGCGGCGTGCTGGGCACATGCCGGCAGCTGACGATGCCGTGGGTGATGGTCTCGGTCATGCCCCACCAGCCCATCGTCTGCACCTGGAAGTGCGGGTCGGTGGGCAGGTCGCAGGCCGCCGCACCCCACAGCCGGTAGTGGTGGGCCGGTACGGCGTGCGCCATCAGCGCCTTGATGCAGAACGGGATCATCGACACCCAGGTGCAGCGGTGCTTCAGGCTGATCGGCCAGAAGCGGCTGGCCGAGAAGCGCGGCAACACGACCGCCGTGCCGCCCGCCCACAGCGTGGCCAGCACCGAGTAGGCCTGGGCATTGGTGTGGAACAGCGGCAGGTGCACCAGGTGCACGTCGCTGGCCTGCAGGTCTTCATGCACGGCATTGATGCGCGCGCCCCACAGCGCGTTGGCATGGGTCCACAGCACCGCCTTCGGGCGGCTGGTGGTGCCGCTGGTGTACTGCACGCTGCACGGCGCCAGCGGGTCGGGCGCGCGGCGCGGCGGCGGGTCGGCGTCCAGCGTGGCAAAGCGCTGGTCGGGCGGCACCGGATGGGCGGCGGGCATGCCGTTGTCGGTGTCGGTCACCACCTGCCAGCGGATGTGCCGGCAATTGCGGGCCACGGCCTCGGCAAACTTCGGCTGGGTGACGGCGGCCACCGCGCCGCTGTGCTCGGCGTAGTAGGCCAGTTCGTCGTCGGCCGCGCGGGCGTTGGTGGTGACGGCCACCGCGCCCACCCAGCCGCAGGCGTACCAGGCCAGCAGGGTCTCGGGGCAGTTGTCCAGGTGGATCAGCACCCGGTCGCCGGCCTGCACGCCGCGGCGCGCCAGGCCGCCGGCGATGCGGCCCACGGCGGCGTGGAACTGGCCATAGGTCCAGGTCTGGCTTGTGCCCTCGAACGGCTCCCAGACGATGAACGGGTGGTCACGGCGGCGCTGCGCCCGGTCGGCCAGCAGGGTGGGCACGTCCAGGCGGGTGAACGGGTGCAGGTCAGTGGGGCGCAGCAAGGGTGGCATGGTTGTGGCCGGGTTGGTGGGCGGTCGCCCATCGTGCCTGCCGCCGCCTTCGCCGGCCATGGGGATCGACCCGCCGAAACGGCCCAGTGCCGGAGCAGCGGGGCTTCCCCGGGTTGGATGTCCGGACCGAGGCCCTAGACGGCAGCGGCTGTCGGTCACGGCAGCAACCGATCGCAAAGGGTTTTGATGGACCCCCGACCCCCACGCCAGCTGGGTCGACCGGCCGTTTTTCCCGGCGATGCGCGACCAGCGTGACATCGGCCTGGTCATCACCCCGCCCATTCTCGGCCGCGTCAGCGGCGTCTGGCTGGTGTCGTTCCTGCGTCGCATCGACCGGCCCGACGGCAGCTTCGCTGGTGTGGTGGCCGCCTCGGTCACGCTCGACACGTTCAACCGCCTGGTGGCCATTCCAGAACTCGGACCCTTGGGTGTCGTGGCGTTGCGCACGTCGGATTTCACGCTGGTGGCGCGCCACCCGCCGCTGAAGGACAGACCGCGCGGCGCGGTCGGCAACCAGACCGTGCCACCCGAGCTGGCAGCCCTGGTGGCGGCAGGCCGCCAGGAGGGTGATTACCGCGCGGTGCAGACCGCCGACAGCCAGGCGCGCCTCGTGGCCTTCCGGCAGCTGGCCGGCCGGCCGTTCATGCTGGTGGTGGGCCTGGGCGAAGACCATGTGCTGGCGCCGTGGCGCGACGAACTGCGCGACACCGCCATCCTGCTGGGCCTGTTCATGCTGCTCAGCACCGGATCGGGCTGGTTGCTGTGGCACGCGGCGCGCCGGCAACGGCTGGCGCTGGAGCGCAACCAAGTGCTGCTGCGCGGCGCGGGTGACGGCATCCACATCGTCGATGCCGACGGCACGGTGGTGGAGGCCAGCGACGCCTTCGCGCGGCTGCTGGGCTGCCCGCGCGAGGCGGTGCTGGGCACGCCGCTGGCGCAGTGGCTGGTCGTGCCGGACCCGGGCCGCCACAGCCCGGATCAGGCTGTCGGCCCGCCGCCGGCAGGCCCCGACCAGCTCATCGAGGCCCAACTGCGCCACCGGGATGGCCACCTGGTGGACGTCGAGCTCAGCCGCCAGCGTCTGGTGCTGAACGAGCAGCCGGTGGTGTTCGCATCGGCGCGCCCGATTGCCGAGCGCAAGCAGGCCGAAGCCGCGAATGAGCCCTGAGATCCGCACGCCGATGAACGGCATCCTGGGCATGGCCGCGCTCTTGCGCCAGGGCGGCGTGACGCCGCTGCAGGCCGAGCGCCTGGACCGCATCGACACGGCCGGCGCGCATCTGCTGACGCTGGTCGACGATGTGCTGGACCTGTCCAAGATCGAAGCCGATCGCCTGACGCTGGAGACCGCGCCGCTGTCGCCGGCGCTGCTGCTGGAGCAGGCGCAGGCCCTGGTGATCGACCGTGCCCAGGCCAAGGGCTTACAGTTCTCGCTCGATGCCGGCCCGCTGCCCGCGCTGCTGCTGGGCGACGCCACGCGCCTGCAGCAGGCGCTGCTCAACGATCTCAGCAACGCCATCAAGTTCACCGAGGCCGGCGCTGTGACGCTGCGTGCCCACGTGGCGGCCGAAGTGGCCGACAGCGTGCTGCTGCAGGTTGAAGTGCGTGACACGGGCGTCGGCATCCCGCCCGAGCAGTTGCCGCGCCTGTTCACGGCCTTCGACCAAGGCGACAGTTCCACCACCCGGCGCTACGGCGGCACCGGTCTCGGCCTGGCCATCACCCGCCGCCTGGCCGCCTTGATGGGTGGCACCGTGGGGGTGCACAGCGAGCCGGGCCGTGGCAGCCGGTTCTGGTTCACGGCCCGTCTGGGGCGGGCAACGGATGACGCCGCCAGCCCGCTGCCAGCGGCCGATGCACTGCCCGCCACGCCAGCTGAGCAGGCCCTGCGCCAGTGGCACGCGGGCCGGCAGGTGCTGGTGGCCGAAGACGAGCCGATCAACCGCGAGGTGGTGTTCAGCCTGCTGGAATCGGTGGGCTTGCGGGTGCTGCTGGCGGTGGATGGCCTGCAGGCCGTCGACCTGGCGGCTCTGCATCGGCCGGATCTGGTGCTGATGGACATGCAGATGCCTGGGCTTGACGGCATCGAGGCGGCGCAGCGCATCCGCCAGCAGGCGGGCGGCGCCGACCTGCCCATCGTCGCGCTGACCGCCAATGCCTCCGCCGAGGACCGTGCGCGGTGCCTGGCCGCCGGCATGAACGACTTCCTGTCGAAACCGGTCGAACCCGGTCAGCTCTTTGCCCGGGTGCTGCAGTGGCTGTCGGCGTCGGCCGAGCCAGTCACTCGATGACCAGGTCGCCGTACCAGGCTTCGGCGCTGCCCTTGAGGTCGTCGCTGTCGGTCAGCACGCCCACGCCGACCAGGCGCCCGGGCGCCTCGCCGTACACGCGCTGGTAGTCGGCCACCACGTTGCGGCGGTAGGCGTGCCACTGGCCCGACCCGGCGCTGCCACTCTCGACCACCAAGTAGCGGATGCGGCCGCTGCGCGCATAGGGCAACACAGCTTCGGCCGCGGCCTGACCGTCCCACACGTAGCACAGCGTGGCAAACGGCAGCGGCACGCCGGTGAACAGGTCGACCTGGTCGGCAAACAGCCGATCGCGCAGCGACAGCCGGCTGCTGTCACCGGCAAAGCCCAGCACCACGCGGGCCGGGCAGTCGTCCTGGTCGTCGTCGGCCACGGTGGCCTCGGCGGTGACCTGGTCGACGCGCCATTCCCAGCGCAGCCAGGGCCGCTCGGCCAGGTCGATATCGACGTCGCAGCGCACACCCGAGGTGGAGCTCTGTGACCGGGCATGCAGGGCCGTGCGCTTGTCGATGCGGGTCAGGCCGTAGCGGGTGACCGGCCGGTCGGGCCGGGTGACATGCAGGCGCCAGCCGTCGGGCAGGCCGCCGAGGCGGTCGCTGCTGGAAAACGGCGGCACCTCGCTGCGCGTCGGCCCGGTGGGCGCGATGCTGGCGCAGCCGCTGGTCAGCAGGCTGCCACCGGCTGCGGCAGCGCCCAGCGCCGCACTGCCCAGGCGCAGCAGGCGGCGTCGGCCGGGCAGGGTGGGCTGTGCAACGCGGTGGTCGAGGGAGATGGGCCGGCCCATGCGGGGGGAGGGTATCAGGGCACCGTCGCTGCGGCGTGAACTGCCGGCGGCGCCCCTTGCTCAGGCCCTGGCGTCGAACGCCAGGATGGCGCGCGCCACCTGGCCGATCGGCATGATGTCGTCGACTGCACCCAGCGCAATCGCCTCCTTGGGCATGCCGAAGACCACGCAGCTGGCCTCGTCCTGGGCGATGGTGCGGGCGCCCAGGTCGTGCAGCGCCTTCATCGCCTTGGCGCCGTCGTCGCCCATGCCGGTGAGCATGATGGCCAGCGCGTCCGGCCCGGCGCAGTCGGCGGCGCTGCGGAACAGCACGTCCACCGACGGCTTGTGCCGGTTCACCGGTGGGCCGTCGAGCACCACCGCGAAGTACTGGCCGCCGGCCTTGCGCAGCTTCAGGTGCCGCCCGCCCGGGGCAATCAGCACCACGCCGCGCTCCAGCCGGTCGCCGTCCTTGGCCTCGCGCACGTTCACGGCGCACAGGCCGTTCAGCCGCTGCGCGTACATCGCGGTGAACTTCTCGGGCATGTGCTGCACGATGGCCACGCCCGGGCTGTCGGCGGGCAGCGCGGTCAGCACCACCTCCAGCGCCTGCGTGCCGCCGGTGGAACTGCCGATCACCACGGGCTTGTTCATCGCCAGCGCATGCAGCCCGGCCACCGGCGCACGCGGCGCCATCACGGATGCGGCGGGCCGCGCCGCTGCCGCGCTCTGCGCTCGGGGCCGTGACTTGGCGGCCGATTTCAGGGTCTGCACCAGCTCACGTCGCGAGTCCTCGAGGAACTGCTTGAGCCCGAGCCGTGGCTTGGCCACCACCGCCACCGCGCCAGCCGACAGGGCTTCCAGCGCGATGGCGCTGCCCTTTTCGGTCAGCGTCGAGCAGATCACGGTCGGGATCGGTGCTGCGGCCATGATCTGGCGCAGGAAGGTCAGGCCGTCCATGCCCGGCATCTCGATGTCGAGCAGCAGCACGTCGGGCGGGGTCTTGCGGATCACCGGGCCGGCGATCAGCGGGTTCGGGGCGCTGCCCATCAGCTCGATTTCCGGGTCACCCTGCAGCAGGTGCATCAGCGTCTGCCGCACCACGGCAGAATCATCCACGACATAAACCTTGATGGCCATGACGGCTCCTCAGATGGGCACTGCGATGACTTCGGGCAGCTCAGGCCCCACGGTCCAGGCCAGGCGGCGGTAGGTGTTGCCCCCGACGTCGTCCAACAGCACGGGCACACCGTCATTGGCCAGTGTGGCCAGTGCCCATTGCACATTGTCGTCACCCACATGCGCCTGCATGAAGATGTCGGGAAACATGTTGCCGCCGCCGTAGACGTAGGCCTCGCACCGGGTCGGCTCGATGCCGCGTTCCTGCAGCAGCGCGTACATGGTCGCCAGCGCTACGTCGGCGTGGGCGCCGCTGGCGCGGGCCGCCGTCGTCGCCGGCCGGCTGTGCACGATGTGGCACATCGCGCCCACGGTGCGCCGCGGATCGGTCAGCACGATCGCCACGCAGGAGCCGAGCAGGGTCTCCAGCCGGTCGCCCCGTTCGGCGCAGACCACGTCGCCCGGATGCAGCACATGCACGGCGCCCGGTGCCGCACCGGTGGCAGCCCGGCGCGGCGCCTGGCTCAACCGGCCACCTTGCGGAACGCGCCCGGCCCCAGCGACTTCAGCGGCGTGTCGCAGGGCACCCGGCCTTCGGCTGTGCCGATGAAGAACAGGCCGTTCGGCCGCAGCTGGGTCAGGACGCTGTCGACCACGGCGCGCTTGGTCGGCAAATCGAAGTAGATCAGCACGTTGCGCAGGAAGATCACATCGAACGGCCCCAGGCCCTCGATGGGTTCGCACAGGTTGAGCTGGCCAAAACGCACATGCTGGCGCAGTGCGGGCTGGATCTGCACCAGTCCCTCGGACGCGCCCTCGCCGCGCAGGCAGTAGCGCTTGAGCCGCTCTGGCGAGACGTTGCGAAGGCGGTCGCTGGGGTAGACGGCCTCGCCGGCGCTGCGCAGCACGCGGTCGCTGATGTCGGTGCCCAGGATCGACCAGTCGCTGCCGATGCGGCCCTTCTGCTCCAGCTCTGCCAGCAGCATGGCGGTGCTGTAGGCCTCGTCGCCGAACGACGAGGCAGCGCTCCACACCGCCAGCGCGCGCGGCTTGTGGGCCGTCAGCTCCTGCTCCAGCAGCGCATAGTGCGCCGGTTCGCGGAAGAAGTAGGTCTCGTTGGTGGTCAGCAGGTCGACCGCCATCTGGAACTCGCCGCCGTCCTGCCCGCCGGCGATCAGCGCGAAGTAGTCTTCAAAGCTCTCCAGCCCCAGCCGCTGGATGCGCGAGGACAGGCGCGAGGACACCAGCGGCTTCTTGCTGTCGGAGAACGACAGCCCGATGACCGAGTACATCAGGTCGGTGATCTTGCGGAAGGTTTCGTCGTGGAGGTCTTGCATCGTGGGTCTTGGGCAGAGGGCGGTCAGTCGGCTGGGGTCGGTGCGGGTGGCGGCGCACGCCGGGTGGGGCGGCTCCACAGGTAGGCGGCCACCAGCAGGCAGGCCAGTGCCGGAACCCAGGCGATGTGCGCCGGCAGCATGGACGCGGCCCACAGGCAGCTGGCCGCCATCGACAGCGTGGCCAGCCACTTGGCCCGCAGGGGCACCGAGCGGTCGGCGCGCCAGTCGCGCACCAGCGGGCCGATGCGCGGGTGGTTCAGCAACCAATGCTCCCAGCGCCGGCTGCCCCGGCTGAAGGCATAGGCCGCCATCACATAGAAATCGACCGTCGGCAGCAGCGGCACGACGATGCCAATGGTGCCCAGCAGCAGGCACAGGCCGCCCGCGGCCAGCCACAGGTGGCGCAGCGACCGTGCCGGCTGCGCCGTCGGGCCGGCGCTGTCCTGCGGCGCCAGGGGTGCAGGCGAGGCCGGGCGCCAAGCCATCGAGGTGTCAGCCATGTCCGTCTCCTTGGCCCGATGGCTCAGGCGCCCAGTGCGTCCTGCGCCGATTCGCACAGGTCGGCCATTTCGCCCACGTCGAGGGCCTTGTCGGGCTCCAGGATGATGACGAAGCGGTTCGCCACCTTGCCCATGCCCCGGATGAAGTCGCGCCGCACGGTGGTGCCGAAGTTCGGTGGCGGCTCGATCTCCGACGGGCTGATGTCGATCACTTCGCTGACGGCGTCGACCAGCAGGCCCAGCTCGACCCGTTCGTCCTGCCGCAGCGCGTCGAAGATCACGATGCAGGTCTTCTTGCCCACCTCGGCGGCTGGCCGGCCAAAGCGCGCCTGCAGATCGATCACCGGTACCACCGCGCCCCGCAGGTTGATGACACCGCGCACGAAGTCGGGCATCAGCGGCAGCGTCGTCGTCGGGCCGTACTGGATGGTTTCGCGCACGGTGCGG
>JBBAPL010000010.1:0-66711 GCA_040400895.1 Aquabacterium sp.
GCGAGACCACCCGCGTGGCCAGCAGCGAGTGCCCGCCCAGGTCGAAGAACTGCGCATCCGCCGAGGCCACCTCCAGGCCCAGCACCTCGCTCCAGATCCCGCCCAGAAGTTGCTCGGTCGGGCTTGACAGCAGCCGACCTGCGCTGGCCTCCGCCATCTCGGGTTCGGGCAGCGCACGCCGGTCGACCTTGCCGTTGGGCGTCAGCGGCAGTGCGTCCAGCACGGTGACCGATGCCGGCACCATGTACTCGGGCAGGCGGCTCTTGAGCCAGCGCTTGAGTTCGCCGGGCTCTAATGCTGCGCGCAGCACCACGTAGGCCGCCAGCGACTTCGATCCCTCGCAATCGTGCAGAACGGCCGCAGATGCACTGACCGCTTCGTGCGACGACAACGCCGCCTCCACTTCCCCCAGTTCGATGCGGAAGCCTCGCAGCTTGACCTGCTGGTCCAACCTTCCCAGGTACTCCAGATTGCCATCGGGCAGCCAGCGTGCCAGGTCTCCTGTGCGGTACAGCCGCTCGGTCCTGCCCAGAACCTCCTGCGTGATGAACTTCTCGGCCGTCAGCTCCGGGCGGTTCAGGTAGCCACGCGCCAGGCCTGCGCCGGCAATGCACAGCTCGCCGGGCACCCCGACGGGCTGAACCTGCCCGTGCTCGTCCAGTAAGTGGATGCGGGTGTTGGCAATGGGCCGGCCGATCGGGGTGTTCCGATCAGGGTTCCGTGCCAGCTTGAAATCGAGGAACGTCGAGCACGTCGTTGCTTCGGTCGGTCCATAGCCGTTGACGATTGACAGGTCCGGAAACAGCGCACGATAGCCCTGAAGCACCTTCTCCTGGATCGGCTCAACACCAACGAGCAGTCGCCTAAGAAACAAACCGCCACGCTGCTCCAGTTCGTCCAGCACTGGCTTGAGCAGTGCCGGTGGCAGGTAAGTCTGGCTGATGCGATGCTGCTGCATGTAGTCGACCAGCACCGGGGCCTGTATGACCTGCTCGGCGTGAATCAGGTGCAAACAGTGGCCGTGACACAGGGTGGTGAAAAACTCCCACACCGAGACATCGAAGCTAAACGGGCAGACCGTGAGACACGCAAGTGGTTCCTGGTCAGGTGCAACGTGGGCATAGGCAGCAAGAAAGGCCGTCGTGTTGCGGTGCTCGACGGCCACGCCCTTGGGTTGTCCGGTCGAGCCCGAGGTGTAGATGACGTAGGCCAGATCTTGGGGCGAGGCCCGGCGCACAGGTCTGCAGGCAGGCTGTGCGCTCCACGGTGCCGGCGCATCGAGTTGCAGAAGGTTGGCCTGGTTCTCTGGGAGGCGATCGAGCACGCCCGAGTGCGTCAGCACGATGCGCGCCTGCGCATCCTCGACCATGAAGCGCAGCCGCTGCGCTGGGTAGTCCGGGTCCAGCGGTACGTAAGCGCCCCCGGCCTTGAGGATCCCCAGCATCCCGACCACCATCTCCAGGCTGCGCGGCACGCACAGCCCCACCAGTGTGTCCGGGCCGACGCCCTGCGCGATCAGCGCATACGCGACCTGGTTCGCTCTTTGATCGAGCGCGGCGTAGCTCAGCACCTCGCCCTCGAAGACCACCGCGGTGGCCTTGGGTGTCTTGTCGACCTGCTGCTCGAACAGATCGACCACCGTCTGGTCTTGCGGGTAGGCGGTCTCGGTCTGGTTCCAAGCCAGCAGCTGCGCACGCTCCTGCGCCGTCATCACCGGCAGCGCGTGCAGCGCAGCCTGCCCGCCGCTGGCCAGCACCGCCTCCAGCATCACCCGCAGCCGTACCTGTAGCGCCTGCGTCTCCTGGTCATCCAGGTAGGCCAGGTTGTGCACACAATCGATGCGGACACCGTGCGCGTCGTCGAAGTCGCGCACAAACACCGTCAGCGGGCTCTGCGACTGCCCGCTGAGCAGTGCGATCGGTCGCCCAGTGACGCCAGCAAAGTCGGTGTCGTTGTCGCTGTTCTCGAACGACAGGGTCACATCGAACAGCGCCGAGCGCATCGCCTCCAAGCCGACAGCGCGGTTGACCTCGCTGATCGGGAACCGCTGGTGGCGGTAGTGCGCCTTGAGCGTGCGGGCGATGCCTTGGATCAACTCCACAAACCGCAGGCCCGGCGCAAACGCCAGGCGGGCCGGCATCACCCCGACGAACAGCCCGGCCGTGCCGCGCATCTGCGCATTGGCACGGTTGAGCACTGGCAGGCCCACCGCGAAATCTCCGCGCTGCACCGTGCGGGTGAAGTACACATAGAGCACACCAAGCAGCACATGGAACACGCTCGCGCCATGTTCGGCCGCAAGCGCTTCGAGCCCGCGGTACAGCGCGCGCGGCAGTTCCATCGACTGCACGCCACTGCCCACCATGCTCGCGCCGACCCGGTGCCGCGGCTGCAGTAGCGGCTCGGGCGCGCCTTGGGTGTACTGCGCGCGCCAGTACTGCCGATCGCGCTCGAATGCCGCAGATTCCGCATACGCCCGGTCGCTGGCAATGAAGGCCGTGTACGACGGACTCGGTGCAATCTCGCCGCCAGCCTGCTCAACCAGGGTCGAGTAGATCTGCGCCAGCGAGCGGTTGATCATCGCGATGGCCCAGCCGTCGACGATCAGGTGGTGGTACTGCAACAGCCAGCAGTACTCTTCCTCGCCGAGCTTGACCAAGTCGTAGCGCCACAGCGGTTGACCCACCAGCACGAAAGGCTGCTCGAACCTCGCCTGCATCCACAACTGTGCAGCAGCGCGCGGATCGGGCTCGCCAGAGACATCGTGCACCGGCACCTGCACCGCCCAGGGCTCGACCATCTGCTGCAGTGGCACCCCGTCCTCGTCGACCGCCTCCAGCATGACAATGCGCAGCGCGTCGTGGCGCTGGAGCAGCAGCCCGACCGCCGCCTCGAACTTCGCCACATCGATCGCCCCGGGCAGGTGCACATGCCCGCCGATGTTGTACAGCGCCACGCCCTCGTGCAGCATCTGGTCGAACCAGATCTCGCGCTGGGAGGAGGTGAGTGGGTGGATGTTGTACTGCGATGAACGCATGCGGGATGCTCAGGAGATGCAACACGGAAAAAGCGCTGCCGGGCGTGACGGATGAGCCCCGCCCAGTGCTCAGCGCGTCTGGATGACCTGCGCCTGCGGCAGTTGATCGGGGTTGAGCTGAACCTGGGAGAAAACGAACTGCAGACCCTGGAAGGTGGTGCGATAGCGCATCTGGCCGGCCTGGTCAGACACCACGTACTTGCGGCCCGCGTACTCCAGCGAGGTCGCCTCCGGCTCGCTCATGCGAGCATCAGCGTCGATGCGCAGAATCGCGTCGACTTGGTCTGCAGGAATGGTTGCCTTGATCGCATCGGGCAGCGCGTCGGCCTGCACACCGTCAAAGGCCATCGCGTACAGCACACCGGCGAAGGTGCGGGAACGGATGTCCACGCTCATGCCCGCAGCCAGCGTCGCGCCCTTGAGCGTGGTGCGAGGGTCCTGTGCAAGGCGGGCCAGCAGCGGCGCAGCGCGCGCATCAGTGCCAATGCGCAGCACGCTGCCGGTGGCGTCGACGGCGTAGGTCAACAGCCGCGACTGCTGCAGCGTCTGCAGCACGCTGACCAGGCGCAGGAAGTCACCATAGTTCTCCGGTGCCTGGGGGTCCAAGTAGTTGTGCAGTTCCCGAGCGGAGCCCCCCGCTATGCTGAGCTGGGCGGTGTCGGTGAGCATGCGCAGCAGCACTGTCAGCGGGAATCCCTGCACCGCCAGACCGTTGAAGACGCGCCCGTCGACCGGCCGCATCAAAACCGCCGAGAAGTTGGGGCCGCCCAGCGGCGCGTAGCTGAACATCGGCGCTTCGGTGGCACTGCCACTGAGGGCCAGCATCTGGGAGACCGTCGAGGCCAGGCCCATCATGGGCGTGTCGATACGGTTGTAGCTGCCGTTGATGCCGCGCGTGAAGCTGAAATTGGCGGTCATCGTGCCCAGCTGCAAGAAGTACGGCGGGTGGCCGTTGCGGACACGCGCCAGGTTGAGCAGCGTTTGCTGGTTGTTCACCTGGGCCTGTGCATGGGAATATTCGATGTAGCTGCTGCGCAGTGCGCTGGGGCCGGCACAGCCGGTCAGCAGCAGGGCTGACAGGCTCAGCGAGACGGCGACCAGGCGACGCACGCGCTTGAAATTCAGATCGGTCATGGGTTACTCAGGAGGGAGACGAACACAAGCCTTCTGCAGAAGGCGATCCAAGGCCGCACCCAGGCCGGCGCGCGGCCTGGGCGCGACGCAGGTGACGCGCTTGAGCGCGTGACCCGCGAGGCGCGAGACGATCAGCTGGCGGCCTTGGAGCCTGCAGCGGGCCCCATCGACTTGACCACCTCGGCGCCCTCCTTGACCTTGGCCTTGAACAGCGCCTTGAACTTGACCGGGTCGAAGTCCACCAACGTGCCGCCATGCTCGAAGTGCTGGATGAAGACCTGACCGGTGGCATAGGTCACCGCGGCAGCCGTCGCCGACAGGCCGGCCCCGCCGGCAACCGAGCCCAGCACCGGGATCGCCTTGGCCAGGCTGGACAAGCCGGCCATGGCCACCAGCGCGCCCGCACCGCTGGCCAGCGACGTCAGCAACGAGCGCACCAGCTTTTCCTTGAAGGGCACGTCATAGACCTTGCACAGGCTGTGCATCAACTTGACCTGCAGGCCCATCAACGCGGCCAGATCGACCAGCGGCAGCGGGATCAGGCCCACGCTGGTGGCGGCAATGACGTGGTTCTTCACCGCGTCGCGCGCCAGCAGCGCGCGGTCTGCGCGGACCACATCCGACACCAGGATCGGCTCGGCCGCCTGGTCAGCGTCCTGGTGGTCAACGGTCGCGGTTTGTTCTTCGGTTGTACGCATGGCAATGTCTTCCTTGGCAGTCGCGCTGTGCGGGGCAAGCACCGCAGCAGCAACTGGTTCAGTGGGGGGGGTCGATGGAGGGGACAGGGACCAGCACTGGCTGGTCAGCTGCATCCGTGACGGACTCAGCTGGGGAGGGGGTGTGAGGGGGCTTGCGAATGGGTGGGCTCCTTCTCGGTGGTGGGGAATGGGTCGGGCCGGGCGTTGCTGTGGCTAAGGTCGGCCACCGCCGGGGCGATGGGCGACCTTGGTGATGCGTTGGGGTCGGTCGGTGGCCAGCACAAACAGCGCGCCGACCACCGGCGTGAACAGCACCGCTGCCCACAGGTGGCCCCAGAAGCCCCAGCGGTGGCGCTTCCCCGCGACGGCCACCATCAGGCACGCCAGAACGTAGAGCGGTACAAGCACGAGGGGATGCAGGATGGGCATGGCATGACTCCAGAATCAGGGACGGATGGGCGGCAGGCCCGCCGAAGCCGCGGGCACTTCCATGGCGCGTGCGGCTGCTGTGGACTGCCCCATGGGCTTGGTGCCATCCCGCGCGCGGGTGGTTTCCAGCTCCTGCGTGAACAGGTTGATCAGCGCAGGATTGCCCAAGTGACCGAGCGCCTGCAAGCGCGCCAGGTCAGCCCTGAGCACTGGCAGATTGCCCAGGTTGGCAAACACTTGGGTGACCGACTCGCGTGCGACCAATGGCGCCATCTGCTGCGTTGCCATTGCGAAATCTTCCTGGTTGGCCGCCTGGTCGATGAACAGCGACAGTCCGATGGGCGCGCGCTTGACACCGGCAGCACTGAGGGCAAACAGCGGCGCGGGCACCGCACCCAGACGCTGCGCGAGCGCATCGGCCTGCACCTGGGTCAGCCCATCGACGTGGGTCAACATCAGCGCCTGCACGCTGCCCTGTAACTCGCGCAGGCAGTCATCCAGACCAGACGCCGGCGACACCCTGCAGCCCCTGACCTTGAAACCCAAGGCCATGCCAACGCCTTCAATCCATTGCAGGCGCTGCTGCAGGTCGGCTTGCTCACCATCACCGGCCACCAGTACACCCAGACGCTCGAAGCGCAAGACGTCATGGGCAATGCCCAATTGCATGGTGGCGATGCCTTCGAGGCCGTTGGCGGGCTTGGGCGACTGACCGAATGCCGACATCGGGGTACCGAGCATGGCCGAGTCACTTTGGGCGCGCTCCAGCTGGTCACGCAGCGGCAGCAGCGGCAGGGCTTGCCACTGCCCGGCGACCAGGCGCTGCAATTGGTAGTTCTTGCCGCGCGGATCGCCCTTTTCGTCAAAGGCCTGCAGGTCGGTCACGCCCATCCAGTACGGCAGGGCGTGCAGCGCCGACATCACGGCCGCAGGGCGCGTGGACTTCGCCCTTTCGATGCCCTGGACCAGCAGCCACACCGAGTCATAGCCCTGCGCGGCAGCCTCATCGGGCAGCTGGCCATGGGCAGCGCTGAACTTGGCGACGAATGCCTCGTTGCGCGCGCCGCCCTGGCTGGCGCGGTACAGCACCGGCACGACTGTGTTGTCGCCTGCCGGGCCGACGGCCGCCTTGAAGTCAGGCCCATTCAAGGCCGTGGTGCCGAGCACAGGCACGTTCACGCCCATCTCGCGCATCTGGCGAACCATGCGCGCCGCCGGCTCGGCCGTGCTCGACAGGAACACGGCGTCAAAGGGCTGGTCCTTGAGTCGGGACACCAGGAGTCGGTAGTCCTCATCTTTGGGTTTGAACGAGACATGACCCACCAACTGGATGTCACGCAAGGCGGCCGACTCGCCAAACAGGCGCGCCAGCTCACTGCTGTAATCGTCGCGCGCATTCACGACCACCAACTTGCGATAACCCAGTTGCAAAGCAAGGCTGGCGAGCTGATCGGTCATCACTGAGCCACTGGGCGCGAGGCGAAGCACAAACCGGAAACGATGGGCGGTCAGGCTGTTCTGGGTGACGAAGGGCGGCATGAAGATGACCCGCGCCTCCTCATAGATGAGCGAGGCGGCCATCACCATGCCAGTCGGGCGATGCCCCAGCACGGCCACCACCCGCGTGTCGTTGGCCAGCCGGCGCACCTGGTTGATCTCGGCCTTGGCATCGTCTTCGCTCTGCTCGACGCGCAGCCGCAACGTGCGCCCAAGCAGCTTGCCCGGCCGCGCGTTGACCTCGGCAACGGCCAGCGCAATGCCTTGGAGGTATTCACCACGCTTCGCATCGCCGACCGCCGCCACAACGATGTCGCCACTGGTGTCATTCGCCTGGCGGTCGCGCGCAACCGCCAACGCCGCATAGTTGTGGCTCGGACCCTGCAGCCACCACAGCCCGCTGGCGGCAACCACCAGCAGCAAGACGACCATCAGCCGCTTCATGGTGGCAAGCTCAGCATCAGCTTGTCCTGCGCACCGCTGCCCAGGATGACCGTCTTGGCGTTGGGCGACTTGGCGAGGTCACGCGCCGCCTCGATGCGCTCATGTTGAAGCACCCTGTCCGTCAGACTCTCCGACAGCACCAGGTTGTGCTCCTTGCGGCCCAAGGCTTCGATGTGGAGCCGCGCGGCTTCCTGGCGCGTGGACTGCAGGCGGAACTCGTAGGACTTGAGCCTTTCCTCCTCGGTCAGCTTCTCCTCAATGGCTGTCTTGATCTTGTCGGGCAACTGGATGCTGCGGATGATGATGTCTTCGACTTGCACAAAATTGCGGCCCACCTCTTCGACCGCCAAGCTGATGGCCCTGTTCATCAGGCCATCCTTGTTGGTGTAGATGTCCTCGGCAACGTACCGGCCAAGTTGCTTGCGCATCACGGATTCGATCTGCGGCACGATCACGCGCTTGTCATAGTCGGGGCCAATGCGCTGGTGCAGCGCACCCAGCATGTCCGGTTCGGGGTGGTATCGGACCGCCAATGACAGGTGGATGCTCAGGCCCTTGGCCGTGATCACATCGAACTCATGCTGGATCACCTGCTTGCGCAGTTCGTAGAGCGTCATCTTGTTCAACGGAGAGGTCAGGTGCACGCCCTCGCCGAAGACTTCGTCTACCTCGGTGCCTGTGAATAGCCGGAAGAGGACGCCGGCCTGCCCCGTCGGGATCACCACAACGATGCGGTGCCACAGGGACACCACGGCCAGGATGAGCAGCAGTTGAGCGACGATGACGTAAGGCATGGCCCGGCGAATCGCCCTGGCAGCACGTTCCTTGGCCGAGGCGGGCGCCTCGGGGGGGCCGGGATCGCCCTGGGTCGGATCGTCGTCAGGGGGCAGCGTGTGCATGGAGCGATCCTTGGGCTGGGCAGCGGTGGTCATGGAACGATCCGGCCGTCTTGCAGCCGGATCAGTCGGTCGGCGCAGCCGAAATACTGGTCGTCGTGCGACACCACGACCACCGTGGTGCCACCTGCGCGCAGGGCCGGCAGGATCTCTTCATAGAAGCGGCGCCGGAACGGTGGATCCTGGTCTGCGGCGAGTTCGTCGAAGATGCAGATCGGCTTCTTGCGCAGCACGGCAACCATGAAGGCCAACCGCTTGCGCTGCCCGGTCGACAGGTCGGTGTGGGTGAATCGGTTCCCGACGAAGCGGGTCTTGCGCGCCAGGCCCAGGTCGTCGAGCCAGCGTTGGACTTCGACGGGATCGATGTGATCGACACCATCGAGTTCTTCGAAGAGATGGAAGTCGGCAAAGACGACTGCGAAGAGTTCTCGGTAAGCGGTGCGCGCACCGGCATCGATCACGACGCCATCGACACGGATCTCACCGTCGATCGGCTCGTACAGCCCGGTGAGCAGTTTCAGAAAGGTGGACTTGCCTGCGCCGTTGCCACCGACGATGAACAGCAGCTCGCCGCGGCGAATCTCCAGGTCATGCGGGCCGCTGCGAAAGCTCACATCGCCCGCGGGGTTGGCGTAGTCGAACCGCAACCCGCGCAGCTGCACCTGCTTGAATGACGCCAGAGCCTCATCGTCACCCGCATGCGCGTGGGCGTCTTCAGACGCCTGTGCGCGACGGCTGGCGGCATCGATTTCAGCTTCGAGACGGGTCAGACGGTTCACGGCCGCGTCGACCTTGGCCAGCGTGGGCAACATGTTGGCGAACATGGTGAGCGGCCCCATGATGAACAGGATCGTCGCGATCGACTGGTGAATGGTGTCGCTCTGTGTGGGCCAGTACTGCGGCAGCAGGAACACCAACAAGCCCAGCAGCACATAGAACACACCGCTGGAGAACTGCATGTCGTCGATCTGCCGCAGATTCGAGCGCTGCCGGGGCGCGTGGGCCTGCACGGCCAGGCGCCGCAGGTCGGCCTGCAGGGCGTCACCGCGGGCGCGGTTGAGCTTGACTTCCTTGAAACCCTTCACCATGTCAGTGAACAGCTGGAAGAACGCGCCGTCGCGCTCGGCGGCCTGCGCGCTGTCCGCCTCTGTGCGGCGGTAGTTGCGGACCAGCTGGGGCACGGCCATCCCCAGCACCACCATGGCCAGGCAGAAGGTCAGCGGGGTCTTCCAGGCCATGTACAGCCCGGTGATGACGAACATCGCGACGGCGTCCAGCGCGAAGACAACCATCACCAGGCCCTGGTCGATGAAACTGGTGTCCTGCAACAGCGGCGCGTAGTCGCTGGGCTGGCCGCGGCGCTCCATGTGGCGCAGATCGACCTTCGCAAGCTTGCCGGTGACGCGGGCCTTGACGCGTTGCAATGCCTCGGCGCTCAACCGGTTCATCAGGCGTACAGCGCGGCGCAGGCCCGTCACATGCATCGCCAGCATCGCGATGTACAGGGCCAGCAGCAGCAGGCGGGTCCAGTCCCGCGCCGCGCTCTCTGCGGCCAGGTTGGCCAGCGTGACCACCATGGCGCTGCCCACACCTGACATCGCTGCGAACAGCAGCAGCGGCTCCAACGGCCGACCGGTCTCTTCAGACAGGAACTTCAGCAGCTTCATGGAAGATGTGCCGCGGCCGGGTCTGGCGGGTGTTGCGCCGGGCGCTCGTCGGCCACGATGGCCCCGGCGTCCAGGCGCAGGATGCGGTCTGCAACATGGAAGTAGGCGTCGTCATGCGACACCACGATCACGGTGCGCCCCTGCGCCTTGAGGGAGGGCAGGATGTCTTCGTAGAACATGCGCCGGAAGTCCGGGTCCTGGTCAGAGGCCACTTCATCGAAGATGCAGATGGGGCGTCCCTCCAACACAGCAGCGAGGAAGGCCAGGCGCTTGCGCTGGCCGGTCGAGAGATCGGTGTGGGTGAAGCGGCCAGCGACGCAGCGCGTCTTGTCGGCCAGGCCGAGCCGGGCGAGCCAGGCGTTGACGTGCTCGTCAGAGACGTCACTGACTCCGTACAGCCGGGGGAACAGGTGGAAGTCAGCAAGGACGATCGCGTAGAGCGCGCGGTACTGTTCCAGAACGGCCGCATCCACCACCCGTTCGTCCCAGAGCAGACTGCCGGTGCTGCCCGGGTACAGCCCGGTGAGCAGCTTCAGGAAGGTGGACTTTCCAGTGCCATTGCCGCCCACCAGGAACAGCAGCTCGCCAGCGACGATGTCGAGCTGGTGTGGCCCCGAAGTGAACATAGTGGTGGCGTCTGCATCCAGGTAACGGAAGGTCAGGCCGTCCAGGCGCACCTTCTGGAACGTGGCGGTGACCGCGTCCGGGGCAGGGGCCTGCGGCTCTGCCGCTGCGTCCAGTTGCGCCTCCAAGGCATACAGGCGGCCGACACTGGCGTCGACTGCCGCCAGACCGCCCAGCGCATTGGTGACGACCCCAATCGGGCCCAGGATGTACAGAATGGTGGCCACCGCCTGGTGCAGCTTGCTGTCGCCGCCCGGCAGCGCGATGGGCAGCAGGAACACGACCAGCAGCAACAGCAGGTAAAGCGCTGTGCTTCCGAAGGTGTAGTCGAACAACTGCCGCTCGTTGGCCTGCAGCTTGAGGTCGCGCGCTTGCTCGGTCAGCCCGCGCAGGCGATGGCCAAGCGCATCCCGCTGGCTGCGGCTCATCTGCAGTTCCTTGAAGCCGCCGAGCAGGTCCCCAAAGCCACGCAGAAAGTCGCCCTCCTTGGCGTTGGCGCTCTGCAGATAACCGGCCGTGGTGCCTGAACGCCACCGGTAGATCACCATGTAGCTCGCCACCACGGCCACCACTGTCCCGCAGATCAGCGGCGACAACCAGGCCAGATAGACGAAGCTGAAGCTCAGGATCGACAGCGACCCGAAGGTGCCCACGACCAGCTGACCAGAGGTCGCGATGAGCTGGGTGTCATGGATCAACGCCGAGAAGCCACCGATGCCGCCAGCCTGCTCCACCAGACGCAGGGGCGCGCGCCGCACCTTGTCAGTCAGCCGCAGTCGCACCTGTTCGATGGTGCGCTCCACGGCGGCCGTGGCTTCGCGCATCGACAGCCGCTGGGTGTACAAAAACAGCGTGAAGGCCACCAGGTAGGCCACGAACAGCCGGCTCTCCACCTCAGATTGGCTGACCTGATCGGCTGCCACGTTCAGCAGGCCCAGCATCAAGGCACTGGCAGCGCCCGCCAGCAATGCCATGAAGATCACGCGCCCTCTGACAACACTGGTCTCTTGCGTCAGGAAGCGGCGCAAGTTCCCGGTGGCGGGCGCGGAGAAGAGCTGGAATGTGGCTGTGTCGGCCGAACTGGCCACGTGGGATCCCGGTCTCTCAGTCAGGGCGGTCTTGTGACGACCAAGGCCAAATCGAGCGTGCAAGAAATTGCAGACTCACCCTGAAAGGTTTATCGGTTTAGATTTGTAAACCGCGTAAACAAAGAATAACAGCAAACACGTACCAATGACCCGTGAAGTTCTGCGCACTGCTGCGGCGACCCTCTCGTCGTTTCGTGTGGAACCCAACATGCAAGGTTGCTATCGCCGTCGAGCCAGATGTGCGGTGTGCCGGCGGTCTTTCAGCTGGGTTGACTTCAGCGCGCGTGGCGGCATCTGGACTCCTTCCAGTGCGGGGCGTGGCTGCACGCCGAAGGGGGGCAGATCGCGACGGCAACGCCTTGATTGCGCTGCGCTTGGCAGCGCTGCCCGCACGGCCTCAACCTGCGGATCGCCTGAGGATCCCAGCAACTCCATGCCCAAGGGTGGACGCGCGTGGTTGTGGCGAAACCCAGCACGGAACAGGTGTGAGACGTTCTGGTCAGGCACCGCCCGGCAGGCATGGCCCGTCGCGTGGGCAGCGTCTGGTCCGCCTCAGGGTCGCGCCCGCCGACGCACGATCAGCGTGGTGTCTGGAACTTCCGGCTCGGTGGTGGCCGGATCGTCGGCAACCGGGGTGTCCACCCGCACGTTGGCGCCGCTGACCAGCCCATTCGCGCGAGCGCCGTCGCGAGCGCCTGCATCTGCAGGCCGGGCGAAGACCCAGGCACTGTAGGCGGCTTGCGCGCTGAATCCGGCGAAGCGCTCATCGAAGCCGGCCGCCTTGATGGGCCTGCCACGGGCCAGGCTGTAGACGCCCAACAATTGCTCGCCGTCTTCGGTGAACACCAGCCCCCAGCGCTTGGACCCTGTCAGGGGGTCGCTGTAAATGCGCCGCAAGTGGCGCACGGTGCCCGGAAAACGCGGGTCACGCAACAGGTCCTCCAGCGCCTTCGGTGCATCGGGCGTGCCACGCGGTGTCACTGCCGCGTACCGCCCCAGCGCGTCGGAGAACTCAGCGCCGATCTGGAGCAGGGCCTCTTCGGCGACGCGCCGGTGCGCTTGCAGTCCAACCCGCACCCCCGCCGTGCCCACCAGCGCCAGCACGGCGATCAACGCCAGCACGCCGATGTAGGTGAAACCGGTGCAGCGGGCCCGGTAGATCGCGGCCAGGCGCAGGCGCGGTACGGTCTGGCTCACAAGGCGGCGTACGGCTTGCCACTGAGACCCACGCCGGCCGCACCGCTGCGCAGGTTGAACACCCTGCCGGCCACACCGGTGGCCGGGGCCTCGATCACCCAGGTCTGGGTGCTGTCGGTCACAGGGTCCAGCGGCAGGCTGCGCAGGTAGCCCTTGTCGACCAACTGCTCGAGCGACTCCGGGTAGCGGCCGGTGTCGTTGAAATGCTTGTCGATGGCGTCGCGCGTCAGCCGCAGGTTCTCGGTCAACACGGTCTGGGCGGCGCTGTCGAGGGCCCGCATGTAGCGCGGCAGCGACAGCATCAGCAGCGATGCGACGATCGTCAGCACCACCAGCAGTTCGATCAAGGTGAAGCCCGTCGGCCTCCGCCTGTTCGGTGCTGCCAGCGCGGTCGTGTGCTCGATGGTCTCACCAAGCGGCATAGGGAACACCGTTCAGGCCAACCGCAGCCGAGGTTGAATGCACATCGAAGACATCGGCGCCCGGCCGGGGGTTGGAGGCGTCGCTGGCATGGCTGCGCAAGCCCCAGGCACCATCGCCAGCCGCGTCCGCCCGTGCGGTCATCGGATCGCCCGGCACCCGGCGCAGAAACCGCAGCACCCGGCCTTCCGGATCCTTCAGATCCACCACGCCGTCCACCAGCACCTGCAGCGACGGCGGATAGCCCGAGCCGCCGACGGGCCTGGCGATCCTGCCTTGGTCGACGGCCCGCTTGTAGGCGTCCAGTGCTTGCCGGATCTCGAACAGGTGGCGCGTCAGGGTTTGCTCGCGCTGTCGTTGCACGGCCATCTGGGCCACCGGCACCACCAGCGATGCCAGCAAGCCCATGATGGCCAGCACCACCAGCAGCTCGATCAGCGAGAAGCCAGATCGGCTGCGCCCCAGGCGCCTTGCCGACCACGGCCCCGGCTGGAGGCCGCATGCCGACATGCTCACGGTGCCAGCACTGGCGTGCCAGACGTGGCCGAGCGCTGGCGCACGCTGCTCTCGGTGCCGCTCGGCACTGCGCTGGCGGCAGCGCTGGGCTGTGTCTGGTTGCGGACCAACCGCGGCGTGATTGACAGCACGATTTCAGACCGCTTGCCGTTGGCCAGGGTGCTGCTGAACAACTGGCCGGCCACCGGCAGGTCGCCCAAGCCAGGCACCTTGGTGGCACTGCGTCGGTCCTCTTCGCTGATCAGGCCGGCCAGCACCTGGGTCTCGCCGTCCTTCAGACGCAGGGTGGTGTTGGCCGCCCGGGTGCCAATGGTGTAGGTGGACGATCCGCTCGACGTCTTCTGGGTGCTGACGATGTTGCTGACCTCCAGCGCCATGCGGATGGTGATGTCGCCATTGACGAAGATGGTCGGCTCGACCTCGAGTTTCAGGCCCACATCCAGGTACGTGACCGACTCGGTGGCAAAGCCGGTTGCATTCACCGTGGTGGACACGCTGGGCACGCGGTTGCCGATCATCACCCTGGCCTTTTCCCGGTTGAGCACGCGGATGCGCGGATTGGCCAGCAGGTTGCTGTCGCCGTCTTCCTGGTGCAAGTTCAATTTCGCCGCATCAATCGCCGCGCCCAAGGTCGCTGCACTCAGATTGCGCAGGCTGCCCAGGGTCAGACTGCCAGTGCGGTCAACCGGGATCGGCGTCAGGGTCAGGCTGCCCGGCCAGGCCAGGCCCAGCTCGGTCAACAGGTCACGGCCGACCTCCAGCACGTCCACCTCCAGCATCACCTCGGGCTCGGCAACATCTTGCAGGGCAACCAGGCGCTCGGCCAGTGCGATGGCGTCGGCGGAGTCGCGCACCATCACCATGTTGAGCTTCTCGTCGACCACCACATCGCGCGACTTGACCAGGGTCTTGATCAACTCGGCAACCGCTTTGGCGTTGGCGTTGTTGAGCACGAAGGTCTTGACCAGCAGCGGTTGGTAGTCCTTGAGCTTGGCCGGGGTGTTGGGATAGATGAACAGGGTGTTGCCGTCCATCACCAGCTGCTCGAGCTGGTTGGCCATCAGCAGGTACTGGATGGCCGCACTGCTGGTCACGTCGCGCAGCGCCAGTGAAATCTTCTGATCCGAGCGCACATCCTTGTCCAGCAGGATGTTCAGGCCCGACGCACGGCTGATGACATCGAACACCTGCTTGATTGACGCCTCCTTGAAATCGATGGAAACCTTCGCCGCCCACGGGCCTTTGGCGCTGGCCGCAGCCAGGGCGGCCTCGTCGGCGGCGGCCATCTGGCGCCCCAGGGTGAGCGCTTGCGCTTGCGCCGGGTCTTCCAGCAGCGCCCGTGTCAAGCGCGCCCTGGCAGATTCAGCCTTGCCGTCTGCCCAGTCGGCGCTGGCCTGGCGCACCAGTTCGGTAGCCCGCTCATGCTGCTGCACCTGGGCCAGGCCGGTTCGGGCCGGGACACTGGCCGCATCGATGGCCAAGACCCGCTCAAACGCCTGCCTGGCATCGTCAGGCCGCGCATCGCGCAAGGCTTGGCGGCCTTGTCGGAGCAGCATGTCCATCCACTTCAACCGTGTTGACAGCAACAGCGTGCGGTACTGGACGTTGTCCGGCGCCTGGGCGACAGCCTCCTGCAGCTTGCGCACGCCGTCCGCAGTCTGGCCGGTCGCCAGCAGCCCTTCGGCCGTGCGGAACGCGGCCTGGCCTGCGCACCCGGACAGGATCAGGCAGATCAGTGCCGCCGACAGCTGCAGCAGTGGCTGGCGTGACGGCGATCGGCGTGCGGGTGCAGCGGCACCGTTGGAGGGGGGGAGCAACTGGTTCATGGGGCCGCAGCCGGCGTGGGCAGCCGCTGAGTCAGGTTCAAGGGCAAATAGGTGATGTCGATGGAACCGGCGTGCGCCGCATCGATGCGGTAGAGGCTGCCCAGCAGGGCAGGTGGGCGCACCACATGCACCAACTCCCCTTCGGCGAGGTAGATCTCGAGCAGGTTCGCGGTCGCACGCCGGCCGATGTAGACAAAGGGCAGCGGTGGCGCCGTGGCCTGGGGTGCCAGCACGGCAGGCAATGGCTGCGCCGCCACCGGCGCGGGCGCTGGCGGCTCCCAAGACAGCGGTGGAAACAGTGGCCGCGGCCTGTCCATGGGTTCGACAGCCGGCCCGTTGCGTGGGTTCAGCGCGCGCACGGCCGCTGGTGCAGCCGTCGCTCCGCTGGTGCCCGGGCTGGTGCGCACCGGGTTCGGCAAGCCCAGGGCAACGGCCGGCCGGGCGACCGGATCGGCGGTCGGCGCAGGCGAGCCGTCGCCGAACACCGCCAGGCCGGCGGCGCCAACCAAACCGGCGGCCATCAGGGCATGGCGGCGCTTCATGGCGGGGCGCCCACCTGGCTGGCCAGTCCAGGATGCAACAGCAGCGTCCAGTCCAGCGTCGCGCTGAGCACGCTGTCCGTGACCGTGCTGCGCTTGAGCTCCACCACGTCCAGCGATGCAAACGGCAAGGCGCGCAACACCTGGTCGCAGAACAGGCGGATGTCGATATCGCGGCCGGTCACCGGCAACCGCATGGTGTAGCGGTCGATCTGCGCGGCCGCATCCAGGCTGATGCGATACCGACCCTCGGAGACAGTGACCTGGTGCTGGCGTGCGGCCGCCAGCACGATGCCAAGGTAGCGTTCGGTGCCTGACGGCTCGCCCAGCACGTCGGTGAACGCCGTCAGTGCAGACACGTCGGTGGGCACAGCAGGCGTGGCCTGGCGTGGCACCGCCAGTTGCCTGCGTTGGTCCATCAGCACCCGCTGCAACGCTTCGGCCCGGGCGTCTGCATGCACCGTGGCCAACAGCCAGGCGGCAGCGCCGATCGGCAGCAGCGCCAGCACCAAGGCCGTCACCACATTGCAGCGTGCCCAGCCCAGCTGCAGCCACAGCAGCAATCGCCAGCGCAACGGGGTCATCGCACGCCTTCTTGCCATTGCAACTGCACTTCGAAACGCAGCACCGGCTCGGTGGCCTGTTCGTTGGTCTGCTGGTGGCTGACCAGCGCCACCGCCGACCACATCGGGCCAGTGCGCAAACGCTCGACATAGGCCAGCATGGCCGCGCTGTCGCGCGCCTCGGCCACCAAGCGGACGCTGCGCTTGCGCGCTTCGGCCGTCAGCTCGACCAGGCCGACCGACGGCGCGCCAGCGGCCTGCAAAGCCGAGAACAGGTCGGACCAGGGCACGTTCAGACCGGCGATCCAGGCATCGACCGCGGCCCGGCGTTCTGGCGTGCTCGCCACCACGGGTGGCGGCAGCCGGCGCCGTTGCGCCACCGCCATGTGCGCCGCCGTGGCGGCGATCTGCTGCTGCAGCGCACTGCGCTCGACCTCGCCACGCCACCAGGTGGTGGCGGCAGCTGCGAGACAGCCCACACCGATCAGGCCCATTGCCCAGACGCCCGCTGGGGTTCGCCGTGCGGCCAGGTGCCAGCTGTCTGGCGCCAGGTCGAGGTGCAGCCGGCGCGTCATGGCAACCCCGCGAGCGCGAGCTGCACGGCGCCCGCCGTGGCCTGGTCATGCGCTTGGCTGCTTGCCGCCCGGACCATGCCGGCGCCGGGCGTCAGGGGTCGCAGGCAGGCGCATCCGCCAAACTCACCCGCCTGCCAATCCAGCGCCAGGTCGTCACACAGCAGCAGCTTGTCGGGCAGCGCCAGCTGGCTGCGCAACGCTTCCCGGTGCACCAGCGCGCGCAGCCAGCTGCTGCTGTCGGCGATGGCCTCCAGCGGCCCGAAAAGCCGCAGCGCCTGCAGCCGTCCGCGGTCGACCAGGCCCAAGGTGACCACCGATTGGTGCAACAACACCAGCCAGGCCTGGTCGGTGAGCAGGGTGTGCCAGCGGTTCCACACCACGGCGAAGTGCGGCGCAATGCCATGCAGCACGAGCCGGTGGGCGGCACAAGCCTGTTGCAGCACCAACAGCACGGCCTTGGGCACGGCACAGCACAGCGCTGGTGCGGTGGCTTGCCAGTCGCCGGTCCAGTGCCAGCCGTCCAGCGGCTCGTCGTACAACATGTCGAACCGCACGGCTGCAGCGCTTCGACAGTCCGCCAGGCTGCGGGCATTGGCCGGCGGCTCGACGATCCAGTGGCGGGTCCAGTGGCCGTCCAGCACCACTTGCACCGCCATCCCGGCCAGGCCCTCGCGGGCCGCCAGCGTGTCGAGCAGGGTCGACAGCGCAGGTCCGATGTCGCTGCCGCCGCTGCCGCCGGTTGACAGCGCCTGGACGCCCAACAGCAGCGGTTCCGCCCGCGCCGTGCCAGACCTCAGCAGGGCCAGACCATGGCGGCCAACGCCGAGCAGCAGTTGCCCACGCCGCCGACTAAGCATGTTGTGTCACCCGGCGCACCTCGGCCAACGAGGTCTGGCCCTGGCGGGCCAGGTCCAACGCCGCTTCGCGCAAGGTGCGGGTGCCGTTGCGCCTGGCGGCTTCCTTGATCTGCCGCATGGGTCGCTTTTCCAGGATCAACTCGCGCAGCTCGTCCGTCAGCGTCAGGATCTCGGCGATCGAGCGCCGGCCCTTGTAACCCGTGCCGCGGCAATCACCACAACCATGGCCCTGCAGCAGCGCATAGTCCGCCACGTCGGCAGGCGCCAGTTGCAGGCGCATCAGATCCTGCGCCTGTGGCGTGGTGCGCACGGCGCAATGCGGGCAGACGGTTCGAATCAGGCGCTGCGCCCAGATGCCGTTCAGCGCCGAGACAAAGGCATACGGGTCGATGCCCATGTGGCCAAAGCGCCCGAACACATCGAACACGTTGTTGGCATGCACCGTGGTCAGCACCAGGTGGCCGGTCAGCGCCGACTGCACCGCGATCTCGGCGGTCTCGCGGTCGCGGATCTCACCGATCATGATCTTGTCCGGATCGTGGCGCAGGATCGAGCGCAGGCCACGTGCAAAGGTCAGCCCCTTCTTCTCGTTGACGGGGATCTGCAGGATGCCGGCGAGCTGGTACTCCACCGGATCCTCGATGGTGATGATCTTGTCGCGGCCGTCGTGGATCTCGGTCAAGGCCGCGTACAGGGTGGTGGTCTTGCCCGAGCCGGTCGGCCCGGTCACCAGCAGCATGCCGTGGGGTTCGGTGATCAGGTTGCGCAGCGAGACCAGGGCGGCCGCGTCGAAGCCGAGCGCCTCCAGGCGCAAGGCCCCATGGGCGGCGACCATGGCGCGTTTGTCGAGCACGCGGATCACCGCATCTTCGCCGTGGATGCTGGGCATGATCGACACCCGCAGGTCGACATCGCGGTCGCCGAGCTCGACCCGAAAGCTGCCGTCCTGGGGCACCCGGCGCTCGGAGATGTCCAGTTCGGCGAGCACCTTGAGCCGCGAGATCACATGCTCGGCGCCCTCCACGCCGCTGCTGGCGCCGGCATGGTCGAGCACGCCGTCGATGCGGTACTTGATCGCCAGACCACCGGCGGTGGACTCCAGGTGGATGTCCGACGCACCCACCCGCAAGGCGTCGTAGAGCGTGGAGTTCAGCAGTTTGATGGCCGGGCTGACCGCGTCGGTGACCGACGCAAACGTCAGCACGGTGGCTGGCCTGCCCTCGCGCTGGGCCGACGCGCCCGGGTCCGCCTGCGCAGACAAGGTGCGCATGGCGGCTTCCTGCTGCGTCAGGTAGGCCTGGATGTCGGCCGGCAGCGCCAGGCCCTGGCGCACGGGTGCGCCCGCCAGGTGCCCCATCCAGGTCAGCAGGTCGGTGTCGAAGGGATCGGCCAGCACCGCGGTCAGGGCGCCGTCCGCATCCCGCAGCAGGGCGCAGCTGCGCTGCAGGGCCTTGGACAAGGGCAACAGGTCGAACGCGCCGCTGGCCGCCAGCATGTCGGCGGTCTCGACCACCGGCATGGCAAACAGCCTGGCAGCCTGCGCCAGCAGCGTGCGGGGCTCCTGGTCGAGCAGCGCCTGCAGCTCGGTGAAGAAGGGCCGGCCCGATGCCATGGCCTGTCGACGCGCCTGCTGCATGGCAGCGGGCATGCCGGTGGCGCGGGGCGTCTGGTTCATGTGTTCGGCCTGCATGTCACATGCCACCGGCGAGGTCGAAGATCGGCAGGTACAGCATCACCACGATGACGCCCACCAGCAGCCCGATGAAGGCCATCAGCAGCGGCTCGAAACTGCGGGTGAAGCGGTCGATCCAGCGGCCGACCTCCTCGTCGTGGAAGGCCGCGGACTGCATCAGCATGGCGCCCAGGTTGCCGGTGCGCTCGCCCACCCGCACCAGGCGCAGGGAGATCGGCGTGCTCAGACCTTGCGCTTCCAGCGCGGCCGACAGCGGCGTGCCGGCCTCGATCATGGCCAGCGCCGCCGCCAGCCACCTGCCCTGCGCGGGTGCGGCCACCGACTGCATGGTGCGCAGTGCGGCGGCGACCGGGATGCCGCCTTCGATGAGCATGCCCAGCGTGAGCAGCAAGCGCGACAGTTCGAACACCCGCACGCGCTCCGCCATGCCGGGCAGCAGCCCCAGCAGCGCTGTGGCGCCACGCGTCTGCACGGCGTGCCGCAGCGACACCGCCACTGCCACCAGGCAGGCCAATGCCGCCAGGCCCGCCGGCAGTGCGTGGCGGCTCAGGGCCTGGCCGGCCGAGAGCATCAGCTGCGACAGCCAGGGCAGGCTGCGCCCGGTGTCCTGGTAGACCTCGGCAAAGCGCGGGACCACGTAGGCCACCAGGAACAGCGTGACCGCGGCGCCCACGCCCAGCAGGATCGCCGGATAGATCAAGGCATTGACCGTCTTGGTGCGCACCGCCGACAGACGCTGCTCGTACTGCACGAAGCGGGTGAGCGCACGTGGCAGGTCGCTGGTGCCTTCCGCGGCGCGGATGATGCCCACGTACAGCGGCGGGAACACGGCAGCTTGCAGCGTTAGGGCGGCCGAGAAGCGTTGCCCCTCGCGCAGGCTGGTCAGCAGCCGGGACAACACGTCACGGCTGGCAGGCTGCGCCTGCTTCTCCAGCAAACCCTCCAAGGCCTCGACGATGCCCAGGCCGGCATTCAGCAGCAGACACAGCTCCTGGCTGAACAGCATCAACTCGAAGCGTGGCTGCCTGCCCCCGCTGATGTCACGCCAGCCCGCCACGGCCGGCGCGGGCCGCACCGTGCCCGGGCGCAGTCCGCGGGACTGCACCTGTGCACGGGCAGCCGCGGCATCACTGGCCTCGATCGACAGGCGGTGCAGGCGGTTGTCGGCTGCCAGGGCCTGGACGTCGAAGCGCATGGGTCAGGGTCGGGCAGCGTGTCAGTTGGCGATGTCAGCGGCGTCGCCACTGCCACCCGGCTGGCCATCGCGGCCCAGCGACAGCAGATCGAATGCACCGCGGCTGCCAGGCATGCGGTAGAGGTAGGCGCGGCCCCACGGATCCGCAGGCACGGCCTTCTTGGTCAGGTACGGGCCGTTCCATTTGCCGGCACCACCCGCGGGAGGGTCCAGCAACGCGGCCAGCCCCTCGTCACTGCTGGGGTAGCGCCCCATGTCGAGGCGGAAGGTGTCCAGCGCCTTGGACAGGCCGTCGATCTGCGCCTTGGCCAGGGTTGCCTCCGACTTGCCGATCTGGGCGAAGTACTTCGGCCCGACATAGCTCGCCAGCAGGCCGATGATGACCATGACGACCAGCAGTTCCAGCAGCGTGAACCCACGCCCGGCGGCCCGGCTGCATCGCGTCACCATTCGAAGCCCTCTGCGAAGTTGCGCAGCATGCGCGCCCAGCTGTCCAGTTCGGATTGCTGGGCACGCCGTGTTTGCGCCTGGCGCTGGCGCTCGGCAAGCCCGACGGCTGCGGGGGCCACGCTGGCCGATGGACGCTCCACCGCTGTGGTGGCCGCCGCCGCAGCCGCCTGGCGCAGCGCGGCTTCGCGTCGTGCCAGGCGCACGGGCCCGTACTGCTGCTCGTCCAGCAGATCGCGCATCTCCTCCAGCCTGTTCTCGACAGCCACGCGCGCCAGCTGGGTCACCGGCTCACCGCCCATCGGCGAGGCCGGCAGCGCAGCCCCATCGCCGGTCAACAAGATGTTGCCAAGGCGGTAGAGCCGGTCGTTCTTGTCGCTGCATTCGGCCAGCGCCGAGGTGCGTTGGGCCAGCGTGGCGTCGGCCTGACGGCGCGCCGACTCTGACTGGCCCCAGAGCGTGTTGACGCGCAGCACCTGTGCATCGCGTTCGGACAGGCTCGCCGTCAGCGCCGACAGCTTGGTCTCGGCCGTCGCCAACTGGCCCTCCAGCGCTGCCTTCTCGGCTGCAGCCGCCTGCAGCGCCTTGTCGGTCTGGCCGTGTCGCTGGACCGCCGCGGCAGCCTGCCGCCGGGATTGCACCAGCTTGGACTGCGCTTCCTTGACCTGGTCGTCCAGCGCCGCCCGTTCCTGCGCCAGCCGGCCTTTGTCCGCCTCGGCGGCACGCAGGCGCTGCTGCAGCGCCCGCAGCTGCTCCTTGCCGTCCTTGTCGGCCGCCACGGCCGGCGTCAACAACAGCAAAGGCGCCACCAGCGCCAGCACCGCCCATCCCCATGTCGCGTTGCGCATGTCAGCCACCCTGCATCAGAAGCGCGTGTTGAGTTCGAGCTGCAACGTGTCTGCGCTGAACGTCGTGCGTGGTCCCACACCGCTCTGCAACGGCACCATGGACTCGACCAGGTTCGACGACATCCAGCGCGCCGACAGCCAGGTGTTCTTGGCGAAGGTCCAGTTGCCGCCCAGCGTGAAGCCCTTGTTGTTCGTGCCACCGCGTCCGAAGTCCGAATTGGTGAAGGCATCCAGCACCGCGTCGCTGCCGAGGCGGCGGTAGGCCAGCGACAGGTTCCAGTCGCCTGTCTGGCGCATCACCGGCATGCCCAACTGCACCTTGGCCAGGTAGCCCACACCACTGCCGTCGGACACCGTCAAGCCCGTCCGGCGCTTGACTTCGGCGCTGCTGAACGCCAGGTTGCGCACGATGTCGCCGCTGACGACCACATGGATCGGGTCGAACAAGGCCAGGTCCAGCGAGGCGGTGAGGTCCAACTCGCGGAAGCCCGATGCCAGGCCCCAGTTGGTGAGGGGGTCGGCGGCCCGGTCGCTGTTGATGCGGAACAGGGTGTTGCCGCGTTGCCGGTAGCCGGCGCCGTACTCCGAGCGCACCGCATAGTCGGGCACCAGGGTCTTGTCGAGCGTGGTCTCCTTGACCCCTTCGATGCCGGTGTAGTTGTAGAGCGCCATGGCCAGCTTCAGGCGGTTCGGCCGCCGGCCGAACTGCCAGCTGGCGCCGCCTTGCAGCGCGGTCAGGCTGCGCCGACCGGATTGGCCCGGCGCCTGGAACGACAACGGGAACCAGCCGGCGGTGACAAAGCCTTCCCACTGGCTGCCGACCGGTGCCTGGTAGGCCGCGGCAAAGCCTTCGAAGTTCAGGTCATCGGCCCACACCAGATCGGTGCCCATAAACGGGTTGGCAATGCGGCCACCGCTCAGGCGCAGCCCCTTCAGGGGATTCAGCTCCGCATAGGCTTTCTCCACCACCAACGCATACTTGTTGAAGAAGCCCGGGCTCTGGTTGCTGCCCGTGGCCATGGTCTGGTTGGTCGAGGTGGGCCCGGTCAGGCCGCCGGTGGACAGGGTGAGACCCGCCGTCACCTTGTCGGTGACCGCCACCTGGAAGCCCAGGCGCGCACGCAACCGGGTGCGCTCCAGGCCCTGCTGGGTGTTGGCGTTCGGGTCCGCCCACAGGTCAGCCGCCCGTGTCAGGGCCGGCTGGCCGGCGCTGTAGGTGCTGGCCGGGCTGTTGTCGGCCCCTTGACGGATGGCCTCCGCGCGCAGGCGCACGTCACCGGAGATCTGCACACGGCCGCCAGCTTCGGCCAGACCCACCGCGCCCGTGCCGGCGGCACCGCGGGTGCTCGCCAGCACATCGGCAGTGATCTGCTCGCGCATCTGGCTGCGAACGGCTTCGGGCACATAGGGCACCCGCACGATCTTTTTGCCGTCGGCCCCGATCTCCGCTGGCGGCGGCGCCACCAGCTGCACATCGGCCGCGCGTTGCGCATCGCGCATCATGGCGTCGGCCTGGCTGCGTGACATCACGCCGTTCTTGACCAGGGTGCTGATCAGGCTCAGCAGCGTGGCGCGCATTTTCTCGAGATCCTCGCGCTCCTGGGCCTGGGCCGTCATGGGGCCAGCCATCAGTCCGGTCAGCAGCAAGGCCACGATTCGCGCGCTGGGCAGCGATTTGGTAGGGCGTTTCACGGTCGTTTCGTTCCAGGGTGACAAAGGGGTTGGCGGCGTCAGCTGCCGGCAGTGATGCGCAGACGCAGCGGCTGCGGCATGTTGTTGGGCAGGCGTTGCGACAGCGCAGGGAGCGCAGCCAGGGCTTGCGACACGGCCTCATCGGTGTCCGCATCGCCACTGCTGCCCACCAGCTCGAACCGGGTCACCGCGCCCGTGCCACTGACCCACAAGTGGACGTCCAAGGCATAGCGGCGGCGGCGCAGGTTGGCGTTCTTGTTCAGGAAGCGCTGGAGCTCGCCCTTGGCGAGGTTCATGTAGTTGGCGTAGGGGTCGAACATGGCCGGCCGCTCGCCACCACCACCACCGGTGCCGGTGCCAGAGGCCTTGCCTGCACCGATCTTGCTGAGGTCGTCGCTGGTGACCTTGCCGGCGCCAAAGGCACTGGCGCCACTGCCCGCGGCCCCTTCCATCTTCAAGTCCTGAGACGGTGGGGGCGCATCCGGCTTGGGCTCGGGCTGGGCCAGCTTCATCTCTTTCTGTTCCTTGGGCGGGTCGGGCTTCTTCTCGAACTTGGGTGGTGGTGGTGGCGGTGGCGGTGCTGCCGGGGTGACCAGGGTGATCTTCGGGGCCTTCTTCTCGGTGCCAGCCTTGCCCATGCCCATGCCCATCACCAGGTGGATCCCCGCCACCAGCACGGCCAGCATCCCGAGCGCCGCGAGCGTGAAGAACCAGCGCCGGTTCATTCAGGTTCCGATCCGTGCGGTCACCAGACCGACGTTGGTGATGTTCAGCCGTGCAGCCAGGTCGATCAGCTCGACGACCATCGCGTAATAGGCCTGTGGATCGCCCTTGATCACGATTGGCATCGCCGGGTCGCGGGCCCTGGCCTGCTGCAGCCGCTGCTCCAGCTCGGCCATCTCCACCGCGGCGCCGTTCAGCAGCAGGCGCCCGTCCGGCTGGATCTGGATGATCCGCACTTCCTTCTTCTCGGTCGCCGGCTGGTTGCTGGGCTTGGGCAGGTCGATCTTCAGTCCCTGCACCGATGCGGTGGTCATCAGGATGAAGATCACCAGCAGCACATAGGCCAGATCCAGCATCGGGGTGACATTGATGGTGTCGTACGGCTTGGCTTCGTCCTGGACTTGCATGTCAGTTCCGCACGGCCGTTCCGAAGGAACCGACTTCCCCCTCGGGGGGGAACGAGCGCAGCGAGTCAGGGGGCTGTTTCATCTCAGACCATCCGCCGCGTGACCAGACCGATGTCGGTGATGTCCACCCGCTTCAGGATCTCGAGCACCTGCATCACCTTCAGGTACTGGGCCCGGGCGTCGCCCTTGATGACGATGGGCTGCGACGGATAGACCGCCTTGAGCTGCTGCAGGCGTGTCTCCAGTTGCTCCATGGTGACCGGGTAGGCATCCAGGTACACATCACCGGCCTCGGACACCGTGATCGCCTTGAGATGCGACTTGGCCAGCGCCGCCCCCATCTTGGCGCGCGGCTCGCTGACCCGCACGCCCTGCACCGAGGCCGTGGTCATGATGATGAAGATCACCAGCAACACATACGCCAGGTCCAGCATGGGCGTGACGTTGATGTCGTCGAACGGGGCGTTGTCGTCTTGAACGTGCATGGCTCAGCCCGCCGTCAGTCGGTGTACATCTCGGCCGACTTGGTCACGAACTCGTCGACGAAGACCTGGGTGTTGCCAGACAGGTTCTTGATCTGGCTGGCCAGCCAGTTGTAGCCAAACAGTGCGGGGATGGCGACAGCCAGCCCGGCCACCGTGGCCACCAGCGCGGCGGCGATGCCCGGCGCGATCGAGTTGACATTGACCTCGCCCGCGGCGGCGATCGCCGCGAAGGTGATCATCACGCCCACCACGGTGCCCAGCAGGCCCAGGAACGGTCCACCGGAGATGGCGATGGTCAGCAGCACGATGCCGCTGTTGAAGCGCTGGTTCTCGCGCATCATGGCGGCGTCCAGCGAGGCCCGGATCGCCTGCAGCCCGGCATGGCCCAGGCGCCGCGGCCGGCCGGCCTGGTCCAGCACGTCGAAGCGCTGCGCCACCTCCGACAAGCCGATGGCGTACAGCCGGTACACCGATGAACGCTCGCTTTGCGGATCCTGCTGGACCGCCGCGATGTCGGCATGGCCTGGCGTCAGCAATGCAAAGCTCTTGGCCTTGAAGGTCGCCAGGAACACCGCGTTGGCACGGCCTGCGGTGCGCAGCATCGCCGCCTTGCTGACCATGACATAGACGCTGACGACCGCCATCACGGCCAGCAGGGCGATCACGATCCAGCCGTCGAGCGTCACCGAACCGATCAGGATGGCGAAGTACGAGACCTCGGCTGCGCTGTCAGCCTCCTCGTCGGGTGTCACCAGCGGCGAATCGGCGGCCTGGCCCTGTGCCTGGAGGCTGACATGCGCAGCCGAGCGGCCGGCCGCCAGCAACGTCACCTCGTCCAACTCGCCACGAAAGCCACGGCCGAGTTGTGCGTCGCCGCTGAGGTCGGAGAGCGCCAGGTTGCCGGCCCCGGCCACGACCCCGTCGAGGTAGACCGTGACCTTGCCCGCATTGGCCACCACCGCCACGTGCTGCCAGACCGCCGGCTTGAGCGCCTGGGTGGCGCGGACTGTGTTGTTGCCCAGGGCCACCTCCAGGATGCCGGCGGCCACGCCGATGCGCAGGCCCGTGCCGGTCGCCGGCAATGCCAGCAGGCCGACGGCAGCGCCCGCACTGTCGGCCGGCTTGACCCAGGCACTGAAGGTGAAGCCACTGGCAGCCGGCAGCTTCAGCGAGGGTGACGCTGCCAGCGACACCCCTGCACCGCCGTCGAAAGCCGCGGCGGGGCCAATCGGTCCGGCGGCCACGGCCTTGACCGTGCCGCGGCTGGCCGAGTTGGCGTTGGCCGTGCTGTCCTTGACCCCATCGGCCTGGGCGAAGTGGAAGTTGAACACCGCGGCAGGGTCGTGCACCGCCTGGACATTGGCCGCAGCGGCGGGCTTGTCCTTGCCCCAGGTCATCACCAGCGCCGTCTTGGCGTTGGCGGCCACCTTGGGCAGCAGCACCCACACGTTGGCCAGTTCACTGGCGGCGTCGAAGTTCTCGATCTGGGCCGGCAGCAGCGTCTTGCCATCGGCGGCGAAGAACTGCAGATCCGAACCATCCGGCTTGGCCTCTGCAAACTTGAAGTTGCCGCTGTGCAGCCGGACCAGCACCGGCACCTGGGCCAGCTCCTCCTGGATGGCGACCCCCGTTGCGGTGGTGTCGATGACGAGGTTTTTCTTGGCGGCGCCCTCGGCAGCGGATGCGGGTGGTGCGCTGTGCAACAACGCCAGTGTCAGCAAGGTGCCGAACAGGCGGCGCCAGGATGTGTGCTTGGTCATGAGGCTCAGGCCGTTGGAGTGGGTCATCGCTGCTTCCTTTTCTTCTTTTGTTCGTCATCGTCGGCGCCCGGGTCGGACGCGGCGTCGCCGAATCCGAGGGCCTCGACGGTGAGGGTCAGCGCCGTGGCAGCCGCCGACGGGTTGGCAGCCGCCTTGGCGGCGTCATCGGACTTCGTGCCGGCATTGGCCGGGGCGGCGATGGCGCCCATGGACGGTGCAGCCACCGCCACCTGGGCGCCCGCGATCGCGCCGCCTGCCGAAATGTTGGCGGCGTTCAGCACGATGGGCGCCACCACCAGGACCGAGCCGCTGGAGCGCACGCCAGCGTCGCCAGCATCGAACACCCCGCGCGGTGCGATCGCGAACACATCGCCCGGCGCCGCATCGGCACGGGTCTTGAGCGTGGCAATGCCCGAGCCGCTGATCGAACTGGCCACATCGACCGTCACCCGGCCGTCCTTGTCCACGGTGATCAGCGGTGGCGGTGCCGAGGCGGCCGTCTTGGCCCCCTTGCCGGCATCGATGTCGGCCTGCTGCGACACCAGGGTGATGTCGCCCCCGCCCAGGGTGAAGACCCGGCCCTTGTTGACCAGGAAGTCCTCGCGCACCAGGCCCTGGATGGCACCGCCGCGCACCGTGAAGATGCCGGTGTCGGATTCCGAGGGTTTCTGGCTGTTGCCTGCCGTCAGCCCGGCGAACACCGATCCGGCCGGCGCATACAGGGCGATGGCGCCCCCTTGCTCGGTCTTGAACTGGCTGCCGAAGTTCGAGATGTCGCCGCCGCCGGAGGCCGCGGCCTGCGGGAACAGGCTGCTGATGAGGGTGTCGAAGGACCGCAGGCTGCTGTCGATGACTTGGCCGTCCGCCGTCTTCTGGCCCAGCTTGCCCGTCTCGACCAGCAGGGCGAAGAAGCGCGCGTCGAGCTGGCCCGTGTCCCGGCTGGCCAGCGCGGTGGCCAAGGCCTCGGCCCGCTGGCCGGTGCGTGCGGCGATGTCGGGATGGTCGGCCAGGTACTGCGACTGCGCCGCAGCGGGCAGCGCCCTGAACGCGGCCCAGACCTGCTCGGCGGGCGGCTTGTCGGCCGACAGCGCGTCCGGCGCAGCCTGCGCCCGCACGTAGGCAGCCAGGGCCGCCACGTCGGCTGGGGTGCCCAGGTCGGCGGCCGAGCCATAGCCCTTGGCGAAAGCCACGAAGCCAGCGTAGTCCGGGGCTTGACCGCCCGCGACCACGCGGATCGCCGCGCCGCCGTCGGGCAGGTAGACGTTGTCGAGGTTGCCGCGCGTCACCACGCCATTGCCATTGCCGAGGTCCACGTGGCGGCCGGCGCTCAGCAGCAGCTGGCCTGGGCCCCCCACCACATGGGCGACCGTGCTCGGGAAGCCGCCCAGGCCGGTGGACTGCGTGCTGTCGATCACATCGCGGCCAGCCAGCAGCACGGTCTGGTCAGTGTTGGCCAGGTGCTGGATGCGCAGGCCGAGGTCGACGATGTCGCGTCCGGCGCTGACCAGGGCCGCCTTGGGCAGGGCCAGCGAGACGGCCGCGCCGGGGTCGCCCAACACGTCACCCGTGACGGCCGTCAACCTGGCCGGCATGGCATCCGCGCTGTGCAGGCCGGGCGCAGCGTGGGCTTCCAGCGCCGTCGACGTGCCGGCGAGGATCTCCAGGTCGGCCTTGGCCAGCACACGGGGCGCGGCTGCGGTCGACATGGCCGCAGGGTCGTTGTCGAGCATGCGCAGCGGGCCGCCGCTGCCGTTCTGCAGCCGCACCGAGCCGGCCGCCGTCAGCGCCAGTTGGCCCGCTGCCGCCGGGCTCAGGGTGATGCCGTTCGCCAGGATGACATCACCACCCAGTGCCGCAGCCTGCAAGGTGGGCGGCAGCAGCGTGTAGAGGTTGGCAAAGCCACCGGCGCTGGACAGGCTCTGGAACCGGTTGGGGATCTCGTTGCGGCCCGCGTCGGCCAGGGCGCTGGCGTCTGCCGACAGCTGCACATCGCCGCCCAGGGACGTCAGCTGCACCGACGTGCCAGGGGTGTAGGTGCTGAAGTTGCTGAACTGCGCGAAGGTCGTGCGGAAGGCTGCCTTGGGCGCATAGCTGGGGTCCCAGTTGCCATTGGGCGCATACAGCGGGTCCAGCATGCCCGGCAGGTTGTTGACACTCTGCTCGGTCATGGTCGGGTTGAAGGCCGTGGCCAGGGCCAGGCCTCGTCCGGCCAGGACAGTGGCGCGGGCATCGCCCAGGGCCAGCACCGGTGCCAGGCCGGCGGCAGCGCCGGAGGCTCCGGTGGCGGTCCACGCGCCAGCGGTCAGGGCACCCTCCGCACGCACCAGCAGATCGCCCTTCTGGGCATAGAACACGCCACCGGCGATGTCGCCACCGGCCTGCACACGCAGGTCGCCACCACCGTGTTCTGTGGCCGCCGTGCCTGCCACCGCCACCTGGCCGGTGGACGCAACGCTGGCCGACAGGTTGCGGATGCTGCGGCCGGCCGTGATGGTCAGATCACCGCCGGCCAGGGTCGCGATGCCCTGGTCGAAGAAGTCCGGGCGCACCCACCAGGCGGTGTTCAGCGTGGTCTTCTGGTCGGCCAGCATCTCGAAGGCGACGCTGCCATCGGCCGCCGTGGTGCTGCGGCCCTGGCGGAACAGCCAGTTGTTGACCAGCTGCGGCACCACGCGCGGCAGTGGTGCGATGCTGCCCGGCACCGCCGGGAGGCTGATGTCGTCATCGCTGTAGGCTTCCGTGCCGTCCCAATTGCGCTGGTACCAGTTGGCGCTGTTGTTCTGCGGGCCGGCGATGTTCCGGCCTGCCGTCACGGTGATCGGGCCGCCTTGGTCGGCGAAGGTGGCCGGCGCCAGCGTGCGCGCCGGTGCACCGTAGTGGGTGTTCAGCGCGTTCTGGGGCAGCACACCGGCGCCAGCCGGCAGCAGCGGCGTCCCGGCGGTGTAGAGCGCCGCGCCAAACAGGGTCTGGCTGAAGGTGTAGTCGCTGTTGCGCTTGTCGAAGACCAGGGGCTGGTCCAGCGTCTCGTCCTGCGCCGCGCTGACATACACCTTGGCCATGGCCAGCGTCAAATCGTGGCCCGCCACCGCATCGATCCGGCCGGTGCCGGTGCGCACCAGGGCCACTGGTGCGTCGCTGGACGTCACCGGTGCCTGGCCGTTGGGCGTGACCAGCACGACGCCACCAGCCTCCTTCATCGGGGCATCGTCGGCCGGCACGGGCGTGCGGGCGGCGAAGTCCAAGGTCAGGTTGCCGCTGCCGGCGGCCAATTGGGCCGCGGGCAGCACGGCGGTGGTCCGGGCAGCCTGCAGATCGGCCCCGGCCACCAACTGCAGGTCGGCCGACGGCCCTCTGGCCAGCGCCCACAGCGGCATCGCCAGGCGGGCATCGGCCGGCTTGGCAAAACCATCGCTGATCGAGCCCGCCACCGTCAGGTTGCCGGCCGCGCGCAGGGTGAGGTTGATCGGTTGGCCGGCAAAGCGCCAGGCGTTGAGATTCCAGCCCCGGTCGGCCGCCTGGTCCGCAAACTCATGGACCGACACCGTCAGATCCTGGTCGGAGCGGATCTCGATGCCCGGGCGCACCGCCACATCGCTGCGCTGCAGCCGGGCCGCGATGGCGGCCTGCTGCTGGCCGAAGGCCTGCGCGTCGCGGTAGAGCATGCCGCCCTGGGTGGCATCCAGGTTGTTCGCGCTGTCTGGCTGCTCACTGACGGTGCGCGCCTGGTAGACCTGCACGCCCTCGATCACCGTGGTCACGCCCGGTGCGATGGTGGTCGCCAGCACCGAGACGGCCACGTCACTGCCGTCGGCCAGGCGCGGTGCGCGCAGCGTGACGCTGCCGTCGCGGCGCGGTGCACCGTCGGCGCGCAGTGCGCCGGCGGCATCGATGCGTCCGCCTGCCAGATTCAAGCCGAACAGGCCGGCACCCTGGTCCGGACCCGAAGGCGCCATGCCCGCTGCCGCGCTGGTGCCGATGAACACCTGGCCACCCCGGCCTGTGGCGCCCGCACCCGCATCGGCGGCGGCCAGTGCGTCCACGCGGAGCAGCGCACTGTCGCGCAGCGTCACCTGCCCCGAGCCGGCCACGCCCGCCGCCTGCCCCGCCAGCAGCCGGATGCTGCCGCCCTTGGCACCCGAGGCGTCGACCACGCTGTCGCCGGCCAGGGTGATGCTGCCGCGGTCGGTGACGAGCGCAAAGTCGTGTGCCACGACACGGTCCTGGCCGTCCAGCACGGCGTCGCCATGGCGGAAGCGGAAGTCCCGGGCGCCCGTGAAGCCCGTCTGGTTCAGGCGCTGGTTCAGCGCGCCAAACGCGCCGGGCAGGCCGGCGTTGTCGGCGTCCAGCGTGAACTGCCCCTGCACAGGCGCACCCAGCCCGTTGGCGGCGGTGGCCGCGCCCAGCAGCGTGGCGCCGAACTGCACCCCGCCAGTCCCGGCCGCGTTGCTGGCGGCAATCAGCAGTCGGCCCGCATCGGCGCCAGTGGCCGACACATCGACCGTGGCCTGGGCGCCCAAGGTGATCTGCGGCGCCTGCAAGGCCACCGTGCCACCGGGTCCGTAGACGGTGACGCCGTTCGCCTGCAGCACGGCGCCGGCGGCTGTCACCACGCCCGTTTGCAGCGCCAGCTGCTGCGTCGCCGCCAAGGTGATGCGGCCGGAGGGCGCCTCGATGCGGGTCTGCACGTCGATGGACGCCGCCTCGAAGCCGAGTTGACCGCCGCCGCCGAGATCGGGCCTGGCGGCGGCACCGCTGCCGCCGGCAGCACTGGTCAGGCGCATCTCGCCTGCCGCCTGGAACAAGCCGATGGCGCCCGGTGCGGTGGTGATGCGCGGGCTGTCCAGCAGCAGGTCGCCCTCGGTGGACAGCACGCCGTCCTGTCCGGTGGCCCGCACGGTGCTGGACGCGCGCAGCGTGGTCTGGGCAAAGCCCTGCAAGGCCACCCGGCCTGTGCCCAGTGCCAGGGTGTCGCCCTGCAGCGTGAGCGACCCGCCAGGCGGCGCTGCCGCTGGCACGTCCGAGCCCGCCGTGGCCCCCTGCAGCAGGAGCTGAGCGCCCTGGAAGATGGCCTGGGCGCTGGGGCCACCGGCTGCGATGCCGCTGCCGCGCAGGGTCAGGTGCTGTGTGGCCTCGCCGCCGACCTGGGCCTGGCCGTGCACCACCAGCGGCGCCTGGCGGCTGTCCAGGCGCAGTGTTTCCGCGTTGGCCAGACCCGCCAGGCTCCTGGCGTCCAACGCCAGGGTGGTGGACGCCACGGCCAGCGGGATCGCATCGCCCACCGTGATGCGGGGCGCTGCAGCGGTGAATGCACCACCCGCACCGACCCGGATCGTCCCCGCCTGGGCAACACTGCCCAGGGCGTCGATCTGCACCGCGCCAGACCCCGCGACCAAGGCCCCCACGCCGATGTCCAGGGCACCGTCGCCGCCGGTCGCCGAAGGGGGGCGCTGCAGGTCGGTGGCCGCGCCGGTGCTCACCCGCAACACGGCGCCGGACGCCGGCAAGACCAGGGCGCCGGCCTGCCCGGCGTTGCCGCCCTCGGCCACCACCGCGGCCTGCGGCGCCAGCCGCAAGGTGCGGTTGGCCGCCAGCAGCACGTCGGGCGCCACCAGCGGGTGGTCCTGGTCATTGACCAGCGTCAGGTCTGCGGTGGGCACCGCCAGCCGGTCCTGGCCATCCACGGTCTGGTGCACGGCGCCCAGGGTCAGCCGGCGGGCCTGCCAGGCCGCCAACTGCCCGGTCGACAGGCGCACCACACCGTCGGCGCCCGTGCCGCCACCCGACGCGATCTCCATCTTCGGCGCCGCCACGTCGGCCGTGCCCGCCAGCCCGCCGGGGCCAGCGCCCAGGCGGACCTGGCCCTGCAGGCGCAATGCGTTGTTGGTCTCGTCCCGGCTGGCAAACACCACATGGCCCGCATCCGCCGGCAACTCGGGCGGGGACAGGCCGGCGGCCGCTGCCTTCCTGCTGAAGTAGCTGCCGGCGTCGTACAGCGTGAACTCCGATTGGCGCCGCACCACCGACTGCGGCGCGACCACGAAGCCCTGGCTGCGTGCCGACACCGATCCATCGGTGGTGTTCGCGACCTGGCCTGCCATCAGCCACGCGCCGTCGCTGCGCACGCGGTTGGCGGCAGCCGCCATGTCGCGGTTGCCGGGCGCCGCTGTGACGCTGTAGGCACCGGGCAGCAGCGCGTAGTGCGCCGGCAGCAGGGTGTACAGGCCGGGCTTCAGATCGCCCATGCCGGACAACCACACCGCGTCACCGGTGCCCAGGCCGCCGTCGATGCCGTAGGTGCCGTCCAGCGGCGCCAGCTGGCCCGCATAGCCGGGCAGGATCGCGAACACCGCCGTCTTGGCGGCCGCACTGGTGCCCAGGGTGTTGTTCGACAACACGTCCTTCGACCCACCCTTGCCGGGCGTGAAGCCATAGGCGAACAGGCTGCCGCCGCCCGACAGGTCGAGCACCGCATCCGCATCGGTGGAGATGCTGCCGGCCGCCGAGATGATCGACTTGCCCGGCAACGCGCGCTGCGGGGTCGCCGCTTCGGCGCTCGGGTTCTGGCGGAGTGTCACCTCGGTGCCGTCGGACAGCAGGGTGGCCCAGGTGCTGGCGGTGGGCACGCTGCCGTTGGACACGGTGCCCAGTGGCACCGGCCCATGCCCGGCCACCGAGGTCAGGCTGCCTGCGGCGTAACGCAGGTCGGTGGTCAGGATGTCGGAGACGGCCGGGTCGGTGTTGCCCAGGGAGATGCGACCGAACGGTGCCACCAGCCGCCCGGCCTGCACGATGCGCGGCGCCCAGGCGGTGATCGAGCCACCGGCTGACAGGGGTTCCTGCGGCAGGCCGCCCACGGCGGCGAAGCTGAGCAGGCCGGAGCCAGCCTGGGCGCTGCTGCCCACGGCCAGGGTGAAGTCGCTCAAGGTGGACGGCAGCACCTGGGCGCTGGCCAGTTCCAGCGCGCCCTTCATCCAGAACGATCCACGCTGGCTGCCGTCGAAGGCGCCGGTCTGCGGATCGGACCAGGCCACGCCCACCAGGCGCAGGTTCTGCGTGGCGGTGAGCGCCGCGGTGCCGAAGCCTTGCAGCGCGCCATGCCCCTGGAGGTCGATGTTGCCGGCATGGACGGTCAGCGCCGCGTTGCCCGCCAGCGCGGTGCGGGTGGCGGTCGGGTCTTCCTGCTGCACCAGCGGGTAGACCGTCTGTTCGGCCGAACTGTCACCGAGCTGGACGTAAGGCGCCTTCAGCGACAGCGTGCCCGGTGTGCCCAGCCAGACCCCTGCAGCGGACAGGCGTGTGCGGGCCACCGGCGCGGCAGCCTCGGCCAGCTCGTCGGCCGTGCGCTTGATGCCGGCCAGCTTGTCGGCGGCCTTCAGCTCGACCAGCATCGCCTTCAGCACGCTGTCATAGGCCGCCGCGCGGGCCGCACTGTCAGCCAGCAGCGTGGGCGCATCCAGCACCAGGGACCGGGATGCCGACAAGGCCTGGTCGCCGCTGGCCAACGAGAAGCCGATGGCACCGGCGCTGCGCAGGTGCAGGCTGCCAAAACCGCCGTCGGCCAGGCTGGTGGCCAGCACCGAGCCACTGCCAGCCACGCCTGCATAGGTGGCCGCGCTCTTGGCTACGACGCTGCCGGACTTCACCACGTTGAGCACAGCCGCATCGGCCTCGAGGGCCAGCGTCAGGCTGCCGGCACTGGCGCCGGCGCCGCCGGACCCACCCAGCAGGCTGCCGTAGACCTCCATGCCCAGTGCGGAGCGCATGTCGATGCTGCCGCCGGCGCTGGACAGGCGGTCGACGCTGGTGCTGCCGCTGCCCGACTTGAAGGTCAGCCCATAGGCCGAGATGCCGCCCACGCTGAGCGTGGCGCCGGGCTGCACCACGATGAAGGCGTTCGCCGGGTTGAGCAGGCTGCTGCCATCGCTGGCCCGGTCGGTGGTGCCGCCCAGGCTGATGCTGCCGCCACCGAGCAGTTCACCGGTGGTGATGCCCTGGCCGTTGGTGTAAAGCCGCTCGCGGGTGCCATCGGCCCGCAGCACCGCCGCCGGGCCCAGCCACAGGCTGCGCGTGACCACATCCGTGGCGAACGGCGTGAGCGCGAGTGCCATGCGCCCTGCGGGCACATTCAGGCTGCCATACACCTCCAGCTGGCCTGCCGAGCGCAGCGTCAATGCCGCGCCCGGGTCGAGGACCACGCTGGACCCATCCAGGACACGCAAGCCGCCGGTGGCCGCGCTGCCGTAGGCCGCCGGGCTGACGCCAGCACGCAGGGTCAGATTGGTCGCCTGGCGCACCAGCCCCGGCCCGCTGAGCGGCGCCAGCTTGGATGAGGCCACATCACCCATCCGGCCGCTGGGCAAACGCTCGGCGGCGTTGTCCAGCACCCATTGCGACGCCAGGGGTTGCACCCGCGCACCCGCCACCACGGTCAGGTCCCGGTTGGCACCGATGTCATAGCTGGTGAAGCCGCCCTGCTGAAAGAGCGTCGGCGCCAAGACCACATCGCCAACGGTCCGCTTGTCGGCCGGCACGTCGCCGATCACCACATGGCGCCCGACCAAGGTGAGCAGACCGTCTTTCGCCCCGTTGCTGCCAAACCCCAGCCCGGCCAGCTGCAGGCCGCTGTCCCAGCCCAGGGTGGACAGGTCCATGCTCTTGGCCGTGGCGTCCAGCGGCGTGACCGCCATCGAGACCGTGCCCGCCTTGCCCTTGTCGACGCTGCCTGCGCTGTTCATCCAGGCGCCGGCAGACACATCCATGCCCACATGGGCGCCCAGCTGCACCGATGCAGCGGTCAGCGCCACCGAGCCGCCGGACTTGGCGATGGGGTCGACCAGGTGGCCGACGGCATCGCGCGCGGGCTGTGCCAGGGCGCGGTCGTTGGTCCAGAGGCCGGCCAGGTCGAAGCGCACGCCATCGGCCACGTCGATGCTGACGGCCTTGGCGCTGAAGCGGCCACCCGGCATGGTCACCGAGGCATTCACCGTCAGCTTGCCACCGTCGGGCGGCTGCGATTCGCCCTCGTTGGGGATGAGCCGTGGCGAAGCGGCGTCCAGCTGCAGCACGCTGCCGGGGGCCAGCACCAGGGGCTGCGTGATGGTGATGTTGCCGCCGGTCTGGGCCGAGACCGTGGTGAAGCCGGCACGGCCCAGTGCCGGCAGGTCCAGCGCCAGCCGTCCAGCCTGCCGCTGCTGGTCGGCTGAGCCGGGGTCAAACGGCGCACCGGGTGCTGGCAGCGCAGCTGGCACCGGCAGCGCCGCGCCGGGCTGCGCAGCCTCCAGCGTCAATGCACCCTGGAAGCGGAACTGGCTGGCATAGCCCTGTGGCCGACCGAACCAGGCCAGCCCGGCGTCGGCCGGCCGGCCGAACCAGCCCAGGCCGAAGTTGCCGGTGCGTGCATCGTCGGCCGAGATCTTGACCACCGGCACGGTGCTGAGCAACGCCGCATCGGTCAGCGTGCCGATCTCCAGCCGCGCGGCCAGCGGGTAGCCAGCGGCAGCCGGGTCGCGCTGGTGCACACCGCGTTGCACCTGTCCGCTGAGCGTGCCTTGCTGCGCGATGACCGGCGCTGCGAACAGCACCGTGCCAGCGCTGGCGCCCTGCCGGTAGCCGGCCTCGACCGGTGCCGCGCTGTCGGGCAGGTTGACGACGGCGTCATAGGCGACCCCGGCCTTGGCGGCCCCGATGTCGATCAGGTTGTTGCCCAGCCGCAGCTGGCTGGTGTTGACCTGGCCGCTGGCGACGTCCACCCAGCCACCGTCCACAAGGATCTGGCTGCCGGGGCGTTGCAGGATGGCCGCACCGGCCACCACGCTCACCGTGCCGCCGTTGGCATTGACCTCGCCCAGGCCGAACTGGCGCTGCTGGAGCCAGCCCGACACGTCGGCGATGGCCGTGCCCTTGCGCGCGTCGATCCGGACCTGGGACGCATACAGCGGCGAATCGCGCAGTGCCAGGTTGTCGGCCAACTCGGTGCCACGCAGGTCGACGGTCACGATGTTGTTGTCCATCGCCAGCGTGGTGCCACGGCTGCCGGACACATCCACGACCGAGCCCGCGCCGAAGTCGACCCGCGCGCTGTCGCTGCGCGGGTCGGGCGGGTTGGTGCCCGGCGCCTCGGCGTAGAGGTGCTCAGCCAGCATCAGCACATTGCCGCCGGGCGCCACGATCTGGGCCCCGGGTTGCAGTTGGATGGACTCGCCGTTGAGCCGCACCAGCGATCGGTTGAAGCCGTTGGTCCCCGTCACCTTGGCAGGGTCGCCCACGTCGGCGCCAACCCCGGTGATGCTGCCCGGGCCCAGCACCAGCGCACCGGCGCGGGTGGCGCGCAGTTGGTCGCCCTCGACCACGGCCTGGTCGCGCGCCAGCAGATGGACCGAGCCGTTGAGGTTGACCGAGGTGCTGGCCGAGATGCGGCCGTTCTGGTTGACCGCGTAACCGATCATGGTGGCGTTGCCGTGGCCCACGTCGATGCGGCCGGACAAGGCGTTCTCGGCCGTGCCGGCGCCCGCCTGCTGGGCGTCGGCCAGCAGCCCGACGGCCTGGTCGTTGCGCACCTCCACCAGCAGGCCGCGCAGGCTGGTGCCGGTCTCGGACGTGCGCGGCGCGGCCAGGTAGACCTTGTTGCCGGCGGCCAGCAGTACCTGGCCGTCGGGGGCCTGCAGCGTGCCGGCATTGCGCACCTGCGGCGCTGCCAGCAGCACCAGGCCGCCCGGGGCCGCGCCGATCACTGCACCGCCGGTGGCATCGCCCTCGACCAGCACCGCACCAGGCGCCGTGCCCAATGCCGGATCGGCCCCCAGCACCGGCGCCGTGCCCTTGCGCAGCAGGCCGCCCAACACCCGGGCTTCATCGAACTTCAGGCTGCTGGCGATCAAGGTGTTGACGTTGACGGTGCCGGTCTTGCCGAAGACGATGCCGTTCGGGTTGTAGAGGTAGACCCGGCCGTTGGCGTTGAGCACGCCCTCGATCACGGTCTTGTTCTCGAAGGCGCCGCCCGACACCTGGTTGAGCAAGACCGCGTTGGCCGACGGCTGCACGATGTTGAGCTGGGCCGAGCGGCCGATGTCGAAGGTCTTCCAGTCGACGATGTTGGTGGCATCGGTCTGGGTCAGCGTGGCCGTGGTGCGGCCGGTGACCGGGTCTTTCACGGCCGGGGTGTAGGTCACCGGCGTGCCGTTGCGCTGGCTGGGCACGCCGGGCAGCGCATGCGCCGGGATGCGCGTGGCAGCTTGCGCCTGCGCCTGCGCCCGTTCAGCGCCCGCGGCCGCCAGCAAGCCGGCGCCAATCAGCAAGGCCAGACGGCTCAGCGCTGGCGCCTGGCTGCCTGCCCAGGGCGACCGGGGGAAACGGCGGCGCTGGCGCATGGGGTCAGTAGGCCCAGATGGCACGCGCATGCAGACGCAGGGCGCCCTGGCGCGTGGTGTCGCCAGCCACCAGGGCGCGGGCCAGGTCGGCCTCCACACCCAGGCCGGCCGGCGCGCTCAGGCGCAGGCCCAACCCGGCGCCGCGCAAGGCATGGAAGCCTGGCTGCGGTGCCACCGCCTGCAAGGTGCGCAGCCGGGCCGCATCGGCGAACAGCACGCCACCGATGCGCCACGCGCTGTTGGCACCACCCAGCGCAACGCGCGGGCTGCGCAGCTCCAGCGTGCCGCGCAGGCCGCCGTCACCGGCGCGCTCGCCTTCCAGGTAGCCGCGCACGCTGTCGGCGCCACCGGCCACCATCTGCTCGGTGGGCACCAGTGGGCCGGTGCCGTGTTGCAGGTCCAGCTTGCCGTACACCGCCCATCGGCCCAGCGGCTCGGTGTGGGCCAGGCCGGCGCGCATCGACAGGAAGCTGGCCGACGCCCCGATGCGCTTGGCGGCGAAGCGGTCATCCGCGTTGCCCAGCAGGCCCCGGATGCCGGAGGTCAGCGTCACGTCCACCGCGCTCAGGCGGTCGCCGTCGACCAGGCTGGCGTTGTAGCTGGCCACCAGTGGCACATAGGCGATCGGTGATTCACTGCTGCCGCCGTCACGCACGGTCACGGTCTGGCGGATGTTCTTGTAGTCCAGCCCGGCCGCCACGCTTTGCGGCGTGTCGCTGCCAGCGCCAAAGGCCTTGCTCCAGCGCAGGCCCAGCGTGTCGGAGTTGCCCAGCAGCCCCAGGCCCGGCGCATTCGCCAGGCTGGCGAACTGGCTGCGCGAATGCACCGCATAGAGCGACAACACGTCGCCGCCCTGGCCCATCGGCAGCACATAGCTGAGCGTGGCCACCCGTGCATCGGTCAGCCGTTGCGGCGCTGCCTGCAAGGTCAACGACAGGCTGTGGCGGCGCTGCCACAGGTTGTCATAGCGCAGCGACGCCGACAGCCGCGTCGCGGTGGTGTTGGGCGTCTGGCGGTTGCTGAGCTCGACACTGCCATGCAGCGGCAACTGGTCATCGACATCGAGCTGCACCTCGACCGTGCCGGGCAAGGCGCCGGCCTTCAGGACCGGCGTCACCCGCGCATCGGCGCCGCGGTTGAGGGCGGCCATCTGGGCCTGCAGCGCCGTGAAGTTGGGCACAGCACCCTCGGCCAGCTCAGGCACCGCGGCCTTGATCGCGCTGGGCAGCGTGAAGCTGGCACCCTTGACGCGCAGGCGGTCGATCACCCCCTCCACCACCTGCAGCGCCACCTCGCCGGTGTCGACCGACTGCTCCGGGATGCTCACCGCCACCGTGAGGTAGCCCGCATCCTGGTAGGCCTTCTCCAGCGCGGCGCGGGCGGCTTCCACATCGCGCAGCGTCTTGCGCTCGCCCATGTGCGGCGAGACGGCCAACTCGATCGCCAGGGCGGCGAGCACGCTGTTGCCGCTGACCACGTACTGGAAGACATCGAAGCGCGGAAGCGTGGCGTCCACCGACGCTGGCGCGGCCTCCGTCGCCGACAGCGCCGGTGCCGCCAGGCCGGCCAACAGCACCAGGGCGAGGATCGCGGAACGTCCGGGATGGGAATGCGCGGTCACGGCAAGCGTCGTCATGGGAGGATCATCGATGGCGGCGATGACGGGACTGTGAATTACTCGTAAACCGCGTTTTATGGTTGTTTGTCGGACCACCTTGCCTGAGGGGTATCGGGCCAAGCCAGGCGTGCAACGTGCACACGCAGGCCATCCGGACAAGACAACGGCCCCTCGAGAGGGGCCGTTGAGGTCATGCCGCGCAGAACCCGGGCCAGACGGCCCGGAGTCGTATCACAGCTTGACGATCGGCGAGCAGCTGCTGCCGCCAGCGCGGCTGTACTTGCTCTGCTTGGCAGCCGCGGCATCGGAGGCGTCCGAGTCGAGGTAAGCGATGCCGGCCAGATCGGTCAGCGCCGATGACTTGAAGCCGTTGAGCACCGCCAGCACCGTGGCCTTCTTGGCGGCGTTCTTGGCCATGGTGGCCGTCACGTACATGCCTTGCATGACATAGGCAAACGGGTAGGCGCCGTTGGCGATCTGCGCACGCGTGGCCGCAGCCGTCATGTAGTTGGTGCCATCAAAGTTCGGGCTGACGCCGTCGATCTTGACAAAACGGCCATAGGTGCTTTGCTTGCCGCCGCTGCCGGTACCTGCCACGCCGATGGCGTAGTCGGTTGTTGAAGCAATTGCCGTTCTGGCAGCGCTGCTGCTCGCATGGGACTGCACGTCCAGCGTGCCGGTCACATCGTCGGTGACATCAGTGCGAATTGCCAGGCCGCCGAGCAAGCCACCGGCCTTGGCCACCAGGGAGTCGATCGACTTGGGCACCGCCACTTCAGCGTTGCCGCCGCACTGGCCGTTGACGAAGAAGATGTTGGACGCGGCTTGCGTGCCAGACAGGTCGTCGCGACGGGCCAGCTTCAGCGTGCCGGTCAGGGTGCTGTCACCGGTCAGGTCGGCGATCGTGGCGATCTTGCCGTTCTTGGCCACCAGGCTGGCATAGTCGGCGCGTGAGATGCTGGGCTGGCAGGCAGCGGTGTCGATGCCGGTGGTGTAGCAGCTCTCGGCCAGACCGTTCTTCTTCTGCAGCGCGATGTACAGCGGCTGGCTGACGGCCACGCCGAACGACTGGAGGAACAGCGGCACCTGGGTCAGGGTCGAGACCTTGTAAGTCGCAGCCGCGTACATGGCGTACAGCTCTTCCGCACGCACGTCGCTCAGCGCCAGGTCGGCGGTTTGCGTGGTGTGCGAATTGCAGGCCACCTTGATGGCGGTCGAGGTGACACCGGTGGCAGTCGTGCCGCAATGGGTGTTGCGCAGCGTGCCGCCGGGCGTGAACTGGTCCTTGGCCGGGCCGACGAAGGGCACAGTGGCTTCAGGAATGGCCTTGGCGGGAATCGACTGTTCGCTCAGCTTCGGGGTCTTGCCCAGCAACTGCGACACACCACCGGCCGAACCGTTGTTGTAGTTGTAGACCACATAAAGCAGTGAGCCGGCGGGGTAGCCGCCGGTGATGGCCTTGGTCTTGCCCAGGAATGCCTTGACGTTGGCTTTGGTCGGGGTGGCGTTGTCGACGATTTCGATCGGGGTCATCGCCGCCGTGTCGAACACCGTGGCGTTCAGCACGGTCCCCAAGTTGCTACTTTGGGTCGAGGCACCGCCGATGAACAGCGTGGCCACCGGGGCGCAGTTCACCACCAGTGCTTCGGCCTGCTCGGGTGTGGTCGGGTTGACGGCACAAGCGGCCGCATTCACGGCCAGCGGGTTGACGGCGGCTTGCGATGCCGTTGCGCACAGCGCCACGCAGGCGCCGGCGATCAAACGGAAGTTGAAGTTCATGGATTCCTCTTGGGGACAAAGACGATGGTGGGTGGCCGCTAAAGAACGGGTGCCGAATGCCCTCGGCGCCCAGTCCACCAACAACCATCCTTTCGCCCAGGGTGGCCGGTGTGGCGGCGGTCATTGACTTCCCAGTGTGCGAGCGATGCCCGGCAACTATCAAACTGTTCAATGACTTAACGCATTGTGGAAATTCAATGCGTCAATTTAACGAGACGAGTCGCACCAATCTTGGGCCCGCTGGCCTACTGGCGTTGGTCCAACCAGACCAATCACGGGCGCAGTTCAGCGCTCGCTGCGGACCAGCAGCCTCAACTCGCGGCAGCGGGTGATCGCCTGCACACGGTTGTGCACATTGAGCTTGCGGAAGATGCGTTGCAGGTGGTTCTTGACCGTCAGCCGGCTCAGCGACAGGATCAGGCCGATCTCGGGGTTGCTCTTGCCATAGACGACCCAGCTCAGCACCTCCAGCTCACGCTCGGACAGCGGCACCGCTGGCGGCAGGGGCGGCACGCTGGCGTCGCGGTTGGCCAGCACCCGCAAATAGGCGATGTGCAGCTGGGGCAGCAGCAGCGACAGCACGAAGGCGTCACGCGGGTTGGGGTGGTCGGTCATGCCGAACAGCGCAAAGAACGTGGCCCCACCGATGAGCGCACCACTGCCTTGTGCCAGCACGTTGCGCAGGCCCTGGTCGCGCACGTCGTCGCACAGGGCGTTCCACGCCGGAACGGCCATGCCAGGCGCGGCATCGGGTTGGCCGCTGCCTTGTGCCGTCCCGCCCATGCTGGCCGCAGGCCGGGGCAGCAGGCAGGCGACGCTGCTTTGGGTGGCACATTGCTGGGCGATGCGCAGCACCAGGCCGTCCACCGGGTCCACCAGGCTGGCCAGCAAGGCGGGTGCATGGGCCACGCTGTGCAGGTAGTCGGCATGGGTCACACGGCCATGCTCGTTCAGACGCAGACAAACCAGCACCTCATGCGGCAGCAGCGCGCGCAACGGGCCTTGGGACCAGAGGAAGAATTGACGCAGGCTGTGCACCTCGGTGCCGGCCTGGATGCCACGCAACAAGACGGCGTCTTCTGCGGGGGTGAGCAACACCAGTTCCTGCATGTGCGGCACCTATCTGCGCGCGGCGCGAAACATGGGCCTGCAGCAACGGCTGTGCGGCACTGCCCGTCGAACGGGTGGGCCAGCCGGTGGGGCGATGAACATCAGGGAGAGCGCGTTTGCCACTGGAGGTGGTGTGGCGGAAGAACAATGGCGGGCATGCCACTGCCATGGAAACAGTACCTCTTGCTTGAGCGGTCGGCCACGGGCGGGTGGCGTTGGGCTCAATCGGGGCCGGAAGGGCCCACCAGACCTGCGGAGTCGATCAGCGCTGGGTGATCAGGGCGACGGCGCCGGTGGTGGCGTTCTGCTGGATGTAGGCGATCGAAGCGGCCGACGTCGAGATTTGCATGATCACGGCCACCGACGACGTTGCGCCGACCTGGTCGATGAACGCGACGGCGTTTTCGCTGGTGCCGCTCTGGAAGATGATGGCGTTGTTCGAGTCGCTGGCGGCAGCGCCGGCGCTCATGAATTCCGAGGCGAGGGTTTCCACGGCCGCTTGGTCAATGCTGGTCGACGCGTCGGACAGATCGATGTCGGCGGCAAACGAGGCGCCGGTGGCGACAGTCAGCGACAGGGCGATGGCGAGGGTTTTGAAGTTCATGATGCGGATGCTTTCAATGGGAGGGAGTGGAGAAACGTCAATTGATCAACACCACGTTGGAACCTGCAGAACCAGTCAGCTTGTGGCGACAGGCGCTGGGATTGCTTCGCGGCTTCTGGTAATTTAGGTGTTTAAAGTGAATAAACTGTGACGTTTTGCGCATGACCGGCGTGCTGGGCCGGGTCTTCTGCCGTCTGGGACCCAGGCGATGCGGCGGCGGGGGCGCGTTCAGCGCTGCGTCACCGTCGCGCCATTGCCGATGATGGCGATGTTCACGGTCAAGCCTGTGCCGGACGGCGAGAAGTTGATGACGTTGTTGTCGCCGATCTGGGCAATGCTGAGCCGGCTATCCCCATACAGGCTGACGTTGGCCACATTGCCATTGCCCTGCTGCTGCGCGCTGAGCCAGTTGCCTGACCCCGATTGCAAGATGTCGATGCTGTTGCCGATCCCGGTCTGGGTGACATAGGCTTCGTTGTAGGAATCCGACTGCACCACGCGGGCGCGGTTGAGATCGCCGACCTGGGTCACATAGGCGATGTGGGTGTCACCGTCCTGGTCGATCTGCGCGATGTTGCCGGTGCCACCGATGTCGGTGGTCTGGTCGATCATGGCGCGGTGGTCGTTGCCGCTCTGACGGATGGTGGCGGCCGTCAACAGCACGTCGGCCATGCCGATGTCGGAATACTCCGACAGATCCACGGCCGCGGTTGCGGGGTTGCACACCTGGAGCCAGACCGCACAGGTCACGACGATCCAGAACGGCCTGCCACGTGATGCCAGCAACGCGCGAACGGCTGGCGCTGTGTCAGGAGTGCTCATCTGGACTTCCAGTACTGGTTGAAGATGTCGTCGTTGGCAGCTGGCGCAGGAGCAGGGGCCGCGCGCTTGGAGGCTGCGGTTGCGGGTGCCGGTGCCGGTGCTGGTGCGGGTGCTGGTGCTGGTGCTGCTGCCGCTGTCGCTGGTGCGATGCGTTCTGCCGGTGGTGCCGGCGTGGGCCGTGCCGCAACCGGTGCAGGGGTGGCCTCAGCCTTCGGGACCGGCCGGACGGCGGCAGGCGGCGTGGCCGTGGCCGTGGCCGTGGCCGGCGCCGTCTGCAGTGGTGGTGCGGCCGGTGTCCCCGCCGCCGCTGCTGGGCCTGCGGATGGCCCAGGGGCAGCTGCGGTGGCGGGCGGCTTGCTGGCTCGCTCTGCTTTGGCGGGTTCTGCTGCCGGCGCTTCGCCAGCGGGGGCAGGGCCAAGACATGGCTGTAGCCGCGCATTGCGCACCATGCCGGCCCGACCACCACCGGCGCTGTTGGGCGCCGCGTTCGCGGGCTGGTCGGCGGGCAACAGTGGGCGGATGACTGCGTCGCAGTCGGCCAGCATCGGCCGCAGTGGAATCGGGACGCCTTCTTCGGGCAGCGACTGGCCGATGTTGAGCAGGGCCTCAGTCAATGCCGCCTGCACCACCGGATGGTCCCACTCGCCGGGGTCTTGCAACTCGAGATAGCGGTCACGGATGCCAAAGGCGATGAGATGCAGCACGGCCGCTTCCACCGCCTCGCGCACGGCCAGCTGCGCTGGCTCATTGCGGGTGTAGCCGGTCTCGGCTTGCAGCAGGGCCTGGTATGCAACATATTTGTAGAGGCTGGCAGAGAACTGGGTGGAGTAGATCGTCTTGGTGACCGACACCGTGCCCACGACCTGGCCGGTGCGCACGTCGACGGCGCGCAATCCCACGGTGACCTGGTCGACACGGTATTGCGTGCTGCTTCCGATGCCGAGGTAGCTGGCGCCCTTGCCGCCGGTGCGCACGTTCGACTCGTAAGCGATCACGCCACCTTCGATGATCAGGCTGGCCGGCGTCATGTTGGGCAGGTTGATCACCGGCTTGCCCTTGTCGGTCGGTGATTCAACGGCACGCACGATGCGCCGCTCGGTGAGCAAGTTCTGCAGACCCTCGCGCTCGACCGGCATGTACCAACCCGAGTCTTCCAGCGCCTTGACAAGGATGGAGGCGGCGCCCTGGGTGACCAAGGTGGAATAGGCGCTGTCCGGTCCTGCCTTGAACTGGCCGGTCTGGTCTCGGAAACCGTACACCGCCACGGGCACCTTGACGGCCGGCCGTGGCAGCCGGGTCAGGTCGCGGGTGATCTGGGTGGTGGGGGTCAACTTGGCGTTGGCGCGCACGTTGGACGGCGGAACCGTCGAGCAGGCCGCCAGCGTCAGAGACAACACCAACCCGAGCAATCCGGACAGGGGGAGATTGGGCCGGCGCATCTCAGGGCCCGGTCGCCAGATTGCTGTTCCCCAACTCGAACGACACGACGTCGCCGGTGCTCTTGTCGGTGGTGATGATCTTCAGCACGCCGTTGCCGGTGTCGGTGACCTCGATGCTGTACGCCCCGGTGTCATAGGTACCCGGCACCAGGTTGCTGTTCTTGCCGAACAGGTTGGTGAGGGCCTGTGACGACAGACGCGAGAGGATCGCCTGCTGCAGGTTGTCATTGAAGCTCTGCAGCGCTGACTTGGCGGGTGCTCTGTAGCCGTTTTGGGCGTTCGCCAATGCCAGCAGGCCGCCTGCGTTGAGCGGACTGCCGCCAAACACTGGGTTGATCGGGGTGTAGACCAATTCGGTGGCCTTGGCCGAGCCGACGAACAACATGCCGATGGCCAGGGCGCAGACGACAAGGCGCTGAGGTGGATGGCTCACGGAGACTCGCATTGGGTTGAAGCTTGGGAGAACGAATGTCAGGACAGCTTGGGCTGCGGTGGTCTCACCACTCTTCGCGGCCCATGTCGGGGTCTTGTCGGTCATTGAAGCGCAGGTTGCTCGCCACAGCGCTGGCATAGACCTGCTCCACGGCTTCGAGGCTGGCGCTGCGGATGGCGTCGGCCTTCAACGGCAAGGCGGCGACATACACGGGGCGCTGTCCCAGGCTGACCATCACTTGGTTGCCAAAGCGCCGGGATGGCCGCTCCAGGACGGTGAGGGTGTAACGGTCCGTATCGGACTTTTCACGCCAAAAATCGCTGAACCGACGAAAGAACTCCAAGCCGCCGGCGGTGTAGGTCTGGTTGACGACCAGCCCGATGTCGTCCGCGCTGGCCGATGCGGGCCCGCCGCGACCCTCCTGCGCATGGCCATGCCGAGCCAAGCAGGCGCCGACCACGGCCAGGATGAGCAACAGACCTGCGCGCCGACGCCGCCACGCTGCAGCCCTGGCTGCGGTCGCCGGCATGCCGCCCGATCGGCCAGGCCAGACCGTATTCAACTGCACAGGGTGGTCGGGCCCGTTGTCGTGCAGACCACGGTGCCCGCCTGGAGGTTGAAGATGGTGGTGTCGCCGACGTGGTGGCCCGTGCCGCTCATGCCCTCGCGGGAGTCGTTCACGATGCTGAAGTCTCCGTGCCTGGTCATGGTCGTGGTGGCGCCATCCTGCCAATGGATGAACGTCAGGTCTCCGACCCGGTGCATCACCGACCCACCCGCAGGGCCCTGACAGATCGAGACGTCGCCGGCGTTGCTGCAAGAGGTCTGCGCCTCAGCGCGGGCAATGCCGAGGCCGAGGTACACGCAGCAGACCCACACCATCAACATCTTCAACATACAGTTCGTCTGGGAGATTGACTAAGTAAATTAGGTTAACAACGGCTAGTGACGAAACGGTGAAATCGACATGAGCAATGGCCCGAATCTGTCTTCAAGCGCGGCGCGCTGATGGGGTGCTGCGCTTTGGGTGCGGTTTGGCGGGTCCCATGCGCTGAAGTGAGCTGGCCCCAATTCCGGCAAGTTGTCCGCCCTTGATGGCTGCGAGAACCACCGCCTCGGACGTTCCTTCAGGCCTGCCGTCGCACTGGGCCAGAATCCGGCGAACCCCCACCACCGGAATCTGCCATGTTGACCTTCTACTACTCGCTCGCCCCCAACCCCATGAAGGTGGCGCTGTTCCTCGAAGAGGCCGGCATCCCCTATGACGCGGTGCCCGTGGACACGCGCAAGGGCGAACAGCATGCGCCGGCGTTCACCGCGCTCAATCCCAACGCGAAGGTGCCGGTCATCGTCGATGGCGCGACCACCGTGTTCGACAGCAACGCCATCCTGCTGCACCTGGCGGAGACGTCGGGCCAGTTTCTGTCGGCCGCTGCCGACCGCGGCGCGATGCTGTCGTGGCTGATGTTCATCGCCTCGGGCATCGGCCCGTTCACCGGCCAGTGCGTGCACTTCCGGCACTACGCACCCGAGAAGGTGGCCTATGCCGTTGACCGTTACGACTTCGAGGCCTGGCGCCACTGGAAGATCCTGGAAGCGCATCTTGCGGGCCGCACCTGGATGCTCGGGGACAGCTATTCGCTGTTGGACATGGCCGTCTGGGGCTGGGCGCGCGCTGTGCCGTTCGCGCTGGGCGCCGACGCCTGGGAGCAGCTGCCCAGCGTCAAGCGCCTGTTCGACGCCGTCAGCGCCCGGCCTGCGGCCCAGCGCGCGGCGGCGTTGAAGGACCGCCACGCCTTCAAGGCCGAGATGGACGACGCTGCCCGGCTGGCGATGTTCCCCCACCTGGCACGCGCCGCTGGCTGACCGCCAGGCCGGGACCGTCCACCTGGGGCGCTGGGTGAATGCCTGGCGTGCGGCTGCCGCGCTGGCCGGCTCCGACGCGCTGAAGGGCCTGCCGGGGGTGATCAGCCACATCAAGGTGCCGCTGCTGGCCGACGCGCCGCCGCAGCGGGTGATCCTGCGCGAACTGGAAGCCGCCAACGACCAGGGCCTGCGCTTCATCATCCCGCAGCAGGTCGACCGCCACCGGTTCTGACCGGCCGCGGCGTTGCTAGCCCCCCGGGCCGGCGCGCCCGGCCCGGGGTTCAGGCGTCGTCCAGGTCGAGCGCAGGCGCGTCGCGCAGCAGGCTGCCGAAGTCCAGCCCAGTCAGCGCCTCGATCTGCGCCACGGTCGAGATGAAGTCGCCTGGCCTGGCCGCAGAGGTGTCGTGCAGCGCCAGCAGGGCCGCCTGGTCGAAGTGGAAGGCGGCGACCGCGAGCGTGCCGTCCGGCCTGCGGGCGGCGACGATCTTCCAGAACCCCTGCGGCAGCCGGAAGTTCTGGCGCAGGCGCAGCCGGCCGATGACTTCGTCCTGCGTCCCGTGGGGCGGGTCGTCGTCGCGCAGCACCGGCCCGGCCCAGCCGGTCAGCCGGCCGTGCCGGGTGGCGAACCGGCGCTCCCAGGCTTCCACGCACAGCCACCAGCGCTGGTTCATCTTGGGGTGCTGCGGCACGGTGTTCGTCCAGAAGAAGGCCTGGCGGTTGGCGATCTCGCCTTCTCGCTGGCTGCCCCAGGACACCAGGCTGGGCGACACCAGGTGGCCACGGTCCAGCCCCGTGCCCAGAAAGTGGGTGTTCTGCGGCTGGAAGGCGCGGGGCAGGGCGGGGTCGGGCTGCCAGCGATCGCCACGCTGGACATCGGCGTTGCGCGCGTCCACGTTGTAGGCCACGCACCAGGCGAGGCGGCGCGCCGGGTTCATGACCACGCTGAAGTGCAGGTACCGGAATTCGTCGGCCACACCGCGCACGGCCGGCAGCGCCAGTTCGGTCTGCAGAAAGCCGCTGTCGTAGCCCGGGCGCACGCTGTCGATGCGCGCCGGTGGCGTCAGCGTGGCCAGCCCGGACAGCAGGCGCTCCAGCTCTGGATGCGCGTCGCGGCCGTTCCAGCCCGGCATGCGTGCCACCTGGCGCACCGCAAAGTCCGCCGGCACGTCGCAGGCTTCCAGCAGCACCGGCACGAAGCGGCGCGTCTGCAAGGCGATCTGTGCCTCCTTCAGCACCCAGGGCCGCTGCACCGAGCGCGGGGTCCACAGCACGATGATGGCCTTGGCCGTCGCCAGCGTGCCCATCAGCAGCGCCTCCCAGTCGGCACCGGCGTAGATGGCGCTGTCCCACCAGACCTCGAAGCCTTCGTTCGTCAGGGTCTCGGCCAGGGCCGATGCCAGCGCCAGGTCGGTCCGCGCGTAGCTGATGAACACATCGACCAGCGGCGTGGCGGCAGCGGGCGGCGGGGCGGTGGGGCCGGCGGGCATGTGGTGGCGCGGCCGCAGGCTGTCAGTCCAGCGGTGTGCCTTGCCGCTGCAAGGCCAGCATCACCTGCAAGGCGACATAGGCGTCGTTGGCGGCATACAGCAGCTGGCGCGCATCCAGCACCGGGAGCGACCAGTTGCTGGTGGTCACCCGCTTGGACTTGATGAAGCGCTGGCCGAACACCACCGCCACCGCCGACTTGATGCCCAGCGTGCGCGGGTAGCCCAGGCGGTGGAACACCCGCGTCAGGTCGAGCAGCGGCGCCACCTCGGTGCCCGGGCGCCGCCGCAACTGGCCCAGGTCCTGCTGCAGGTCGAAGCCCACCTTCACCACGCTGGGCTGCATCAGCAGCTGGCGCGCCAGCGCCTCGCAGCCCGGGTGCTGCAGCTGCAGCACATAGGCGGTGGTGGCGGTGGCGAACTGCACCACGTCCGGGCCGGTGCTCTCCTGGCCCTTGGTGAAGGTGGGGCGGGACTCGGTGTCGAAGCCGATGTGGGCCTGCGCGCCCAGGTCGGCCAGGGCGTCGGCCAGCGCCGCATCGCTGCGCGGCATCCGCACGGCGGCCGGGCCGATGCCCGGGTAGGGCGGCAACGTCAGCAGGTCAGCCTTGTCGGGCGGGTGCAGTTTGGGCATGGGGCGATGCTAGGCCAGGCTGTCACCTGCCGCATAGCAGCGGGCCACCGCCCTGGCTAAGCTGTGCCGGCACAACCCCCACAGACGCCGAGGAGCCCCCATGAAATTTCGCGAAATTGCCACTGGCCTGCAGTTCCCCGAAGGCCCGATCGCCATGGACGATGGCTCGGTGCTGCTGGTCGAGATCGCCCGCGGCACGCTGAGCCGGGTGACGCCGGACGGCCGCATCCACGTGGTGGCCGACCTGGGCGGCGGCCCCAATGGCGCGGCCATCGGGCCCGACGGCGCGGTCTATGTCTGCAACAACGGCGGCTTCCAGTGGCACACCGAGGCCGACGGCACGCTGCGCCCGATGGCCCAGGCGGCCGACTATTCGGGCGGCCGCATCGAGCGTGTGCACCTGGGCACCGGCCGCGCCGAGCGGCTGTACGAGCAGGTGGACGGCCGGGGCCTGCGCGGCCCGAACGACCTGGTGTTCGACGCCCACGGCGGCTTCTACTTCACCGACCTGGGCAAGGGCCGCGCGCACGACATGGACATGGGCGCGGTGTACTACGGCCGCCCCGACGGCAGCGCCGCCGGCGTGGTGGCCCGGCCGCTGCTGACGCCCAACGGCGTGGGCCTGTCGCCCGACGGCAGCACGCTGTACTACGCCGAGACCGCCGGCGCCCGGCTGTGGGCCTACGACATCACCGCCCCGGGCCAGGTGCGCAAGGACGCCTGGCCGTCGCCCAATGGCGGGCGCATGCTGGCCGCATCACCCGGCGGCATGCTGCAGCGCTTCGATTCGCTGGCGGTCGACGTGCTGGGCAACATCTGCGTGGCCACGCTGATGCATGGTGGCATCAGCGTCATCTCGCCCGACGGCAGCCTGTGCAGCCATGTGCCGCTGCCCGACCGCATGACCACCAACCTCTGCTTCGGCGGCAAGGATCGCCGCACCGCCTATGTCACGCTGTCGGGCACCGGCAAGCTGATCGCCATCGACGACTGGCCGATCCCGGGCCTGGCGCTGGCGCACGGGGCCTGAGCCGATGACCGCCATCGACCCCGGAACGCCGCTGATCGGCGCGGTGCGCGACAACCAACGCCTGGACGAAGCGGCGCTGAACGCCTGGTTCCGCACCCATGTCGCCGACCCGGCGCAGCCGCTGGTGCTGGGCCAGTTCAACCGTGGCGCGTCCAACCCCACCTATTCGATCACCGCTGGCGACCAGCGCTGGGTGCTGCGCAAGAAGCCGCCGGGCACGCTGCTGGCCAGCGCCCACCAGGTGGACCGGGAATTCCGCGTGATGCAGGCGCTGGGCAAGGTGGGCTTCCCGGTGCCGCGCATGCGTGCCTTCTGCGACGACGCGTCGGTCGTCGGCACCGCGTTCTATGTGATGGACTTTCTGGAAGGCCGCATCTTCCGCAATGCCCGCCTGCCGGGCCTGCCGCCGGCCGAGCGCGCCGCCATCTACGACAACCTGAACGCCACGCTGGCGCAGCTGCACCAGGTGGATGTCGCGGCCATCGGCCTGGCCGACTATGGCCGGCCGGGCAACTACTTCCAGCGCCAGATCGACCGCTGGATCAAGCAGTACCGCGGCGCCGAGACCGAGGCCATCCCAGCGATGGAACGGCTGATGGCCGAGCTGCCGGCGCGCCTGGAACAGCTGGCCCAAGGCAGCGACGAGGTCAGCATCGCCCATGGCGATTACCGGCTGGAGAACGTGATGTTCCACCCCACCGAGCCGCGCATCATCGCGGTGCTCGACTGGGAGCTGTCGACCCTGGGCCACCCGCTGGCCGACATCGCCTACGGCTGCATCCTGTACCACTCCAACTCCGAGAGCTGGGGCACGCTGGGCGGCATCGACCTGGCGGCCTCGGGCATCCCCGATGAGTCGGCCTACGTCGCGGCGTATTGCCGGCGCACCGGGCGCACCTCCATCCCGGGCTTCAACGTCTACCTGGCGTTCTCGATGTTCCGGCTGGCGTCCATCGGCCAGGGCGTGTTCAAGCGCAACCTGATCGGCATCGGCAACGCGCCGGCGTCGGCCGACAACAGCCACACCAAGCACCTGGCGGCCACGGCCTGCGCCATCCTGGATCGGTAGGCTTCAGTCGAACAGCGCCGGCAGCGTGCACAAGGTGTGCCCTGCGGCCGCCAGCCCGGCGCGCACCGCCGCGGCGGTGGCCACGGCATGGGCGTTGTCGCCATGCACGCAGATGCTGTGAAACGGCGTGCGCAGCAGCTTGCCGCTGGCGGTGACGATGCCGCCGGCCTCCAGCATGCGCAGCACATGGGCCAGGCAGGCGTCGCTGCTGGTCAGCACCGCACCGGGCTGGCTGCGCGGCACCAGGTTGCCGTCGTCGCCATAGGCGCGGTCGGCAAACACCTCGTCGGCCACGCGCAGGCCGGCGGCGCGGCCGGCCTGCGCCAACTGCGACAAGGCCGGTGCCAGCAGGATCAGGCCGGCATCGACCGAGCGCACCGCCTGGGCGATGGTGGCGGCCATGGCGGCGTCTTCACAAGCCATGTTGTTCATCGCGCCATGCGGCTTGACGTGGGTGACCCGCATGCCCTGGGCCTGGGCCACGCCGATGAGTGCGCCCACCTGGTAGACCACCACGGCGGCCAGTTCGTCGGCGCCCAGGCGCATCACACGCCGGCCGAAGCCCTGCAGGTCGGGGAAGGACGGGTGCGCGCCGATGCTGACACCCGCTGCCTTGGCCAGCCGCACGGTGTTGGCCATCACCAGCGGGTCGCCGCCATGGAAGCCGCAGGCCACGTTGGCGGCGCCCACGGTGGCCAGCAGCGCGGCGTCGTCGCCCATCTGCCAGGCGCCGAAACTCTCGCCCAGGTCGGCGTTCAGGTTGATGTGCATCGCGGATGGCTCAGTGCGTGTCAGGCGGGGTCGGGGTGGGTGGCGTTGATCATCGCACTCACCAGGTTGCTGCCGTATAGCGCGCCCAGATCGATGCCGTCGACCAGGGTCAGCGGCGTGATGGCCGCCAAGTGGCGGCGGATGCCTGCCTCATGCGTGCGGGCCAGGGCCTCGGCGGCGGCCACGGTGATGGCGGCAAAGCGCAGCACTGCGCCCACCGGCAGGCTGGCCAGCCGGGCCAGCTCGGCGCTGGCCACCGTGGCGATCTTGGGGTAGCCGCCCACCGTCTGGCCGTCGGCCAGCAGCACGATCGGCATGCCGTTGCCCGGCACCTGGATCGACCCCGGCACGGCGGCGTCGCTGACGATCTCTGCCCCCTTGTCGGGCCGGTGCTGCAGCGGCGGTGCGCCTTCCAGCCGCACGCCCATGCGGTCGGCATCGCGGGAGACGCGGTAGGTCGCGCCCAGGAAGGCGGCCCAGGCGGCAGCGTCGAAGTGGTCGTCCTGCGGGCCGGGCACCACGCGGATCGGGCCGTCGTCGGTGGTGGGTGGGTGCGGCAGCACACGCTCGGGCGCGGTGCTGCCGGGTGGCGGTGGCGGCAGGGCGGCCACCGTCAGCCGGTCGCCAGTGGCCAGCGCCCGGCCGGCCACCCCGCCCAGGCGGGCCCGCGTGTAGGTGGCGGCGCTGCCCAGCACCAGCGGCACCGCCAGGCCGGCCGCGGCGACGTAGCCCATGCGGCCGCTGCGCAACTGGCCCACGCGCAGCGATTCACCCGGCTGCAGGGTGATGCTGCGCCACGACGCCAGCGCGGTGCGTTCACTGCCGCGCTGCAGCGTCACCGCAAAGTCGCCCGCCAGGCCCAGCTGCACCGGCGCGTCCACCGCCTGCAGCGCGGGGCCGGCCAGGAAGAACTCCAGTGCCGGTGCGCCCTCGGCATTGCCGGCTAGCACATTGGCGGTGCGCAGCAGGCCGCCGTCGAGCGCACCGGCACCCGGCACGCCGAAGCGGCGCCAGCCGCGCCGGCCCAGGTCCTGCACCAGGGTCAGCGCGCCCGGGGCAGTGACAAGGAGGGTGTTGCTCACGGTACGGGATCAGCCGGGTTGCACGCGGAAGCTGTCGGGCCGCAGCCGGCCGGCGCGCAGGGCGGCGTCGATCTCGGCATAGCGGTCGGTGCCCACCACGTCGAAACCGATGCGGTCGCCTGGGGCCAGCAGCACCGGGTTGGCGGCCGCCGCGTCGAACAAGGGCACGGGGCAGCGGCCCAGCAGCTGCCAGCCGCCGGGGCTCTCCCAGGGGTAGATGGCCGACAGCGGCCCGGTGATCGACACCGACCCGGCCGGCACGCGCACCCGTGGTTCACGCCGGCGCGGCACCGACAGCGCACCAGGCAGCAGGCCCATGAACGGAAAGCCCGGCATGAAGCCCAGCATGTAGACGGTGAACACCGTGCCCGCATGCAGCTGCACCACCGCCTCGGGCGACTGGCCGGTGGCGGCGGCCACATCGAGCAGGTCGGCGCCGAACTCACCGCCATAGCAAACCGGCAGGCGCCAGTGCCGCGGCGTGGCGGCAGCGGCCGTGCCGGCCTGGGCCAGCAGCGCGCGCAGCTGGGGGTCAAGCACCGCGCGGCTGGTGACCAGCGGGTCGTACAGCACGGTCAGTGACCGGAAGGTGGGCACGGTCTCCACCACGCCGGGCAGGGCACCGCTGGCGCGGGCGGCGTCCAGCGCATGTTCGGCGGCGGCCACGCGGGCCACCAGGTCGGGCGCGACGCGGCTGCCGAATTCCAGCGTCACTGCGCTGTCCCCGGCGTCCAGCAGCCGCAAGGTCATGGCGCCGGCCGCCGTGCCCTGCGCCCGTCGGCTGGCGCAGCTGCGGTGGCGGCCGCCAGCGCCGGCTTCAGGAGGCCGCGCATCGCATAGTCGGCCAGCACCTGGGCCAACTCGTCGACGGCCTGCGCATCTTGCAGCCGGCGCGGGCTGTACCAGACGGTGGCCCAGTTCAGCACGCCGAAGAAGGGTTTGGTGGCCAGGCGCGGCGGCAGGTCGATGAAGGCGCCCTCGCGGATGCCGTCGTCGATGACCTCGGCAAACATGCGCTCGTAGTCGTCCCGCAGCTGCACCACCGCACGCAGCCGCTTCGATGCCGGGGCCTGGCCGCTGGCGCTGCCCAGCAGCTGCCGCTCCAGCCCCTGCACCGCCACCTTCTGCATCGGCAGCTCGTTCAGCAGGATCTGGGCGTGGCACAGGGCCATCGCTGCCAGCCGATCGGCCGCGCTGCCGGGGCGTTTGGCGATGGGCTCGATGGCGGCGGTCACCCGGGTCATCGCGGCCACCTGCACGTCGAAGTACAGGTCGGCCTTGCTGCGGTAATGGTGGTAGATGCGGCCCTTGGTGGCGCCCAGCCGCTCGGCCACCGCGTCGATGGATGTGGCGGTGTAGCCATAGGCCATGAACAGCTCGGCCGCGGCCTGCAGGATCTCGTCGCGTGAATCCGGCGGCGTTGAGGGGGTGGCAGGCGTTGGCGGTCGGCTCATGATGGCGGCGTCTGGCGTGGCCGCCATGCTGCCATCAATGTCCCCCACAGCGGCCGCACCAGCCCGACCAGGCCCTGGGGGAAGAAGCCCAGCACCAGCACCAGCACGCTGCCCAGGATGATCTTGTCGACATAGCCGCCGAGCGAGAAGAACTTCTCCTGCACCAGCACCAGCGCGGTGGCCAGCAGCGGCCCCAGCAGCTGGCGCCGGCCCATCAGCACCACGGCGGTGAGCATCAGGATCAGGAAGTAGCTCTCCAACACGTCGGCGCTGACGTAGGCGCGCTGGTAGGCATACAGCCAGCCGGCGGCCGCGCTGATGGGCGCCGACACCAGGAAGACCTGCAGCCGCACGCGGGCCAGGTCGATGCCGCTCATCGTGGCCAGGCGCGGGTTCAGGTGGCTCATCACTGCCGCCGCGCCCAGGGCCGAATGGCGGAAGCGGTCGACCAGGTACAGCGCGGCCACCAGCAGGCCGAAGGCATAGGGCCACAGCGTGCGGTCGTCCTTGGCGGTCAGCGCGATGCCGGGCAGCGACAAGTCGAGCAGCGGGATGCCGCGCACGCCGTCAGACCCCCCCATGAACTGCCAGTTGGCGGCGACCGTCATCGCCACCACTGCCACCGCATAGGTGACCAGCGAGAAGACGAACTCGCGCAGCCGCAGTGTGACCAGGCCGATGACGCCGGCCAGCAGCAGCGCCATGCCGATCGACCCGGCCAGCGTGCCCCAGCTGCCCACGCCGGCGCGGGTGGCCAGCAGCGCGGTGGTGTAGCTGCCGGCGGCAAAGAACACGGTGTGCGCCAGGCTCACTTCGCCCAGGTCGGACACGATGATGTCCAGCCCGTAGGCCATCACCGCGAAGATGGCGATCAGCACCGCCGCGCTGTAGGCCGCACCGCTGCCGCCGGCCAGCTGCGGCGCCAGGTACACCGCCACCGCGGTGGGCAGCAGGGCCCAGCGCTGCCAGGGCGTGCGACGGGCGGGTGTGACGACGCTGGCCATCAGTGCACCCCGCCGCCGGCGCCAGCCGCCAGCCCGCCGGGGCGCAGCACCAGCAGGGCGATCAGCGCCAGGAAGGCCGCCGCCGTGGTGTAGGCCGGTGAGACCAGCGCGCCGAACAGCGCGGTGAACAGCCCCAGCGCCACGCCGGCCACATAGCTGCCCTTGACGCTGCCGATACCGCCGAACACCACCACCACGAAGGTCATGATCACCTCGTCGAAGCCCATCGAGGTGAGGATGGGCGTGCGTGGCGCCACCATGCCGGCGGCAAAGGCCACCGCCGCGCCTTCGAAGGCGAACACACCGTAGTACACCCGGCGCACGTTCACGCCGCTCAACTGGGCCAGCTTCGGGTCTTCGGCCACCATGCGCACCAGGCGGCCGATGCGGGTGCCATCGAGCAGCCAGCGCAGGCCCAGGAAGACGGCGATGGTGGCGACGATGATGGCCAGATCCTGCCCGGTGATCCACAGCTCGCCCAGGGTGATCTCCTTGCGCGACAAGGCGGTGTCCAGGATCTGCCCGGTGCTGCCGAAGACCAGCGCCGCCGCCCCGTGGATCACATAGCCGAAGCCCAGCGTCATGATCATGATCGACACCAGGTTCTGCTCGAAGGTGGCGCGCAGCATCACACGCTGCATGCCCGCGCCCAGCAGGGCGCCGCAGGCCATGGCGATCGGCAGCGCCAGCGCGTAGGGCACGCCGGCCTTGACCACCGCCCACCAGGTGACGAAGGCGCCCAGCATGTACATCTGGCCGTGGCCGAAGTTGACCAGCCGGGCGACGCCCAGCAGCAGCGTCCAGCCGATGGCCACCAGCGCATAGGCATGGCCCATGACCAGACCGTTGAGAACTTGCTGGAGAAGATTCATGGTGGGGTGTGGGCGCCGGCAGTGGCGCCCAGGTAGGCCTCTGCAATCCTGGGATCGTTGCCGACGGCCGCGGCCGGCCCTTCCAGCACCATGCGCCCGCGTTCGATCAGCACCAGGCGGTCGACCACCTCCATGGCGGCGCGCACGTTCTGCTCCACCACCAGGATGGCCAGGCCGGCCTGGGCCAGGGTGCGCAGGGTCTGCAGCACCTGGTCGACCAGCTTGGGCGCCAGGCCGATGGACGGCTCGTCCAGCAGCAGGGCCTTGGGGCCCATCATCAGCGCGCGGCCGATGCCCAGCATCTGCCGCTCACCGCCCGACAACTGCGCGCCCAGGTGCTGGCGGCGCTCCTTCAGGCGGGGGAACAGGTCATACACCTCGTCGCGGCTGTACAGGCGGCGGCACGGCTCGGTGGGCGGCTCCTGGCTGCGCGACAGGTTTTCTTCCACATTCATTTGCGCGAACACCAGCTTGCCCTCGGGCACCAGCAGCAGGCCGGCACGCACCCGCTGGTGGGTGGGCCAGGCGTCGATGCGCACGCCGCTCAGTTCCACCTGGCCGGCCAGCCGCGGCGCCCCGCGCGACCAGCCGAGCAGGGCGTTGACCAGCGTGGACTTGCCCGCGCCGTTGGCGCCGACCACGCCCACCACCTCGCCGGCGGCCAGATCCAGCGCGGTCAGGTCCAGCGCCAGGTTGCCGGCGTAGCTGGCCTGCAAGCCGCGAACGCGAAGGACGGGTGCTGCGCTGCTCATGCGGCTTTGCCCAAGTAGGCTTCCAGCACGCGTGGGTCACGCTGCACCTCTGCCGGTGTGCCGTAGGCCAGACGCCGGCCCAGGTCCAGCACGCAGATGCGGTCGGCCACGGCCATGATCAGGTCCATGTGGTGCTCGATCACCACCAGCGCCACGCCGTCGCGTTTGAGCTGCAGCAGCAGTTGCACCAGGCGCTCCATGTCGTCGCCGCCCAGGCCGGCGGCGGGCTCGTCGAGCAGCAGCACCTGGGCGCCATCGCCGAAGGCCAGCGCAATCGACAGCATGCGCTGCACGCCATACGGCGTCTCCTTGGGCTTGAGGTCGTGGTATGCCGCGGGGATGCCAAAGCGCTGCAACTGCTGCCCCGCAAAGTCTTGCGCGGCGGCCCGGCGCCGCGCCGCCGCCAGTGGGCGGAACACGCTACCGGCCAGCCCGGCGTGGGCGCGCGGGCCCAGCACGGCCACCAGGTTGTCGCGTACGCTCAGGTCTTCGAAGAAGGCGTTCTGCTGGAAGGCGCGCTTCAGGCCCAGCGCAGCCAGGCCATGGGCCGGCACGCCGGTCACGTCGCGCCCGGCCAGATGCACCCGGCCCTGGCGCGGCACCAGGGCGGTGGTGGCTTCGTAGCAGGTGCTCTTGCCGGCGCCGTTGGGGCCGATGATGCCCAGCAACTCACCGCCGTGCACCGCCCAGCTCACGTCGTCCAGCGCCACCAGGGCGCCGTAGTGCACGCCCAGGCCGTCGACCTGCAGTGCAGGGGTTCCGGTGGCCATCAGGGCGTGACGACGATCTTCTTGTCCTGGACCGTGAACAGGTAGTGCTTCGACCCCAGTTGGCCGTTGGGCTCGAAGGTGATGTCGCCCATCACCGTGCCCTTGAAGCTGCCGCCGCGGATGCGCTTGGCAATCGCCGCGCGGTCCAGCGTCTTCAGCTCGTTGGCGGCCATGGCCCACACCTGCAGCGCGGTGGCGCCCAGGGCCATGAACTTGTCGGGCGTGTACTTGAACATCTCCTGGCTCTTGGCCACGAACTTCAGGTTGGCCGGGTTGGACGCGAACGGCTCGACCTGCGGGAAGTAGATGTCGGCGCCGATCAGGCCGTTGGCGGCGTCACCCGCGACCTCGATCACGCTGGGCGCCACCGTGCCCACCGCCGCGACGAACTTGCCCGGCAGGCGGGACTGCCGCGCCTGGCGGATGGTGGCCGGCATACCCAGGCCCTCATTGGCGTTGATGGCCACGGTGATGTCGGGCTTGGCCGCCACCACGTTGGTCATGGCCACGCGGAAATCAGCCTGCGCGAACGGAAATTTCTCTTCGGCCACCTTCTCGTAGGCCCAGTTCAGCTTCTTCAGCTCGTTCTCGATCGATGCCTGGGCGCCGTTGCCGTAGGCGTCGTTCTGCGTCAGGAAGGCGATGCGCTTGGCCTTGGCGTTGTTGGCGATGTAGTTAGCGATCACCGCGCCATCTTGCGAGTTGCTGCTGTTCAGCCGCACCGCCATCGGGTTGGCTTCGCCCGACAGGATGACGTCGGCCTTGCTGATCGCGGTGATGTCGAGGATGCCGGCGCGCGCCAGCACCGGCTGCATGGCCAGCGTGACCGGGCTGTTCCAGCCCTCGATCACCACCGCCACGCCGGCGGTGGCCAGCTCGGTGGCGCGCGACACGCCCACGGCGGGTGTGGATTCATCGTCGCGCGACACGATCTCGATCTTGCGGCCCAGCACGCCGCCGGCGTCGTTGATCATCGCGGCCATCACGTTGATGGCGTTGGTGACATGCTGGCCCTGCGGCCCGGCGCCGCCTGACAGCGGCAGGATCACGCCCACCTTCACCGTGTTCTGCGCGGTCGCGGCCAGCGACAGGCCCAGCGTGCAGGCCGCCGCCAAGGTCCGAATCAGCTTCATCGTGTGTCTCCTGTTGTGGGTGCGCGCGGCGCTGCAATGCCGGGCCGACAAGCACAGTACCACTCGGTATCTTGCAGCGTCAATGTGGTCAGCACCGAGATGGTGGATGCACGATTTGTCCTGCAAGCGACAGCCTGCTGGTGCTGTGTGGGCATGCTGCCGGCGTGGCGATACCAATCGGTACGCCACAGGTCACCACATCCCGACAGCAGGCGAGGCACCCATCCATGGCGATTGACAACACACGGCCAGCTGCGCCATGACCCGACGCAAGGTGCTGGTGCTGGGTGCCCTGGGCATGGTGGGCCGCGCTGCGATGCAGCGCTTTACCGGTCGCGGCAATGTGCAGGCCGTGGGGCTGGCGCGGCGGGCAGCCGACTTCGCACCCGATGCCGTGTGGCTGCAGGCCGACCTGCGTGACGCCGACGCTGCGCGCGCGGCGCTGGCGCCGCACCGCGACGTGACCCACGTGGTCTACGCCGCCCTGAACGAGCAGCCCAACCTGGTGCAGGGTTGGCGCAGCGCCGACAACATGGTGTTGAACACCCGCATGCTGGCCAACACCCTGGACGCGCTGGACGGCCCGGGCGGGGGGGCTCTGCAGCACATCACCCTGCTGCAGGGCACCAAGGCCTATGGCGTGCACACCGGCCGGGCGATGCGGGTGCCCGCGCGTGAGCACGACGCGCTGCGTGACCACGTCAATTTTTACTTTGACCAGCAGGACCTGTTGCAAGAACACGCGCAGCGCACCGGCTGTGCCTGGACCATCTTCCGCCCGCAGATCGTGCTGGGCCTGGCCGTGGGAAGCGCCATGAACCCGGTGGCTGCGCTGGGCGCCTATGCCGTGCTGTGCCGTGAACGCGGCCTGCCGCTGACCTACCCCGGCCACCCCCACCTGCTGACCGAATGCACCGATGCCCGCCTGATCGCCGAAGCCATCGAATGGGCCTGGGGCGCACCGCAGGCGCATGGCGAGGCCTTCAACATCAGCAACGGCGACGTGATCCTGTGGCCCACGCTGTTCCCCCGCATGGCGGCGCACTTCGGCCTGGCGCTGGGTGAGCCCGCGCCGCAGCGGCTGCGCGACACCATGCCGCCGCTGGCGGGGCTGTGGCGGCAGATCGCGCAGCGTGACGGCCTGCGGGTGGCTGATCTGGACGCGCTGATCGGCCTGTCATGGCAATACGCCGACACCAACTTTGCGGCGCAACGGCCGCTGGCGGTGCCGCCCATCGTGTCGACCATCAAGCTGCGGCAGGCGGGGTTTGGGGGGTGCATCGACACGGAGGAGTGCATCGTGCAGCACCTGCAGGCGATGCAGGCGCAGGGCTACCTGCCGGCTTGACGCGATGGGCTGCCGGGCCGCGCGCGGCGCCGCTGTCAGCGCCGCACGCGTTCAGTCCGCCTTGATGTTCAGCCGCCTGATCAGGTCACCCCACAGCTGGGCCTGCTCCAGCGTGGTGGCGCGCAGGTCGGCAGGGCTGCCCGACTTCGCCTCGTTGCCGATCTTGCGCATCGCCTCGCCGAAGCTGGCCGACGTGGTGATCTTGCGCAGGGCCGCGTTGAGCTTGTCGACCACCGGCCGGGGTGTGCCCGCCGGGGCGAACACCGCAAACCAGGTCTCGCCCACCACGCCCGGGTAGCCCAGCTCTCGGAAGGTGGGCACGTCGGGCAGCAGCGGCAGGCGCTCGGCGCTCAGCACCGCCAGCGCGCGGTACTGGCCGGCGTTGACGTTCGGCACCGCACTGGTCAGCGCCTCCACGTTGGAATCGATCACGCCGGCCAGCATGTCCATCGTGGCCGGTGCCGCGCCCTTGTAGTGCACCTGGGTCAGCTTGATGTCCAGCCCGGTGGCCACCAGTTCGCCCAGCAGGTGCACCATGCTGCCCTGGCCGTTGGTGGCGTTGTTCACCTTGGCCGGGTTGGCCTTGGCATAGGCGGCGTACTCCTTGATCGTCTTGGCCGGAAAGTCCTTCTTCACCACGAAGGCGAACGGCACGGTGGCCACCGGCGCCACCGGCTCGAAGTCGTCCAGCTTGTAGGCCAGCTTGTCGTTGAAGTTGGGGTTCACCGTGAAGGTGGTGCCGGCCGACAGCAGGACGGTGTATCCATCCTTGGGCGCCCGCGCCACGAAGCTGGCGCCAATGGCGGTGGCCGCGCCGGCCTTGTTTTCGACGACGAAGGTCTGGCCCAGTTCGTCCTTCAGGCGCTGCGCCAGCAGGCGGCCGATCACGTCGCTGGTGCCACCGGGCGGGTAGGGCACCACCAGGGTCACCGGCTTGGCCGGCCAGGGGTCTTGCGCCAGGGCCAGGGCTGGCGCCAGGGCGATCAGGCCGGCTGCGGCCAGCTGTTTCCATCGGGTCATCGGGTCGGTCTCCTGGGGTGGCGTGGTGCCCGCCGGGGCGTGCCGGCAGGTGCCCGTGCGGGGTCGGCTGCATGGTAGGCAGGCCGCGCAACCTGGGCCATGCGCCTGCGTGACACCTGCGGCTGAAAGCCCCGGTGCGGGCAACGTCTGCCAGTGGCCGAGCGTTGCTTTGCCATGCCGGTGCATGTGGCTGACTGCGGCCACTTCGAGCGGCGCATGGTGCGGCCCAGCTTTGCCGACCACGCCATCGACGGTGCCAAGCTGGCCGCCACGCGGGGGGTGGTCATGGCGCGCCTGGGCCCAGGCGGGGCGGACTTTCAGCGGCCGACGCACGTGCGCCTGTTGCAGCGGGCCTGATGCCCGGGCGGCGCCGGGCTCAGCGGTGGGTGGCGCGGGTCAGCCGCTCGGCCGGCGGCACGCTGCCGTCGCCATCGAGTTCCATCGCCACTTGGGTGCACACGGCGCGGCACAGCGTGGCCACGCGCTCGCTCTGCAGGCGGTAGAAGATCTGCGTGCCCTCGCGCCGCTTGCCGAGCACGCCCGCGCGGTACAGCGTGGACAGGTGTTGCGACATGTTCGGCTGGGTGGTGTCGATCTGCGCGAGCAGGTCGGACACATTGCGCTCGCCGTTGCACACCGCGCTGATGATCTTCAGCCGCACCGGCGTGGACAACAGGCCGAACAGTTCGGCCGCCGACTCGAAAACCTGATCGTCTTCGCGCTGGGTGGCCACCGTGTCGCTTTTGGCTTCAGACATAGGGCATCAGTATATCGGCACACGCCGATGATGATGCCTGGCCGAGGGCGACCGGCACCGGTCATGATCGCTGTTGAGCGCGGCCGAGATGGCGGCCGTCTCGTTCGGGCGCAGGGTCAGGTTCAGCGCCATGGGCACTGCTCGACCATGCCGCGCAGTGCGCCGCAGGCGCGCAGCATCACTTGGTGCCGGCCAGCACCCACGCGGCCAGCGCAGCGGCATCGGCGTCGCTCAGCGCCGGCTGAGCCGGCATCGGCACCGGGCCCCACTTGCCCGCGCCACCCTTGCGGATGCTGTCGGCCAACAGGGCGGCAGCGTCCTTCTGCCCGACGTACTTCTTGGCCACGTCCTGGTAGGCCGGGCCCACGATCTTCTTGTCGACTGCATGGCAGGCGACACAGGCATGCTTCTGGGCGAGCGCCAGGTTGGCCAGTGCGGGCAGGCTGGTGGCGGCAAGGGCGAGCGCGGCGACGGCGCCATGGAAGAACTTCACGGGAGACTCCTTGGGCAGGGGGGTGATCAATCGTTTAATAATTGATCAATGATATTTGCGCCCGCTGGTTTTGGCGGCCTGGGTTTTCCCTGGGTCGCCTGCACGGCGGCGGGCGCGCACCACGCCACAATCGGTGCATGCAAGAGTCTGATGTCCACGCGCTGTCGACCACCGTGCTGTGGTGTGCCTTCGGCTTGTCGGTGGTGTTCGGCGCCGTGGCGCAGCGCACCCACTTCTGCACCATGGGTGCGGTGGCCGATGTGGTCAACATGGGCGACTGGTCGCGCATGCGCATGTGGGTGCTGGCCATCGCGGTGGCGGTGCTCGGCTTCAATGGCATGGTGGGCGCCGGCTGGATCGAAGCGCGTCAGAGCATCTACGCCGGGCCGCAACTGCTGTGGCTGTCGTCGTTGGTGGGCGGGCTGCTGTTCGGCTTCGGCATGGTGCTGGCCTCGGGCTGCGGCAGCAAGAGCCTGGTGCGCCTGGGCGGAGGCAACCTCAAGGCCGGGGTGGTGCTGCTGGTGCTGGGCGCCTCGGGCTTTGCCACGCTCAAAGGCGTGACGGGGGTGCTGCGGGTGAAAACGGTGGACACCGCCGTGGTGGCTCTGCCGCCAGGGCAGGACCTGCCCACGCTGCTGGCGGCCTGGCTGGGACTCTCGGTGCCGCAGGCCGCACTGGCGCTGGGGCTGGTGGTGGCTGTCGGGCTGCTGGCCTGGGTGCTGCGCCGGCCCGAGGGGCGCACGGCCGAAGTCTGGCTGGGCGGGGTGGGCATTGGCGCGGTGGTGGTGGCGATGTGGTGGGTGTCGGGCCGCCTGGGCTTCGTGCCCGAGCATCCGGCCACGCTGGAACCCACGTTCCTGGCCACCAACTCGCGGCGGATGGAGGCGCTGAGCATGGTGGCGCCGGTGGGCTATGCGCTGGACTGGCTGCTGTACTTCAGCGACACCTCCAAGGTGCTGACCACCGGCATCGTCAGCGTCTTCGGCGTGCTGCTGGGGTCGGCCGCGGTCTCGTTGGCGACGCGCAGCTTCCGCTGGGAGGGCTTCGGCAACGTCGAAGACCTGGCCAACCACCTGCTGGGCGCCACGCTGATGGGCGTGGGCGGCGTCACCGCCATGGGGTGCACCGTCGGCCAGGGGCTGTCGGGTGTGTCCACCCTGGCCGTGGGCAGCATGCTGGCCATGGCGGCCATCGTGGCCGGCGCGGTGGCTGCGCTGCGCTACCAGGTGTGGCGGCTCGACCGCATGGCTTGACTCAGCCGGCCGAGCGCTGCACTTGCCGGGCCAGGCCCAGCACATCGTCGGCAGCCATCTCGCCCGGGATGGCCTGCAGCAGACGGCCCTGCCGGTCGATCAGGCAGGTCATCGGGATGACGCGGCGCGCGGTCAGCCGCTGGCGCAGCTGGCCTCCGTCCAGCGCCACCGGGAAGCTGTAGCCGTTCTGCGCCACCCCCCGGCGCACCGCCTGGGCGTCGGTGTCCATCGCCACGCCCAGCACCCGAAGCGGCGCCTGTCCGCGGGTGGCGCGGTACAGCGCCTCCACATGCACGTTGTGGCGTTTGCAGTAGGCGCACCAGGTGGCCCAGAACACCACCACTGCCGGCTGCTGCTGCCAGGATCCGGGGCTGAGCGTGCCGCCGTCCAGCAGCGTGATGGCCGGCCAGTCGACCGCTGCCGCCGGCTGGGCGGCAGACCGCAGGGCCCAGGGCGCCGCCGCGCCTGCCAGCAGCAGCCGGCGGCGCCTCATCGCCTCATCGCCGCGCCGCCGCGCCGCCCTGCTGCTCCAGCAGCAGGTAGGTGTTGTAGGCGTTCATGCGGTTGGCCACACGGAACAGTGGCAAGTGGGCAAAGCGTGACCAGTCGGCCCGTGCATAGGCCTCGTCAAACGGTTCCAGGTTGGCGGCGGCTTCGGCCATGGTCTGGCGCAGATGCAGCAGGTAGTCCCGGGTGAGCTGCAGGTCGTCCTGCGGCTGCCGGGACACCGGCCCATGCCCCGGCACGATGGTGTGCGGCTTGAAGTCGATCAGCCGGCCCAGCGAGGCGATCCATTGCTGGCTGTCGGCCTGGCCGACGAACGGAATGCGCCCGCGGAAGACCAGGTCGCCGGCAAACATCACGCCCGCCCGTTCGGCATGCACCACCAGGTCTTCCGGCGTGTGGGCCGGGCCGACATGGTGGATGTGGAAGGTCTCTCCGCCCAGGCTGAGGGTGGTGTCGGCGTCTAGCCAGCGGTCGGCATCCACCAGCCGGGTCTGGGCGTTCACCCAGGGTGCCAGCTCGTCGCGGCTGGCCGCCAGGCGCAGCCGGGCGGTGTCGGACTGCAGGTAGCTGCGGCCGCTGCCATGGGCGATGATGGTGGCGCCCAGGGCCTGGAACACCTGCAGGCCATACACATGGTCGGCATGGTAGTGGGTGACGATCAGGTAACGGATCGGCTGCGGCGTCACCCCCCGGATCGCCGCCACCAGTTGCTCGGCCAGCGCCGGCGATCCCAGGGCATCGACCACCACCACGCCGGCGGGCGTGACCACGAAGCCGGCGTTGGAGATGAAGTTGCGGTTGGCCGGCGAGCCCAGCGCCGCCTCGCCCTGCACGAACCACACGTTGTCGGCCACGCGTTGCAGTGGAAGCGGGTCGGCTGCTGCCGTGCCGGGTGCGGCCAGCACGGCCACGGCAGACAGCACCATCAGCGCCGCCGCGCTGCGCAGAGCGGCCCGCCAGCACGGCTGCATGTCAGGGAATACG
>JBBAPL010000011.1:0-65871 GCA_040400895.1 Aquabacterium sp.
TGTTGTCGCTGACCCAGATCGAGCGTCTGGCCAAGCTGCAGCCGCCTGCGGCTGCCGCTGCCGCTGCGGCTGCGGCAACGCCCACGCTGTCCTGATCGACTGCTGAACCGTCGCTGGGTGGATCAGGGCATCGCTGCTGCCTGGTCCGCCCGCGGTGAACCCAACCCATGAGCGGGTGTGTCGTGCCGGTCGCCGGCGCACGCACTTGCCGCAAGCGGACACTCTGATGGCCCCCATCGCAAGACAGCCCGCGTCAGGGCACCGATCCAAGGCACTGTTGCTCGCTGCCTGCAGCGTTGCGCTGCTGGTCGCATCGCCCTGCGCCGTCGGGGCCGACCAGACGGTCGCGGCGCCCCCTGCTGCGCCACCCGCCGTGGTGCCGGTCGCCAGCGGCGACCTGTCGCTGCGCCAGGTGGTGCTCGCCGTGCGCAGCGGCAGCCGTGCGATCCAGGCCAAGCGCCTGGACCGCGACATCGCGGCGGCGTCGGTCGAGCGCGCGCGCGCGGTCTTCGAGCCGACCTTCACGGCGTCGACCACCTTGGCGCACGACCGGCAACGCAGCACACCCGAAGAGGACCTGGCGCGTTATGGCGTTGGCAACCAGGTCGGCCTGTACGAGCGCGACAGCCGCGACTACTCGGCCGGCATCAGCGCCTTGGTCTCCACCGGCGCCAAGCTCGAAGCCAAGGCCACGCTGTCGGAGTTCCTCACCAACATCACGCGCAACCTGCGCCAGAACGACCTGTTCGACCACCGCGCGTACGTCGGCCTCACGCTGACGCAGCCACTGGCCCGCGACGCCGGACGTGAGGTCACCACCGCGAAGCTGCGCATTGCCGAACTGGACGACGCCGCAGCGGCGCAAAGCAGCCTGGACACCGAATCCAGTGTCGTGGCCGAGGCTTGCATGGCCTACCTCGACCTGGCGCTGGCGCAACAGCGCATCGGCATCGCACTCGAGCGGGTTCGCATGGGTGAGCAGGTGCTGACCGAGGCCAAGTCCAGGGTGCTGCAGGGCCGGGCGCCCGAGTCCGAGTTGTGGGACGTCGAGAATGCGCTGGCCCGGTACCACGCAGCCTTGAGCGAGGCGGAGCAGCAGCGGCTCGAGCGCATGAACCGGCTGCGCACGTTGTTGAACGTCCGTGGCTCGGCCCAGGCTGGCGCGCTGCGGGCCGCTGATCCCCTGCCGCCCACCCGCACCGATTTGCCGACTGCGACCCGCGGGATCCAGATCGCCATCGAGAACCGCACCGATCTGAAGGGCAAGAAGCTCGCGCTCGAGCGCGAGACGGTGCAACTGTCCTTCGCCCGCAACCAGCTGCTACCGCGGGTCGATCTGGTCGCCAGCGCTGGCTTCAACGGTCTGGACACCTCCCGCCTGCGCGCGCTGGACCCGGACCGCATGGGGTCGTACCCCAGCTACTCGATCGGCTTGCAGGTGTCGATTCCGATGGATGGCAACCAGCTGGCCAAGGCCGATCTGCGCAGTGCGCTGGCGCGCCGGCAGGACGCCGAGCAGAGCATCCAGGCTCTGGAAGTGGCCATTGCCAACGATGTCGAGACCAGTGTCGGCCTGATCGCCAGCGCCGTGCGCCGGTTTGAACTGACCAGCGATGTGGCCCAGCGCGAACAGCGCCAGCTCGACCTGGACCGCCGCCGCATGACCGAGGGCCGCGGCTCGTTGCGCGAGGTGCTGATCAGCCAGGAGCGTGCCAGCGGCGCCCGGCTGCAGATGCTGGACCAGCAGACGCAGCACGCCAAGGCCGATGTGCTGCTGGATGCCGCGCAGGGCACCCTGCTCGGCCGGTTCCAACCGTGATCGGGCGGCGTCGCCCGAGCACGCTGGTCAGGCCTGCCGTTCGCGTGGGGTGGGCCATGGGCGCGGTGCTGGGCGTGGGCATGGGCATGGCACCAGCGGGGGCCCAGACGGCCGCCCCGGCCGCGGCCCCGGTCCTGGCCAGTGGCTACACCCAGGCGATGCGCGAGGTGAAGTTGGGGCTCACGGTGACCGGCCGGCTCGACCGGCTGTTCGTCAAGGAAGGCGACCGTGTGCGCCTCGGCGACTTGATCCTGCAGCTCGACCACCGCGCCGAGGCGCTCGAGGTCGAGCGCCGCACGCTGCTGCTCAAGGACGTGTCGCGGCTCGACGAGTTGCGACGGCGCGAGTCCACGCTCAAGAACCAGCTCGAATCGGCCCAGACGCTGCTGCAGACGGGTGGCATGTCGCGCAAGCAGGTCGAGGACGAGGAACTGGCGCTGAGCAACGTGGTGGCCGAGCGCCGTGGGCTGGAGATCGCCAAGCAGCGGGAGCGCGTCGAGCTCGATCTGGCCACCGAGGCACTGGACAAGCGCTTTCTGCGTGCACCGGTCGAGGGTGTGGTGACCAAGATCGGCCTGCGGGACGGTGAGAGCGTGGCCGCCCATGAGCCGGCCGTGGTGCTCTCGGACGCCAGCCGGGTGCGGTTTTTCGGCACCTTGCCGCTGGCCGAGACGGTCCGCCTCGCGCCGCGCAGCCGCGTCACACTGCGCCTGGGCCCGGAGGGCCGGGACGCGGTGCGCCAGGCGCAGATCGTCTTCATCTCGCCGGTGGCTGACCCGGCCAGCGGCCTGGTCGAGTTCATCGCCGAGTTCGACAACGCCGACGGCTCGGTCCGCCCCGGCGTCACCGGGCGCCTGGTGCTGGGCGCTGACAGCCCTGTTCGGGCCCCGCCTGCGGCGCCGGCCGGCAAGGCACGGTGATTCGCCGTGGGCGCTGAATCCCTCGCTGCTGCCGACGCCGTCCCCGCCACGGCCCGACCTGGCGGCGCGCTGCTGCTGGCCTTGGCCGGCTTCGACGGCGAGCCCGCGGCGTTCTGGCCCGCCTATGTCGAGGCCGTGGCCCTGGCCTTCGCCGCCCGCCGTGCGCTGTTGTTGACGGTCCGTGGCGACCGGCCCTGGGAGGCGCAGGTGCAGTGGCCCGAGGTGGCCGAGGCCTCACCGGATGCGCGCCGGGTGCTGCGGCTGGCGGGTGATGCGCTGGACGCATCGCCCTGGCTGGACAGCGGCCACAGCGGTGACGGCAGCGGCACGGGCCTGGCGATGGCACTGGCCTCCGGCCCGGTGGCCGGCGCCGAGGCCACGGTGCTGGTGCTGCTGCTGCCGCGCGATGCCGCGGCCGAGGCCGCGCCACTGCTGGCGCTGGCCGATCTGGCCGCCGATGTGCCGCTGCAGTATGCGAGCCGCCGTGCGCAGCCGCCGGCCGGTGCCGCGCTGGCACCTGCGGCCCCGTCGGCGCGGGCCGAGCAGCTCTACGAGATCCTGCAGCTGTCGGTGCGCCTGCGCGGCGAGGACCGCTACATGCGCGCCGCGCTGGCGCTGTGCAATGACCTGGCCTCGCGCTTTGCCTGTGACCGCGTGTCGCTGGGCCGCGTCGAGGGTGACCATGTCTGGCTCAGCGCCATCAGCCATGTCGAGAAGTTCGACGACCGTGCCTCGGCCACCCGCGAACTGGAAGCGGCGATGGAGGAGGCCCAGCAGGAACTGTGCGCGGTGGCCTGGCCGCCGGTGCCCGGCAGCCGGCTGAGCAGCCGGGCCCATGAGATCTATGCCCGCACCCAGGGCGCTGGCCACCTGCTGTCGCTGCCGGTGCAGCTGGATGAGCAGGTGGTGGCGGTGCTCGCGCTGGAGCGCCGCAGTGCGCCGCTGTCGGCCGACGAGTGCTGGGCCCTGGCTCTGGTCGCCCAGTCTTGTGCCCGCCACCTGGCGCAGCTGCAGGCGCGCGACCGCTGGTGGGGCGCGCGGCTGTGGCACCAGACGCAGCAGTGGCGCCAGGGCCTGCTCAGCCCGCGGCACACCGGCTGGAAGCTGGCCACCGCCGGGCTGCTGGTGCTGCTGCTGGCGGTGGCCGTGACACCCTGGTCTTACCGGGTCGAGACGCCCATGGCGCTGCGCAGCAAGGACATGCTGTTCATGCCGGCGCCGTTCGACGGCTACCTGCGCCGCGTGCATGTGGAAGTCGGCGACAGCGTCAAGGCCGGCACCGTGCTGCTCGAACTGGACAACCGCGAGCTGGCGCTGGAGGAGTCGATGGCTGCCGCCGACGTGTTGCGCTACAGCCGCGATGCCGAGAAGGCCCAGGCCCTGCACCAGTTGGCCGACATGCAGATCACGCTGGCGCGCCAGCAGCAGGCCGCCTCCCGGCTGGAGCTGATCCGCCACCAGCTGGGCAATGCCCAGGTGCGCGCGCCGCACGACGGTGTGGTGGTCGAGGGGGAGCTGAAGAAGAACCTGGGCGCGCCCTTGCGCAAGGGCGATCTGCTGCTCAAGCTGGCCCAGAACCGCGACACCTACGTCGAGATCGAGATCGACCAGACCGATGTGCACGAGGTGCGGGCCGGCACGCGCGGCGAGTTTGCCTTCGTCGGCCGCCCTGATCTGAAGTACAGCCTGGTGATCGAACGCGTGGACCCGGTGGCCACCGTGCGTGAGCGGCGCAACATCTTCCTGGCCCATGCCCGTGTCAGCGTGCCCAACCAGGCCTGGTGGCGGCCCGGCATGGGCGGCACCGCCAAGCTGGAGGCCGGTGACCGCAGCATGCTGTGGATCCTGACGCACCGCACGGTGCGCTTCCTGCGGCAGGCGTTCTGGTTATGAGCGGCGGCGAGGCGAATGGCCGCACCTTCAGCGACTCCTGGCACCGTGTGGCCAGCGTGCGGGTGACTCTGCGCACCAGCGTGCGCGCGCACCGCCAGATGTTCCGCGGCCGCGAGTGGGTGATGTTGCGCGACACCTTGTCGGCCGACTGGTTCCGCGTCTCCGCCGAAGCCTGGGCCTTCCTCGGCCGGCTGTCGCTGGCGCATAGCGTCGACGACACCTGGCGCCAGTGCCTGGAGGCCGACCCGGACGCGGCGCTGACGCAGGAGGAGGTGGTGCAGCTGCTCGGCCAGCTGAACCTGTCCAACCTGCTGGCCTTCGACCAGCACAGCATCGCCGGCACGCTGTTCGAGCGCTACCGCAAGCGCCGCCAGGGCGAGATCAAGGCCTTGCTGATGGGGTTCCTGTCCATCCGCGTGCCCTTGCTCGACCCCGATCGGGCGCTGACCCGCGCACTGCCGCTGATCCGGATTCTGTTCAGTCTGCCAGCGCTGGTGGTCTATGTCCTGCTGCTGGTGCTGGCCGGCAAGACCCTGGCCGACCATGCCGACGAGCTGATGCGCCAGGGCACGGACCTGTTGGCGCCGTCGAACATCGGCCTGCTCTACCTCGGCGTGCTGGTGGCCAAGGTGGTGCATGAGTTCGGCCACGCCGCCGCGTGCAAGCGCTTCGGCGGCGAGGTGCACAAGATGGGCGTGATGCTGCTGCTGGGTGCGCCGCTGCCGTATGTGGACGCCAGTGCCAGCTGGGGCTTCCGCCGCCGCCGCGAACGGGCCTTCGTCGGTGCGGCCGGCGTGGTCTGCGAGCTGTCGGTGGCGGCGGTGGCGGCCCTGGTCTGGGCGCACACCGCGCCCGGCGCGGTCAACGCGCTGGCCTTCGACGTGATCTTCGTGGCCAGCGTGTCGACCCTGGTGTTCAACCTGAACCCGCTGCTGCGCTTTGACGGCTACCACATCCTGGTCGACCTGACCGGGTTCCCCAACCTGTTCCAGCGCTCGCGCGAGCAGCTGCGCTACCTGGCCGAACGCCACCTGTTCCGCCTGCCGCATGCCCGCGCGGCCGGTGAGACGCCGACCGAAGGCGCGCTGCTGGCGCTGTACGGCGTGGTCAGCATCGCCTACTGGCTGGTGTTGATGGTGACGGTGATCTTCTTCATCGCCGACCAGTACCTGGACCTGGGCGTGGCCCTGGCCTGGCTGCTGGGCTTCACCGTGGTGGTGATGCCGCTGTTCAAGTTCTGCCGCTACCTGCTGACCGATCCGCAGCTCGGCCATCTGCGTGGCCGCACCATCGGCATCACGGCCGCGCTGGTGGGCCTGGTGGTCGGCGCGCTCAGCCTGGTGCCGGTGCCTGACCGCATCCGCGCCACCGGCGTGCTGGAGGCACAGCGCTTTCGCCAGCTGCACAGCGAGGGCGCCGGCTTCATCGCCGAACTGCGTGCCGCACCCGGGGATCGGGTCCAGGCGGGCCAGGTGCTGCTGCGGCTGGACAACCCGGAACTGCTGTCACTGCTGCGCAGCGCGCAGCAGCAGCGCGCGCAGTTGATGGCCCAGGAAATGCGCGCCACGACCGTGGCCACCGCCGACCTGGCGCCGCTGCGCCGCCAGCTCCAGGCCATCGACGAGGAGCTGGCCGAGCTCGAACGCCAGCGCGGCGCCCTGGAGGTGGTGGCGCCGATCGCCGGCCTGTGGAACGCGCCGGACCTGGAGTCTGGCAGCGGCCGCTGGGTGGCGCGCGGCAGCCCGCTGGGCACCATCGTCGATGGCGGTGGCTGGCGCTTCGTCGCGGTGCTGCCGCAGGTCTCCACCCATGTCTTCGATGACGAGGTGCGCCAGGCCGAGATCCGCCTGGTTGGCCAGGAGGAGATCAACCTCGTCACGCGCCAGGTCGAGGTGCTGCCCTTCGACCAGGGCCAGCTGCCGTCGGCCGCGCTGGGTGTGGCCGGTGGGGGCGACATCGCCGTGTCGCCGTCTGACGTGCACGGCCTGACAGCGGCCGAGCCGATCTTCCGCATCCATGCCACGCTGCCCGAGCAGGTGGCCGCGCCCCCGGCGCTGCTGCATGGCCGGTTGGGCACCATGCGCATCACGCTGCGCGACCGTCCGCTGGTCCAGCAGTGGGAGCGCAGCGTGCGGCAGTTCCTGCAGCGGCGGTACCGCGTATGACCACCGGCGACGCGGGCACGCTGGCAGCACCCACCACCGTGTGGGCGCTGCCCCCGGCCACGCGCCTGCCCGAGGGTCTGGACGCCTGGGCCCATGGCCTGGAAGGCCGGCTGCGCCGCGCCCTGGGCCGTGGCCACGCACTGCGGCGCGAGGCCGAGGCCTGCACCCAAGCCGCCGAGGCCCTGGCCCGCTGCGCGGACGACGCACTGGGCCTGCGCCTGCGCGACTTTGCCGACACCCTGCGCCACGACCCGCTGCAGGCGCGCGGCGCGCTGGTGGCGGCGTTGGCCGCCGTCGGTGAGGCGGCGCACCGCACGCTGGGGCTGCGCCCGTACACGGTGCAGTTCATGGGCGCACTGGCCATGCACCGGGGTGCCCTGGCCGAGATGGCCACCGGCGAGGGCAAGACGCTGACCGCCGCGCTGGCCGCGGTGCTGGCGGCGTGGAGCGGTCGGGCCTGCCATGTGGTCACCGCCAACGATTACCTCGCCGCGCGGGATGCCGAGGAGATGGCGCCGCTGTATGCCTTCTGCGGTGTCTCGGTGGCGTCGGTGGTGGGGGCGCTGGAACCCGCGCAGCGTGGCCCGCGTTATGCCGCCGACGTGGTCTACGTCACCGCCAAGGAACTGCTGGCCGACCACCTGCGCGACCAGCTGGCCGCCCGCGGCGGCCAGGATCCGCAGCGCCAGGCATTGCGCCGCTGGCTGGCGGGCGACAGCGCCGCGCCCGTGGCCGCTGCCCAGCTGCTCCAGGTGCGCGGGCTGCACACCGCCATCGTCGACGAGGCCGACAACGTGCTGATCGACGAGGCGGTGACGCCGCTGATCCTGGCCGCACCCCGTGCCACGGCCGGCATGCACGAGGCCGTGCGCCTGCTGGCCACCTTCAGCGACACGCTGCAGCCTGGCCGCGACTATGCACTGCTGCAGCGCCAGCGCAGCGTGCGCCTGCTCGACGCCGGCCTGGCGGCGCTGGCCCAGATCGCCCCCCAGTTGCCCACGCTGTGGCGCGCGCAGGCCCGCAGCGAGGAGCTGCTGCGCCAGGCACTCACGGTGCGCCACTTCATCCTGCCCGGCCACCAGTACGTGGTGGACGAGGGCGAGGTGGTGCTGCTGGACGAGTCCACCGGCCGCATGACCCCCGGCCGCACGCTGACCGCCGGCCTGCACCAGGCCGTCGAGGCGCGCGAGGGGTTGACGATCACCGACCCCAACGAAGCGATGGAGCAGATGAGCTTCCAGACCTTCTTCCGGCGCTTCCGCCGCCTGGGCGGGCTGACCGGCACGGCGTCCGAAGCCGCGGCCGAGTTCTGGCGCATCTACCGGCTGGCCGTGGTGCGTGTGCCCACCCACCGGCCGCGGCTGACGCAGACCGCGCCGCTGCGGGTGGTCGACACCGAGGCGAACAAGTGGGATGCGGTGGTGGCCGAAGTGCAGCGGGTGCACGCCAGCGGCCGCCCGGTGCTGGTGGGTGTGCGCAGCGTCGAGGCCAGCGTGCAGTTGTCGCACCGCCTGTCCGAGCGCGGGCTGGCGTTCGAGCTGCTCAACGCGGTGCGCCATGCCGAGGAGGCCCGTATCGTGGCCCGGGCCGGCGAGCCCGGGCGCATCACCATCGCCACAAACATGGCCGGCCGTGGCACCGACATCCGGCTCGACCCCAGCGTGGCCACCCTGGGCGGGCTGCATGTGGTGATCGCCGAGGGCAACGAATCGGGCCGCACCGACCGCCAGCTCGCCGGCCGCTGCGGCCGCCAGGGCGACCCCGGCAGTGTGGCCAGCTTCCTGTGCCTGCAGGACCGGCTGGCCCTGCGCTTTCTGGCCCCCGGTCTGCGCCAGTTGCTGGCGGCGGCGCTGCCGGCCGGCTGGCCCGGGGTGGCGGCGCTGTCGCGCGGCTTGTTCCACCTGGCACAGCAGCGCGCCGAGGCCGATGCCTTCGCCCAGCGCTGCGCGGTGCTCAAGGCCGACGACTGGCTGGACCGGGCGCTGCCCTTCGACCGCGGCGGTGCGGCATGACCAGCCTGGGCCAGCGCTGATGTTTCACCAGGTCGTCGCCCTCAATGTGCGCCGCCATGCGGCGCTGCGCCTGCGTGCGCAGCCCGGCTTTGCCCATGCCGCGGGGCTGCACATGGCGGCGCTGATGCAGGCCGAGATCGTGCGCGCCAGCGCCCTCTACCCGATCGTCTTCGTCGAGGACCGCGACAACGACACCTTCCGGCCGATGGCGCTGCTCGGCCTGGTGCAGGGCGAGAACCTGTTCGTCGACCCGGCCGGGCAGTGGCGCACCTCGTACATCCCGGCGGTGGTGCGCGCCTACCCGTTCGCCCTGGCACGGGCCCACCGGCCCGACCGCTTCACCGTCTGCATCGATGCCGACAGCGAGCACTTCTCGGTGTCCGACGGCACCCCGCTGTTCGACGACGCCGGCCTGCCCACCGCGGCGCTGGAGGAAGCCAAGGCCTACCTCGGCAGCCTGTGGCGCATGCAGTTGCACACCGATGCCTTCGCCCGCGCGTTGGCCGAACGCAACCTGTTCACGCCCTTCACCGTCGGCGTGCAGCGCGGCGACCGGACGCTGGAGGTGTCTGGCGCCTACGTCATCAATGAGCAGCGGCTCGAAGGCCTGCCCGACGAGCGCCTGCTCGAACTGCGCCAGCGCGGCTGGCTGTCCTCGGTCTACGCCCATCTCACCTCGCTGCTGCAGATGGAGCGGCTCGAGTCCGCGCCGGTCCCGCCGGACCGCCGAGGGCCGCCATGAGCGTGGCCGCTGCAGCCCTGTCGCCACCGCCGGTGCCGCGCTGGCCCTGGCCGCCGCTGACCGATGGCTGGGGCCATCTGCTGCAGACCTTCTGCGACGTGCTGCCTGGCCATGACACGGCCGGCTGGGAACTGGCCTGCCGCCTGGGCCCCGAAGGGCTGCACACTGGCCGGCTGCTGCTGGCACTGCAGCCCGTGGGCGACACCGGCCGCCTGGCCAGCCTGCCGGCCGGGCTGGGCCTGCCGGCCGCTGCGGCGCAGGCGTTTGCCGACGGGCTGGCCAGCTGCCACCAGGTCTTCCTGGCCGCCGAGCAGGGCCCGGCCGGCTTGCTGGCCAAGCTGTACCTGGAGTGGCCGGTGCCGCTGGCCGTGGTGCGGCCCGCGCCCGGCGCCCGGCCGGCCCCGGCGCTGCAGATGCGCGGCTGGAAATGGGCGGTCGATGCGCAGACCGGCGGCGCGGCCCCAACGCCAGCGCCGCAGCACTGGCGCTGCACCGACTACCTGCGTTGGCCGCTGGCCAGCCCTGCGGCGGCGCTGGAGCTGCTGCGCGCCGGCCATGGCGCGGCAGACGAGGCGCGGCCTGCCCTGGCGCTGGCGGCCGACGCGCTGGCGCACGCCCTCACGCGTGCCCGGGCGCGCGACACCGCCGGCTTCGATCCGGCCCTGCTGCTGGTGCATGAGCCCGGCTCGCCACGCGCCTCCTGTGCCGTGCGCCTGCTCGACAGCGGCCTGCGCGTGGCGGCAGTGGCCGCCGATGTCAGCCATCTTGCAGCGCTGTGGCGGTTGGACGCCAGCGCTGTGGCCGCCTGCATGGCGGCCATCGCCGAGCGGGAGCTGACCTGGCTCGCCGCCGGCACCGACCAACGCGGCCGTGGGTTTCTCACCGTCTACGCCGCCGGCAGCCTGCCCGACCTTCAACACGCGATGCAGCGGCAGCCCGCCGCTGCCTCTGCCTCTGATCCCGCTTCACTTCTCGATTGCGCGCCATGAACAAGTCCGCCCAGTACCGTCTCCAGTCCCTGCAAGCGCGCCACAGCCGGTACCAACGCAGCCGGGCCCGTGTCGAGCGGCTGGAAGACCGTGTGCTGTTGTCGGCCGACCCGATCCTGCGCGAGAAGCTGCCGGCCGACGGCCTGTTGCCGATGACGGCCGCGCAGGTGAAGCTGCAGCCGGCGGCGCAGCGCACGGCGGCACCGACGCTGGCCTCGGTGCTGCAGGGCGCGACGGTGATCGACCTCAGCCGCGGGGCGGAGCAGAACAGTGCCTTGCTGACCTCGGCCGCCGGCGATGAGGACCTGCTGAACCTGAACCAGCAGATGCTCAACCTCGTGCTGGACCTGGGTGCCGGCAACGACGAGGCCCGCATCAGCATGGAGGCCGACGGGCGGGTGCGCGTCTCCAGCGACGGCCTGCACGACCTGATCTTCGCCAAGCCGTCCAAGCTGCTGGGCATCCGCGGGCTGGGCGGTGTGGACCGCGTCATCTTCGACGAGACCGACCTCGGCAACGCCGGCCTGACGGTCGAGGCCGAGCAGATCCAGCTGCTCGAGAGCAAGACCGTGCGGGCGGGTGGCGATGTGGTGTTCTCGGCCATGGCCAGCACGGTCGAGAAGCCCACGGGGTCGGCAGAGGCCACGCTGAGCACCCGCATCGACGTGCTGGGCACGCTGGTCACCAGCGGCCAGGCCCGGCTGTCGGCCAGCGCCAGCATCGACCTCTGGGCCTCGCAGACCAGCGAACAGGCCGACCTGGCGCTGCAGGCACAGGCCGAAGCCGTGGCCGTGGTGGGCGCCAAGGGCTCGGTCACCGCGGCCGGCCTGGTGCTGACCGCCGACACCGACGTGCGACTGATCGCCGAGGTCGGCGGCGCCAGCCAGGGCCAGCTGCGGCTGGACGCGGCCCAGCACAGCGAGGCCGGCCTGCGCGGCAATGCCCAGGTGGTGATCAGCGGTGCCGGTGCGGCCGGCACGCTGCAGGTGCTGGTGGAGGCCACCGGCACCACCCAGCTCAAGGATGTGCTGGCCACCGCGCCCTTGGGCGAAGGCCAGACCGCCGGCCCCACCGGTGGCCAGATCAGCCTGCAGCGCACGGTGATGGCCTATGCCGGTGACGGCACCGGCCGGGCGGGCGTCAACGCCGGCACCGGCGTGGCCGCGCCGGCCATGCAGATCAGCGCCTACGCCGGCAACCGCGCCAGCGGCGGCATCGAAGGGCGCATCGACTCGCCCACCACCGGCGCGCAGTACAACACCCTGACCGACACCGTCAAGGCCATGGCCGATGGGGCCACGCTGACTGTGTCCGGCCTGGGTTTGCTGGCGCTGGACAGCACCAGCATGAGCGCGGTCGCCCGCGGCGCCAACAACAGCGCCAGCACGGCCACCTCGGCGGTGCTGCGCAACGCCACGGTCGTGGGCGCTGACACCGTGTCGCTGGTGGCGCAGGACTTGTCGTCCTACAGCGCGGTGGGCGGTGGCTACCTGGTCAATTTCGACGCGGCCGGCAGCATCGGCCGGGCGGTGGCCGGCAACGAGCTCGACGGCAGCGTGCAGGTGCTGATCGACGGGGCCACGGTGGTGGGCACGCAGGTGCGGGCATTTGCCAGCGCCGGCCAGTCCCTGGTGGCGCGTGTGGATGCGGCCACCTTGGGCCCCATCGCCGACGGCGTGCTCGGCCCGAACGTGGGTGCCGGCGACCAGCGGGCCTGGAACCAGCTCAACGGCGGTGTCCGTGTCGACATCAACGGCTCCAGCCTGGAGCTGAGTGGCGCACTCGCCGGTGGCGCGCTGGCCACGGCCCGCCTGTCGGCCGTGGTGCCGGGTGGAACGGCGCAGTCCGGCGGCAACCTGTTGTCGCTCGGCGGCGAGCAGGGTGCGTCCATGGCCCGCAACGTGGTGGGCTGGCGCGAGGGTGATGGCGCAGCGCTGTCGCTGTCCAAGCTGGGCGGTGGTGAATCCACCGAGGGCACGGCCTTCCAGACCGCGGTCCGCCTGCAGGACGCGCGCATCACCGCCGCTGGCGCGGTCAACCTGCAGGCGCTGGCCATGCTGAGCCTGGAGGCCCTGACCGGCGCGGTGCTCAAGCCGGCGGCCGGCAATGCCGTGGCCAGCCTGCTCAAGGTGGGTGCTGCGGCCCTGGTGGCCGGCAACCGCGTGCGCACCGACACCCGTGTGCAGGCCAGCGACACGCTGCAGAACAGCCGCATCAAGAGCGGCGGGGCGCTGCGCATGGTGGCGCAGGACGAGGCCAGCATCAGCGCCAGCGTGGGCACCCTGGGCTGGGCCAGCACCGAGGCGGGGGGCGCCCTGGTGCTCAACGACCTGTCGCGCCAGGTGGCGGCCACGCTGGCCGGGCTGCCGGTGCAGGCAGCCAGCCTGAGCTTGCAGGCCGTCGACAAGGCCCAGGTCAGCGCCCGGGCCGTGGGCAGCTTCAGCCGCGAGGACGACGGCGTGTTGACCGACTGGTCGGCGATGGCCGCAGGCGGCGCGGTGGTCAGCAACTGGCTGGTCGGGTCGGTGCAGGCCTCGCTCACCAAGGTCGATCTGGTGGTCACTGGCGATGTCAGCGTCGGCGCCGATGCGTCGGCCAAGCTGCTGGCCGACAACACCATGTCGGCCGCGGGCGGGTTCTGGACCGGCTCCAAGCCCACGGCCATGGCGATGAACCAGGTGGGCCGCAGTGCGGCCGGCGCCTTCAAGGGCAGCATGGATGACCTGCTCGGCGCTGCCGCGGCCAGCGGCGACACCTACAAGGTGGCCGCCACGCTGGCCGACGGCAGCATCGATGTCGGCGGCAAGCTGGCCCTGGACAGCCAGCTGCGGCTGAAGGCCGGCAGCATGCTGACCCTGGTCGCCGACAGCGACACGGTGAGCACCGCCTCGGCGCTGGCGCAGAACCGTTCACAGGCCGAGGTCGATGCCAATGTGACGATGTCGGCCAGCGCCGCAGCGCGCAGCCAGGCCGTGGGTGGCGCCTTGCGCGTCACCGCCGCTGACAGCTCGGCCATGTCGACCGAGGCCAAACTCAGCACAGAAGGTCAGCTGGTGGCCACGGGCATGCTGGCAGCGCGCAACGAGGTGCGCCACCGCACCGATGCGCTGCTCGACCAGCTCAGCGTGACCACGGGCGGCGGCGTCCTGGTCAGCGCCGATGCAGCCATGGCGCTGTCGGCCAAGCTCTCGGGCCAGTTCGGCGCGGCAACCGCCTGGTCGCCCAGCGGCGTGGCCAAGGGTGCCATCCTGGCCGGCAACACCGTGCTCGGCGGGGCATCGGCCCTGGTGCGTGGTGGGCGCATCGACACGGCGGGCAACCTCGGCGTGCTGGCCAGCAACACCAGCACCATCAGCGCCGACAACCAGGCCTCGGCACGTGGCGCTGCGGCCGAGACCAAGGTGTTTGCCCTCAATGCCATCGGCTGGGACGGCCTGTCGCTGACATCGGCCACGCTCGACGACCTGCTCAAGCCGGGTTTCGGCACCGAGCAGGCGCTTGACACACTGGCCGCCGTCATCGCCACGCCGCTGACCGTGGCGGGCAACGCGACTGTCCAGGCCCAGATGAAGGCCAGCCAGACGGCACGCATCGCCGCCGACAACGCCGCCGGATTTTTTGGTGGTGGTGGTTATGTGATGGCCAGCCACCGCGCCAGCACCCGCACCGAGGCCTGGATCGGCAATGGCGCACAGGCCACGCCGCAGGCCGGCCGCAGCCAGGCCCTGGCCATCCGCATCGGTGGTGAGCTGGCCGTGCGCGCCGACGACACATCGGGCGTGGATGCCAGCATCGACCTGAACAGCAGCGGCGGCCTGGCCGGCGTGGGCGGCACCTCGGCATTCAACCTGGTGTCGCAGGGCATCCAGGCAACCCTGGACGACCTGGACCTGCGCGTTGGTGGCGACATCTCGGTCGAGGCCGGCAGCGAGGCCGACATCCGGGCCGCCCTGGTGGGCATGTCGTCCGCAGTGCAGGTGCCCATCGTCAGCCTGGGCGGCGCGGCGGTCAACAGCCTGGTGGCCAACAACCGCATCCTCAGCCAGATCGGCGCCACCATCACCGACAGCGATGTGGTGGCGCAAGGCGGCCTGGCGCTGGTGGCTGCCAACCGCACGGCCATTGCGGCCGACAACACCGCCGGTGCCAGCGGCACGGTGGCCGTAGGCGTGCTGGGGGCGGTCAACAGCATCGGCTACCGGCTGCCGGGCCTGGGCCAGCAGACCACCACCGATGTGGGCAAGGCCGCAGGTGGCACCGAAGTGGCCGACAGCGCGCTGGCCCGCATCGCCAGCAGCACGCTGGACATCGCAGGTGATGCCGACCTGAGCGCCACCATGGAGGCCACCGTCACCGCGCGGGTCGACAACTCGGCCAACTCAAAAGCCGGCGGCGTCTCGGTCGGCTGGCTCACCGCCACCAACCTGGTCAGCAGCAAGGCCAATGCCGAGCTGGTGGACGCCGGCGCCCAGACCGGTGCCCGTGGCAAGGCCAAGGTGGGTGGTGCCATGCGCATCAACGCCAGCAATTCGCCCCAGGTCCAGGCCGACACCTATCTGACGATGGGCACCGGCAGCGCGACGGGCGATGCCAGCCAGAAGATCGCCGCCGATTACACCAGCGCCGATGGTTCGAAGAGCGTGAAGTTTGGCGACACGGTGCGCCTGGCGGACAACTACCGCAACGGCGGCACGGCCGGCCAGGTCTACCGCTACATGGGCGGCAAGGCGACCACGCTGGACCTGGGCGAGGTCGACTACGGCAACGAGGGCTATTGGCTGCAAGAGGAGGGCGCGGCGGTTGACAGCGGGGTGCTGGGGTCGATGTGGGGCATGCTCAAGAACGTCGCATTCACCGACCTCTGGAACAACCCTGATCCCACCGCCTGGACTGCCATCCAGCCTGGCAGCACCGGGCCCACCGGCACGACCGAGCAGCAGGCGCTGACCCTGACCCCGGCTGCCAGTGGCGGTGGATTCTTCCGCCTGGCCGCCGGCGCGGTGAAGACCGACACCATCCAGGTGCTCGACATCGGCCAGAGCCAGGCCGAGCAGCAGCGCCTGACCCTGGTCAATGGCGACGTGGCCACGGGCTCGACCTTCCGCCTGTCGCTCGGCGGCCAGGCCGACCTGGACCTGACGCTGGCTGCCGATGCCCAGAGCCAGGCCGCCGCATTGCAGGCGGCGCTGGAGACCTGGTTCGGTGCCAACAACGTGGCCGTCACCGCGCAGGCCGGCCGGGCAGCCGGCTGGGCCTTCGACATCGTCTTCGCCGGCACGTCCAAGGGTGTGAACATCGGCCAGATCCAGGCCCAGGTGCTCACCGCCACTGGCGCACGGCGCCTGGCAATGCAGACCGAGACCGTGCGCGACGGCCGCGCCGCGCCCACACGCGACGACCAGGCCGCGCTGATCCAGAGCGCGCTGCGCCAGGCCCTGGCCGAACCCGGCCTGACGGTGGTGACCAGTGGCGATGCCTATGTGGTGACGTATGCCACCGAGGCCGACCGCCCGCAGCTGCGCGCGATCGACCTGTCCACCGGGCTGCAGGCCCGCACCAGCACTGTCCGCGCCGGCGTGGCCGCGCAGGGCAGCGTGTATGGGATCGGGCTGAAGAACCAGAATTCCGACGCCAGCTTCGACCTGAAGTTCAGCCTCAACGGCAAGACCTACCAGGCGAGCAACATCGGCGCCACCGCCACCGAAGAGCAGATGCGCCAGGCCATCCTGGGTGCCAAGGACGCCGACGGCGCCGCCTTCCGCGCCCAGGGGCTGGACGTGGCGGTGCAGACCGTGCCAGCGGCCAAGGGCGGCACGATGTGGCGGGTGACCTTCGGCCGGGATGCCGCGGACGGCACCGTGTCCGATCTGAAGCTCAAGCGTGCCACCAGTGCGGGCGACGCCGTGCTGCGGCTGCTCAATGTGTCCCTGGTCGGCGGCTTCAGCGTCGGCGGGGTGATGGCGAGCAACACCGTCACCGGCCAGGCCCAGGCCCTGGTGCGCCGGGCCGACCTGGCGGCGGGTTCGCTGTCGGTGCTGGCCAGCGACGAGGCGACCATCGACGCGCTGATCGACAGCACGATCACCGTGTCCGGCAGCTTGATGGGTGGCGGCCTTGCCGTCAGCCTGGTGGCGGCCACCAATGTGGTGCTGTCGCAGGCGCTGGCCGATGTGGATGCCAGCCAGGTCGTCACCCTGGTCGGTGATGCGCAGATCCGCGCACGTGAAAACGCCTACATCCTGGCGACCAACCACAGCCTGCTGCAGTCCGAGGGCAGCAGCGCCACGATGACGCTGGCCTTCAACACCGTGGGCTGGAAGGTGGCCGATCTGGCCGCGCTGGGCAAGGACGCGCTCGTCGGCAGCCAGGTGGGCACCGAACAACCGACCCTGGCACGCGCCAGCGTCAATGACTCGGCGATCACCGCCGCCGGCGCCATCACCATCGACGCCGTGACCGAATCGGCGATCCAGTCCGACCTGGGCAACCAGTCCAGCACCTCGGACGGCCTGACCCAGGGGTTCGTGAAGGGATCGGCGGCCACCGACTTCAAGCTGAGTCTGGGATTCGTGCTCAGCAGCAACCTGGTCAGCAGTTCGGCCAAGGCCTATGCCCAGGGCGAGGCCACCAAGTTGGCGGCACAGGGCGGCGCCCTGACCATCGACGGCCAGGATGCGGCCGAGATCGAGGCCAGCTCGGAGATCGCACCGGCGATGACCGGCACGGCCGGCGGCGGCATCACCGACCTGATCACCGAGAACATCGCCGCCTTCAACGTGGCCTACACCGACCGGTCGGGCCTGCAGACGGTGAAGGTGGGCGAAGTGGTGCAGATCAGCCCGCCCGACTACAAGTCCAATGAGCGCCCCGAGTCGATGCACACCGGTGAACGTGTGCAACTGTTGCGCAGCCTGGGCGGCGGCAAGGAAGGCTGGGTCTATGAATACATCGGCACCGCAGACCTGGAAGATGTCGACTTTCAGGACCAGAACTACACCAACACCGCACTGTGGCGGCTGATCCAGGGCAAGGCCGGCAAGAAATACATTCGGCTGGACTACGACGTCCTGTCGGAATCGCAGATCGATCTGGGCAAGGTCGACTTCCTGACCGCCGAGAAATGGTCAGAGTTCAAGGGCGAGGACTTTGCCAAAGTCGGCGTCGAGGTGTTCAACGAGGCGATTGACGCCGTGGCTGGCCTGGCCGGCGGCGGCGGCGGTGGCGCGGCGGTCGGCTTCGGTGGTCTGGTGGTGCGCAACGACCTGCGTGGCACCGTGGACGCGCATGTCGACGCGGTGCAGGCCAGCGCCGCTGGCAACCTGACGGTGCGTGCCAATGAGTCGTCGACCCTCAATGCCGAGGATGCCAGCAGCGTCGCCGCTGGCGACCTCGGCCTCAACGCCGTGGTGGCCACCAACACCGTGCTGGGCAGTGCCCGCGCCTGGGCCCGCGGCGGCAGCCTGAGCACCACCGCCGGCGGTGACGTGCGTCTGCAGTCGACCAATGACGCGCTGATCGACGCCGTCGTCGACAGCGAGGTGTCGGCCACCACCTCGGTGGGCGTGACGCTGGCCTTCAACACCATCGGTTACCGCCCCGACAGCGTCTGGAACTTCATCCGTGATGCCTTCAGCGGCGGCGACTACACCACCGAGCAGACCCTGCTGACCGAGGCCTTTGCCGACGGCACCCGGATCAACGCTGCTGGCAGCGTGCTGGCCACAGCCTCGTCTTCGGGCCACATCCAGGCTGACATCGCCAACTCGGCGCTGGCGATCAATGTCGAGCCCGGGAAGGACAAGGCCATCAGCATCTCGGTGGCGCCGGTGGTGGCCATGAACAAGGTCAGCGCCAAGACGCAGGCCTACATCGCCAACACGCCCGATCTGCAGGCCGGCGGCAACCTGACCATCAGCGCCGACGGGGTGGCCAGCATCAAGTCCAAGGTCAGCGCGAGTGCGATCTCGGTGGCGATCTCGGCGAAGGGCGATGCGCCGTCGATCGCGGTGGGCTTTGCGATGTCGCGCAACGAGGTCAGCAACGACGTGACCGCCTACCTCAGCGGCACGGCCAACGGCCAGGCGCAGGCCCGTGTCGGCGGCAGCGTGCGCATCGCGGTCGACCGCAGTGCCAGCATCGTCAGCACCGGCATGGCCACCGCGGTGTCGGTGTCGGCCACACCGGCCGGCGGCTCGCCGGCCGTGGCTGGCGGCGGCACGCTGTCGTTCAACCTGATCAATGGCCAGGCCGATGCCTACGCCAGCCAGATCCAGCTGCGCACGCTGGGCAGCGCGGGCAGTGCAGGCGACGTCACCATCGCCGCGCTCGACAAGGCCAACATCCAGGCCTACGTGCAGACCGTGGCAGCCGCGGTGACCCTGGGCTCCAAGACCAGCGTGGGCGTGGCCCTGGGCGTGTCGGTGGCCAAGAATATCATCGGTGCCACGGCTGCACAGGTGGCCTATGACTACAAGGCCTCGGCCTTCGACAAGGTCAACAAGCTCACCGAGCTGGCCAAGGGCAAGAAGGTGCTCAAGGACACCGGCGTGCTCAACAGCGAGGTCTATGAGTACATCGGCGACACCCTCACCAACAAGGGCGGCATCGACCTGCTCAACCAGAGCTACAGCGATGCCAGCTCCTGGAAGCTGCTGAGCTACACACCGCTGCAGGCGGCCACGCGGGCGCGGCTGGACAACGTGGCGCTGGACGCCGCCGGCGCCCTGGTGGTCTCCACCATGGGCGGGGCCACCATCACTGCGTCGGTCTACACCGCGGCAGTGGCCGTGGCCGCCAGTGGCCAGAATGCCATCTCCGGCAGCGCTGCCGGTGTCTATGCCGAGAACCGCATCTGGTCCGGCCAGCAGGCCACGGTGGACGGCTCTGCCGGTGCGCCGCGCAAGCTGGTGGCCAACAGCATCACCCTGCGTGCCGACAACCAGGGCTCGATCGACGCCATGGCCGGCGCGGCGGCCATCGCTGCCTCGCTGTCCGGGCAGACCGGGGTGGCGGTGTCGGTCGGCTTGTCGCTGGCCTTCAACAGCATCGATAGCGACACGCTGGCCACGGTCGGCCATGTCGAACTGGCGACCCGCCAGGGCAATGTGTCGGTCACGGCCAAGACCGGCGGGGTGACACTGCTGGACCTGGAGTGGTCGAAGCTCGTGGCGCTGGGCGTGACCGCCCAGGTGCTGGATGCCGCAGCCAAGGCCGGCGTGGCGCCATCGTGCACCAGCAGCGTGGGCCAGACCTGGGATTACCTGCACACCGATGGCCAGACCGTGCTGCGCAGCGGTGACAAGGTGCGGGCCGCCGATGGACGCATCTACACCTACGCCGGCACCGACAATGTCGGCCGCAATCTGGCCAGCCAGGATTACGCGGGCAGCAGCGACTGGAATGAAGACACCACGGCGGCCGTGGAGGTGAAGTCGGGCTACACCGTGCGGGTCGATCCCCTGCACACCGCTGGCGGGAAGGCCGGCGCGGTCTACCGCTACATCGGCGGCGCGGTGGACTACACCAGCGTCGATGGCAGCCGGCAGGTCGACAAGGACAAGCTGGTGCGGGTGGACAGCAACGTCGCCGACAGCAGCCTGACCGGCCGGGTCTTCAAGTACAAGGGCGGCGGCGGCACGCTGAACCTGGCCACCACCGACTACCTCGACAGCGACCAGTGGGAGGAGGTGGTCTTCAAGAAGAGCCTGGACCTCTGGAAGGAGAACTACGCCAACACCACGATGTGGCAGCTGGCGACCGACTTCCCCACCAGCGCCAGCCTGGACCAGGTGGCCGACGCACTGGCCGGTGTCGGGCTGAAGCTCGCGCCGGTGGATGTGCTGCGCCCGACCTCGAAGTACCGCAGCACCGACGGCGTGCAGTGGGACTACCTCAGCAGTGCCAAGGGCGAGACCAAGATCAACAAGGGTGACCTGGTCGGTGTGGCCAGCGGCAGCCTGGCGGGCAAGGTCTACCGCTACATCGACAGCAGCACGCGCACGCTGGCACTGGGCACGGAGAACTACGCCGACACCCGCCGCTGGCAACTGGCGACGGCCGAGACGCGCCAACTGCGCAAGGGCGACACGGTGCTGGTGGCCGACAACCATGCCGCGGGCGGCGTGGCTGGCGCGATCTACCGCTACATCGGCAAGAACAACTTGCAAGCCGACCTGACCAAGGTCGACTACACCCAGACCACCGACTGGGTGAAGCAGCGCCCGACCCTGGACATCTCGGTGGTCGAGGCCGGCCAGCGCTGGATGATCCACGACGGTGCCGGCAAGGCCTACACGCTGACGCTGGGCGTCGGCGGCAAGGCGACGGTGGTGCGCAACAGCATCAGCGCGACCTCGGCGGCAGCGTCGATGGCGGTGGGCGGCGGCGGACAGACCGGCGTGGCGGTGTCGGGCGCCGGCGCGGTGGCGATCAACTCGATCATGGGATCGACCGATGCCATCGTCCGCGGCAGCACCGTCACCGCCCAGGGCGATGTGGTGGTCGAGGCGCACAACGAGGCGTCCATCGCCACCCGCATCGCGGCGCTGTCGGCCGCCATCTCTGCCGGCGGCACGGCCGGCGTGGGGGCGTCCATCGGCATGTCGGTGGCACGCAACCTGATCGGCCAGGAAGGCTTTGGTGCGGTGGGCGAGTCGGCCATCGCCACCACGCGCGCGCTGGTGATCGACAGCGACATCATGGCCACGGGCGGCCTGCGGCTGCAGGCCGATTCGACGCAGACCATCCAGGCGCTGGTGGTGGCCGGCTCGGCGGCCCTGGCCGGCGGCGGGACCGTCGGCGTGGCCGCCAGCGGCTCGGGCGTGTGGGCGCAAAACCAGATCGGCATGCGGGTGCAGGCCGCGGTCGACACCGACACGGTGCTGGGCACGCGGCCCAGCCGCATCGTGGTGACCAACGTCTCGGTGGTGGCCAGCGACACCTCACGCATCACGGCCCATGCCGGCGCAGCGTCGATCGCCGCGTCGTTTGGCGGCACGGCGGGTGTCGCGGTCTCGGTCGGCGTGTCCCTGGCGCGCAACATCATCGACACCGTGACGCAGGCCGGTGTGGCCGGCGCCGAGCTCGATGCGCGCGGCACCGTCACAGTCAAGGCCAGTTCCGACGCCAGCATCACCGTCAAGGCCTGGGCGGCCTCGGTGGCCGCGTCCTTTGGCGGCTCGGCCGGCGTGGGTGTGAGTGGGGCCGGTGCGTCGGCCATGAACGTGATCCTGGGGGATGTGCTGGCCCAGGTCGACGACAGCGCCATCCGCGCCGCGTCGGACGTCGTGATCCAGGCGCTGACCACCAACCGCATCGACGCGCTGATCATCGCCGCCTCGCTGGGCGTGGGCGTCGGGGGAGCCGCAGGCATTGGTGCGTCCGTCGGCGTGTCCCTGGCGCGCAATTACATCGGCTACGACCCGTTGGGGTACAGCGGTGCGGTCACTTACACCTCGGGCGTAGACAAGCCGAGCAAGATCGCCAATGGCGACATCGTCCGCCTGGGCCCGAACGCGGGCGCGCGCGCCAACGAGGTCTACAAGTACATCGGCAGCGACCCGCTGCTGGCGGTGGACAAGGACAAGGACGGCAAGCTCGACGAACTGATCCTGAGCCAGGACTTCGCCGATGCGAAGCAGTGGACGCAGCTGACCAACCCGGCGGCCAACCGCATCATCGCCTCGGTCGACCATTCGGCGATCAGCGCGCTGCCCGGCAGCGCCGAGACGCTGGACCTGAGCGTGCTGGCCAACACCGCGCAGACCGTGCGTTCTCTGGTGATCTCCGGCTCGGTGGCGATTGCCGGTGGCACCGTCGGCGTGGCCGTCAGCGGTGCGGGCGCCAGCACCACCAACCGCGTGGGCTCGCAGACCCAGGCCTCCATCACCAACACCACCGGGGTCGGCATCGACGTCGACGGTGGCATCACCATCGATGCCAAGGACAGCTCCACCATCGACACGCGGGTGGCCGCGGTCTCGGTGGCGGCTGCCTTCGGTCTGGCCGGTGGCACGTTGTCCATCGGTGTCTCGCTGGCCGAGAACACCGTCACCAGCAGCGTGTCGGCCTTCATCGACCGCGCCCTGGTGGCCGCGGCGGGCGACATCCGCATCGCCGCGCATGACAAGGCCGTGATCACGTCCTCGTCGGTGGCGGTGTCGGTGGCCATCACCGGTGCCATCGGCGCGGCGTTTGCCGGCGGTGGCGCCAATTCCTACAACACCATCGAGACGTCGACCCAGGCCTTTGTCGACCGCAGCGGCAGCACCGCCGTGGCCGGCAGCGAGGCCGGCAAGACCGAGCTGCGCGTGGGCAAGAACCTCACGGTCACGGCCCTCGGTGAATCGCAGTCGCAGGCCCGGGTGCTGGCGGCCGCCGCCAGCTTCGGCCTGGTCGCCGCCGCGGCGGCGGGCACCGATGCCGTCAACACCCTGGCACCAATCGTGCGCGCCTCGGTGCGCAACACCGAGGTGCTGGCCAACCTGCTGACCGGCCAGGTCGAGATCACCGCCACGGCCAACCAGAAGGCCGATGCACGCAGCGACGCGCTGAGCGTGAGCTCCGGCGCGTCCATGGGCATGTCGTCGGTCATCGCCACCGACAAGGGCAGCGTCATCGCCGAACTGGGTGACGATGTGCGGGTGACCGCGTCGGTGCTGCGCCTGCGCGCCACCGCGCAAGACGATGTGTTCCAGCGCTCCACCGCCTCCAGCGGCGGCCTGTTCGTCGGCATTGCCGGCGCCTACTCGAAGATCGACATCCAGGCCAGCACGCGGGTGGCCATCGGTGACCGTGGCGACCTGACCGTGGGCCTGCTGGACCTGTGGTCGACCCGCACGCAGAACTTCGACGCCACGGCCCAGAACCTGGCGGTCGGCATCCTGGCCGGCAGCGGCGCGACGATGCTGACATCGCTCAGCGGCACCGCCGACGTCAAGATCGGCAACCAGACCCATGTGCTGGCCGGCTCGATCACCATCCGTGCCGACAACCAGGCCGACAAGAGCCGCTATTCGGCCACCGAGGAGTCGCTGCGTTCGGGCTCGGCCGGCCTGGCCAGCATGACCGCACTGCGTGCGGCCACCAACATCGGCACCGCCGACAGCCGTTTCGGCGCGTCGGTGGTGATCGGCGACGGCACCGAGATGACGGTGTCGGCCGCCGCCGGCAAGACCGGCGTGTTCAGCATCGACACCTACGCCAATGCGAAGGCCATCGACAAGGTGCGGGTGGACGCCGTCGGTGGTTACGCCATCTCCAAGGCCGTGGCCGACCAGCAGACCCACATGCGCTCGGACATCTTGGTGGGCCGCGCCAAGCTGTACAACCTCAGCGGTGATCTGTTGCTGGACACCCGCAGCGATGCCAGCGTGACCGCTGGCGCGAACGTGCTGTCGGTGTCGTACATCGGCGGCGCGGGTGCCTATGCCGACTCGATCCTGCAATCGGACAACACCATCGCGCTGCGGGGTGCCGATCTGCTGGGCAACGACGTCAAGCTGTTTGCCGGGCAGGACAAGGCCCGCACGCCGAATGTGCTGCTGAGCACCGCCCAGGCCGACCTGACGCTGATCGCGCTGGGCCTGGGTCTGCCCATCGCCACGTCCAGCCTCACCGAGAACAATGTCATCGACCTCGCCGGCGACACCCGGGTGCGCGCGGTGGGCACGGTCGACCTGCTGGCCGAACCCGGCATCGGCGGCGCCGACCGCGCCAGGGCCGACGGCCTGGCGCTGATCACCCCGGTGCCGGTGCCGCTGGAGTCGATCGGTCACGAGAGCGTGGCCAGCAACAACCGCGTGAACATCGGCGGCCAGGCCAAGGTCGAGGCCGGCATCAACTACCGCACCGTGGTGCAGTTGCTGCCCTACGAGCTGAACAACGAGCGCAAGTTGCCGGCCAACCGTGTCGGCACCGACCTGACCGACGCCGAGAAGGCGGCCCTGGGCCTGGATGCCGGCCAGCAGTACCACTACGCTGCGCTCGACCTGGAGGATGTGGCCTTGTCGGTGGCCTCCGGCACGGTGGTCGAACTGGTGCCCGGCGCCTTCGCCAAGGGCGTGGCCGGCCAGGCCTACCGTTTTGTGCCCAGCGGTGGTGACACCGTGGAGGAGAGCCTCGTCCTGGAGGCGCAGGACTACACCGACACCACCCGCTGGCAGGTGGTGAGCCCGACCCACCGCCTCACCGGCACCGAGACCACGCTGACAGTGGCCACCGGGGACACGGTGCGCACGTCTTCCGGCCGCTGGCTGCAGCGCACCGGCGCGGCCGCCACCTACAACCCCGCCACCGCCACCTATGGCAGTGCCGACGGTTGGCGTGAACTGTCGGTGATGGCCAGCGACAAGGGGCTGACCTTCGCCATGGCGCTCAGCGACGACTTCTATGTCGTCAAGCCCAAGGACCTGGCGCTGCCCACGCTGGTCTACGCCAACGTGGCCAACCAGTTGTTCGAGGACCGCGCCAAGGTGACTGGCTGGATGGTCAGCCATGCCGGCAACGCCGAGGCCATCTCGCGCTACCAGGCCCTGCTCGACAAGATCGACTCGCAGCTGCAGAAGCTCGGTCTCACCACCACCGTTACCGGCGCTGGTGGCGCCACCGGCGTCTCGGTGCGTGAAGGCTTCGACACGCTGACCCTGCGCATGCCGTCCATCCTGGCGTCGCCGGGTCTGATCTCGATCAAGGCCGGTGACGCCTCCAAGGCCAGCGTGCAAGCGGCGGTGACCGACGGCCGCCTGGTGGCCCATGGCGAAGCCAACATCAACGTCGTCAACAACACGCCGTTCGGCCTGGAGATCAACGACATCGGCATCGGCAAGGCCGGCGGAACCGAACTGGTGGACGGCCAGCGTGTCATCCTGGACCCCGGTGCCACCTACTTCAACGCCAGGGCGCTGACCCCGCCGGCGGCGGCGGGGCAGAGCGTGATCAGCATCACCCAGGATGCCTCGCCGGTGTCCTGGTACACCTCGCTGAAGGACCTGGCGCTGCCGTCGTCGCCGCAGGACATCAAGGTGGTCGGCCGCCTCGTCAATGAAGACGGGCTGCTGCGGCTGACCAACATGGAGGGCAGCATCAACGTCATCGGCGAGCTGCGCGCCGGCACCATCGAGCTGGCCGCATCGGGCGACTTCAACCTCTCCACCGACGACTGGCACCACACCGGCCGCGATCCGCGCCAGTACCTGAACTTCAACACCACCTTCGGCCAGCCGCTGTTCAACAACGCCGGCGTCGCCAAGTCGAGCAGCTTCTCCGCCAGCGACCAGCGCCTGCAGGCGCTAATGGACGCCATTGCCTCGCCGACCAAGTCGGCCACGGTCTTCGCCATGGGCGAGATCAACATCAATGCCCGCTACCTGAACATCGACGGTCTGGTGCAGAGCGGGGTCGACAGCATCGCGCTGACCATCGACAAGAGCTTCAATCCCGGTGGTTCGGTCAATTTCACCGACACCCAGGGCAAGATCCAGCCGGGCATCAGCTTCGGCGCCGGTGGCCTGGCCACCGTCGACGGTGCCTTCGACTTCGCCGGCAAGAAGATCACGCTCGACCCGATCAAGCCCACCGGCGGCAAGATCAACCTCACCGGCACCGTCATCAGCACCGGCAACGGCCGGCTGCGGGTGGCCAGCGGCTACACCTCGGTGGTGATCGACAACCAGACCAGCTTTGCGCTGGAGCTCGACCAGATCGATGTCTCGGAAAACCGCATCGGCGTCATCACCGTCACCGACAGCGCCACGCTGCGCCGCGAGAACTACGTCTACCAGGACGGCCAGGTCACGCACCGCACGCTGCAAGGCGTGCTCAAGCCCGCCACGGGCAGTGGCACGGTCAGCGCCATCAGCTACACCGCCGTGGGCGCCCCGCTGGTGCAGGCGGCCAACCTGGCGCTGAACTACCAGCCTGAAGCGGGGCGGTATTACGTCTGGACCGAGGGCCAGGCCAAGACCGCCAGCAAGCTCGACATCTACAAGCAGGAGAGCTTCAACCTGTTCGGCTTCGACTGGGACGGCCTGGTGCCCGACGAAGCGGCGTCCTACACCAACACCGCCTTCACCGATGGCACGCCGCTGCTGGAGTCGGAGCTGGCGCTGCAGTTGCTGAACCAGAACGACTACCTGTACGTGCAGTACGCGCAGAAGCGCAATGCCGCGGTCGACATGGTCAAGGACAAGTCACAGGTACGTGACAAGGCCACCAACAAGCTCTACCTGTACGTCGGCGACAACGCCCCGGTGGCCTTCCCGCAGACCGACTTCTCCGACACGACGAAGTGGAAGTACCTGCAGACGCTGTCGGGTGGCCAGCGCATGCTGGACGCGGCCAGCATCACGGCCAACGTCTTCGACGCCTCGAAGTGGACCTACAGCTACGTGGCCACGGCCAGCAGCCCCTGGAAGCTGGCCGCCGTCAGCACCTCGCAGGCCAAGAAGGCGCTGGACCACTTCGACAGCGACTTCCAGAACCAGGAAATCAGCATCGACGGGCCCACCACCACCGGTGGTGGCTGGATGCGCAAGAAGACCATCACCACGAATGTGACGACGGTCACCGGCCTGAAGGACTTCTACACCTACAGCCTGCGCGCCGACCGGCCCGTAGCCGTCGAAACCGCCCAGGGGCCGTCGGCGCCGGTGATCAGCATCCACACCGTGGGCAAGCTGGTGCTGCGTGGCAATGTCACTTTCGGCGCGGAGACCCCGCTGTCCGAGGCGGCAGACGACCAGCCCGAACCCTTCAAGCCGATCGCGCTCGCCGCCGACGCGCTGGAAGTGGCCGGCAACGTCGAGTTCGCCGGTGCGCTGCCCGACATCTCGGCCAAGGGCAACGTCACCATCAATGTCAAGGATCCACGTGGCCGGCTGAATGTGCAGTCCACCGGCAACATCACGGTCAACCAGATCGAGGGCCGCAGCCATGCCGTGCTCAAGATCGGCCAGGTGGTGGCGGCCACCTTCGCGGCGGATGGCAGTGTCGCCACCGCGAACAACGTCACCATCAAGGCGCTCAACGGGCTGAACGGCGCGACCTTCAGCGCCCGTGTGTTCGGTGCCGCGGTGCAGCTCGACGGCGGCCAGGGCTCGATCTTCGCGCGGGTGGACAGTGCCGTGCTCGGCACGGGCGGCGTGGCCGCCCGTGCCCTGGGCACGGTCGATCTGCAGGAGACCGCAGGCGACCTGCGGCTGATCACCCCCACGGCCTGGCAGGGTGACCCGGTGTCGGTGCGCTCACGCATGGGTGACGTGCGCCTGGAGGCGCGCGACGGCGCCATCGTCGACGCCGCCTTCGAGCGCACGGTCTTCACCCCGGCCCAGGTGTCGGCGCAGATCGGCCGTGCCGGCTTCTCCGAAGCCGAGCTGGCCAGTGCCGGCCTGCCCAACAGCGAACGTCTGCTGGCGCTGGCGCAATACCCGATCGCGCCCGATGTCATCAATGCCATCTTCCCGCACCGCGACCTGCCGGTGCCGGCCGCCGACAGTGGCCCGGAGCAACTGAACATCCAGGGTGTGAACATCAGCCTGGTGTCGCAGTCCAGCGCCGGCGGCATCGGCCGCTCCAGCCCGCTGATCACCGTGATCGATCCGGCCCGGCTGGACCAATTGCCGACGCAGGCGCTGGAAGCCCTGTCCAAGGCCAGCCCGCGCGACATCGTCTCGGTGCAGTACCAGCGCTACGTGTGGACCGGCGAGGCCACCACCTTCGACCTGTCCAACCAGGGCAGCTTCCTGGTGGATGGCTGGCGGCCGACCGAGTTCGCCGAGACGCCACCGGCCGACCAGCCCCTGCTGGTCTCGACCGACGGCCTGAAGGTGGTGCAGCGTGGCCAATGGGTGGAAAACCGGCGTGTGGTCTACAGCGTCACCCTGCAGGTGAGCGACGACCTGAACATCGCCTCCAGCGGTGTGGTGGCGGTCAGCAGCAGCGGCGACGTGGTGCTCAGCAGCACCGGCGATCTGGTCGTGCGTGACAAGGAAGACCTGCTGGCGCGCGGCATCACCGCCGCCGGCCGCATGCGGCTGGAAGCCACGGGGTCGATCCTGGCCCAGGGCACCGGCAGCGCCGATGAAGCGCTGCTGCGCAGCACGGGCGACATGGCCTTGACCGCCCGCGGCACCGATGGTGTCACCGGTGGCGTGGTCAAGACCAATGCCGGCACCTTGCGCATCGACCTGGGCAGCCAGGGCCAGAAGCTGCCAGGCAGCGACGCCTGGCAACCGGCCACATTGACCGTGCAGGCCGCCGGCAACGTCGACCTCACCGAGCTCAGCGGCAACATCCTGCTGTCGGGCGTGCACTCCAGCGGCGGCAACGTCGCGCTGACGGCCCGCAGCGGCAGCATTCTGGTGTCCGGCCGCAGCGCCGATGCCGGCAACACCCATGTCAGCGGCGCAGCGGTCAGCTTGACCGCTGGCAACGCCAGCGACCTGGGCAACCTGCGCAACATCGGCACGCTGCTGGATGCCCTGCAGATCGACGCCGATGCCTTGTCCCTGACCACGTTCACGCGGCTGAACTCGGTCATCGCCGTCCACGACCACGATGCGTTGACGCTCAGCGCGGTCGGGCTGCAAGGTCAGGCCCAGATCCTGATCAGCGCCGCCGGCGATCTGACCCTGGCCGGTGACCTGGCCGTCGGGGCGGACCCGTACAGCGCGTTGCGCCTGTCATCAAGCGCAGGTGACCTGGTGCTGCAGCGCGGCATCCAGATGGGCCAGGGCACGCTCAGCCTGCTGGCGCAGGGCAGCATCCGCCAGGCGGCCACCTCGCAGATCGTCCACCGCAGCGGCGCCCTGGACATCGAGGCCCGCACCGGTGGGTTCACCCAGGAGGCCGGTGCAGGCCTGCTGGTGGCGCGGCTCGACGGCTCCAGCAAGCCCGAGGGCCAGCTGCGTCTGGCCGCGGCCGGCGACATCGTGCTGGCCCGGCTGGATGCCGGCGCCGGCACGGTGGCGCTGCTGTCGACCCAGGGCAGCCTGCTGCAGGCCGGCGACGATGCGGCCGACGACATCGTGGCCGGCGACCTGCTGGTCGAGGTTGGTGGCAGTGTCGGCCAGCTCGGCAGGCGCCAGCTCGGCCTGGACATCGCCGCCAACCGGTTGGCACTGCTGGCTGTTGGCGATGTGTCGCTGCAGGCCAGCCGGGCCCTGTCCATCGGTGCGGTGCAAGGCAGTTTCAAGCGCGTGGACGACATCGGCATCGACGATGCCGGCAATCCCACGCTGGGCGCTGGCATCAGCACGCTGACGCGCAGCCTGTCCGGCCTGGGCGCCCGCAGCGCGTCGGTCCAGGTGACCGATGGCGCCTTGACGCTGGCACGGGCTGTCAGCATGACCGGCGGCAACCTGCTGCTGCGCACGCTGGCCAACGGTGCGGCCCTGAGCCTCGCCGAGGGCGTGTCGGTCGGCTCGGCCGGTGGCGCCGTGACGCTTGCCGCTGGCGGTGCCCTGACCCTGTCCGGCGCGAGCCGGGTCGACAGTGGCGGCGGTGACCTCGTGCTGCAGGCCCGCCAGGGTGATCTGCGCATGGCTGCCGAAGCGCGCGTGCTGTCGGGCGGCGGCAATGTGCTGCTGCAGGCCGACGCGGGCAGCGTGGCCCTGGCCACGGTCGATGCCCGCCGGGCAGACCTGAGCAATGCCGATGGCTCGTCGATGATCGCCATCCTGGCCAACGGTGGGGCCATCACCAGTGCGCTGCCTGCGGGCAGCGAGGCCGTGCATCTGGCCGGCTCGGCGCTGGCCCTGTCGGCCACCACCGGCATCGGTGGCAGCTCCGACGCCAGCCGCCTGCGCACCCGCATCGACCGCCTCAGCGCCACCACGGTCAGTGGGGACATCCGTCTGCTGGAGGCCGACGGGCTGACCGTCGGCGCGCTGCCGCTGGCGGCCGTGCAATCGGTGACCGCCACCGGGCTGACCAGCCGCGGACTGCTGTTCGGCGGCGAACGCGCCGGCCTGCGCACCGGCGCCGACGGCGCGGTGTCGCTGGTCACCAGCCAGGGCGCCTTGCGGATCGAGAGCGATCCGGCGTTGGATGGTGGCATCGGCATCGTCGCCGGTGCCGGCGGGCTGCAACTCGTTGCCTTGAGCGCCAGCAATGGCGATGTCATCGTCAGCGCAGACCTGCAGACCCTGGGCGGTGGCGCGATCCGCATCGACGCCGGCCGCAACCTCCTGCAGGACGCGGCGACGACCATCACCACCGGCGGCGGGGCTGTCACGCTCAACGCCGGTGGCCGCATCACCGTGGGCCGCATCCTGGCCGGCCCCTGGTTCGCCAGCATGGCCGAGCGCATGGCCGCGGGCACGCTGACGGCGCCGGGTGCGCTGACGCTGAGTGCCAGCGGTGACATCACCCTGGCCTCGGCGCCGGGCGCCGCCGGCCAGCCGGCACTCGTCGGCCGCCGGTTGCAGCTCACGGCGGGCGGGTCGATCGCGGCGATGGACATCGCCGCCGACGAGCTGGCCGCCACGGCCGGCAAGGGCGACCTCGCGTTCACCGACCACGACAACTGGGGCGGCTTGGCCGGCCTGTCACTGGGCAACCTGCTGGCCAGCGCCGGTGGCATCACCGTGCAGGCCGACGGCAAGATCGCCGGCCAGGCCGCACTGCGCCTGGCCGACGCCGAAGATCTGACGCTCAAGACGACCGGCGCCATCGAATTCGCCGACGGCAGCACGCTGCTGGCGCTGAGCGGCGCCGTGGGCAACGTGTCGATGATCGCCAGCGGTGTGGTCAATGCGCTGGCGCGCAGCTTCAAGGGCGGCACCGGCAAGACGACCACCGTCGAGGCCGGCGCGACGACCACGGCCCCGGCGAACGCCACCGTGATCGATGACGCCTACCTGGCGGCACACGGCACCAGCCTGACGATCAACGGGGACGCCACGCTTGGCACCCTCACCACGTCCGTGAAGTCGCTCACCATCAATGTTAGCGGTTCGCTGTGGGTGACCGGTGCGTTGTCGGCGAGCGGAACACTCACGTTCAATGTCGGCGGCGACCTGGTGCTGCTGCAGCCGGTGGTCACGACGGGCGCCCTGGTGATCGACGCGGCAGGCAACGTGCGTGGCCTGGCCACGCCGCGTGCCAGCCTGCAGACCGACAACCTGGCCACGCTGCAGAACAGTGCTGCGCTGCGCGCGGCCAGCCTGCAGATCCAGGCCGGCGGCGATGTGGCCGCGACCGACTTTGCGGGCGAGCCGCACGCCGGCCTGGCCATTGCCACGGCCCGCCTGCAGGTCAGCGCCACCGGCGTGGTCTGGCTGGACGACCTGTCGACCAGCGCCCTGACGGTGACCGGCCTCACTTCTGGCGATGCCAGCCAGGACGGCAGCATCGTGCTGCGCAGCCTGGCAGCCAGTGCCGGTGGCACGGCGCTGGTGATCACCGGTGACCTGCGTGCCAGTGGCGCAACCGGACGGATCGAGATCGACACGGCCGGCAGCGCCGGCAGCGTGTCGGTGCAGGCCGAGGTGCGTGCCGACACCGTGCTGCTGTCGTCCGACCTCGCATTGAACACCGCCGGCAGCGGCCAGATCGTGGCCGACCATCTCGGCCTGCGCACCTTCGGTGGTGCGGGTGTCGGCAGTGCCGACGCCAGCCTGCAGGTGGGCGCCCTGATCGGCGGCAGCACCGTTGCCGGCCAGGTGTCCGGCAACCTGTGGCTGCGCCAGCAGGCCGGCTTCCTGGCGCTGGACGGCCTGGTGGTGGGTACCGGTGCGTCCAGCGTCACGCTGCAGACCGTGGCCGGCAGCATCGTCGGCTGGGCAACCAGCGGCCGTGCCGATCTGGTGGCCTCGGATGTGCACCTCGTCGCCCAGGGTGGCGGCGTCGGTACGCCCGGCGACGCCCTGCGGCTGCGCAGCGCCGCCACGCCCACCGGCAGTGTGTCCGCCAATGTGCGGGTGCAGGCCGAGGTGGCCACGGGCGACCTGCTGCTGGCATCGCAATCGGGCCTGGAACTGGCCGGGGCGGGGCTCTCCGCCAGTGGCGCCGTGCTGCTGTCCGCACGCGGCGACCTGCTCGCCTTGCGCAGTGCCGATGGCGTGGCCACGGTCACCGCCGCTGGTGGCGCGGTCAGTCTGGTGGCCTGGTCGGCCTTGGAGTCCTTGTCGGCCCAGGCCGGCGGGCTGACGCGCAGCGCCATCGGCCTGGACGCGCCGACCATCATCAATGCCGGCGGGACGGTGGAACTGGTCAGTGGCGCCGGCACGGTGCGCCAGGGCGGCGACACCCGGATCACCACGCTGGGCGGCGGCAATGGCGGTGCAGTGCGCATCGTCTCGGCTGGCGCCATCACCCTGTCCGACATCCAGGCCGGCGGCGTGGCGTTGATCGCCCGCGGCGGGTCCATCACCGATGGCGACAGCAGCGACAGCGCTGCGGCCGACCTCACGGCAACCAGCCTGCTGCTGCAGGCCAGCGAGGAAATTGGCGGCGCCATGGGCAGCGGCGGCGTGCGCGCCACCGGCAGCGGTGCCGGCAATGCGCTGGAGATCGCCGCGGGCAGCCTGGCCGCGCAAGGCGGCGCCAGCGTGCGCCTGGCCGAACTGGACGGCTTGCGCCTGGACAGCGTCTCCGTCAGCCTGCCACGCGCCGGCAGCAGCGCGGCGCCGACCGTGACCAGCCTCGCCGGTGTGCAGAGCACCGGCGACGGCGACCTCTGGCTGGCCGCCGGCAGCACCGCCACCCCGGGCACGATCACCCTGGCCGCAGGCGCCAGCGTGGTCACCCAGGGCGTGGGCGCGGTGCGCTTGAGCGCCCAGGGCGGCGGCTCCAGGCTGGTGCTGCAAGGCGACGTGGTCTCGGGCAGCGGCCGCCTGGATCTGCTGGCCGACCAGTCGGTCGACAAGCTCGACGCACCGGCGCTGCGCACCACCGGCAGCATCGTGGTGCACGCTGCCCAAGGCTTGCGCCTGGTCGACATGGCCGGCAACCTGGCGGCGGGCACGATCGTCCGTGGCAACTCGCCCGGGCTGCTGCGCATCGAGGGCGACCAGAGCTTCGGCGCTGGCCAGCGCCTGGCGTTGCGCCTGGGCGGCGCCACGTCCGCGCTGAACGACCGGCTGGAGGTCACCGGTGCGCTGGTGCTCACCGATGGCGCGACCATCGACGTGCTGCGCAGTGACACCTTCACACCGCTGCTCACCCAGCGTTTCGACCTGATCAGCGCCGGCAGCCTGTCCGGCCAGTTCAGCGTGGGCACCGGCCTGGCCGGCTTTGGTGACGGCAGCACGGTGCTGCAGGTGGCGCAGACCGGCAAGGCCTTCGGCCTGGACGTGGTGCATCGCCCGCTGGCCGAGCAGGTGGGCATCCGTGCCCATGCCAAGGCCGATGCCGATGCGCTGGGCATGTTCTTCAACGCCGACTACTTCGGCACTGGCCGCAGCTACACCGTCGGCATGACGCTGACGGCCGCCGACTTCCTGACGGCAGACGGCGTGTTCACGCTGCGCAATGCCAATGCCACGGCCAAGCTGGCCGATGGCAGCGTCGTCGACACCCGGCGCTGGCTGGTGGGCGGCGCCGGCCTGCAGGCCTTCGTCGGCCTGAACGGGCCCTACCGTCTGGACACCAACCACGACGGCAGCCTCGCCGACGAGGCGGTCAACAGCACCGCCGCAGGCTTCGAGCTGACTGGGCTGGACATCGGCCTGGCGATGTACCTGGAGAAGCCGGCCTCCGGCGCTGCGCAGCGCAGCTGGTTCAGCCTGAACGCGAAGGCCCAGACCGCCACCGAGGTGGGCCTGCCGCTCGTGAAGTTCGACGCCAGCAACATGGCGGTGACCATCAATGCCGGCTCCGATGGCAGCAATGTCATCGACTACACCGGTGCGGTGCTGTCGGTGCCCACCGGTGCCACGACCGCGGTGCAGCTCGACTTTGCCGGCAAGCTGGGCACCTTGGTGCGCGCCTCGGGCGACTTCCAGATCGAGCTGGCCGATTTCGTCTATGCCTCCGGATCGCTGGGCTTTGAGCGTTCTTCGCGCGATGTGGTGCTGGCCGATGGCAGCAAGGCCAAGGTCGACATGCTGGCCTTTGGCGGCGAGAACCTGCATGCCTTCGCTGGCCTGAACGGCCCATACTGGACCGATGCCAACCGCAACGGCACGGTCGACGCGGGTGAAACCAATCCCGACGCGATCGGTCTGGCGCTCGACGACGTCGACTTCGCGCTGGCCCTGTTCTCGCCGCGTGCCGGCGAGACCGGCACCGCCGGCCTGCAATGGGCCGCGCTGAAGGCCACCGCCGGCAGCGTGGCGGTGGTCGGCATGCCCGACCTCACCATCGCCGCCAAGAACATCGCCATCAACCTGAACCTGGTCAGTGGCACACCAGACGGCATCGATGCCGATGCACGGGTGATCGACTTTGCCGGTGCCGCAGGGGCACGCAAGATCAACGTGATCACCGGCACCGGCCGCACGCTGGCGCTGGACCTGGACGGCCGTCTGGGCCAGTCCGTGCGCGCCACCGGCGATGTCGACCTGCGTGTGGGCGACTTCTTCGACGTCGGCGGATCGCTCGGCTTCGAGCGCCGTGCACAGACCGTCACGCTGGCCGATGGCAGCCGGGTCGACACCCAGCTGATCAGCATCGGCGGCACTGGCTTGCATGCCTTCATCGGCGACGGCCCGTACCGCAACGCGGACGGCACGGTCAACGCCGACGCCCGCGGCCTGTCGGTCAGTGATGTCGAGTTCGGCGTGGCGCTGACCAGCGCCAAGGCCGGCTCGGCCCATGCCGGCAAGAGCTGGACCGCCCTGACGGCCCGCGTCGGCGCAGTCGATGCGCCGATCGGCCTGCCCGAGAACCTGTCGCTGGACGTGCGCTCGCTGGGTGTGGACATCAACCTGGCGCATGGCTTTGCCGCCGATGTGGCAGACCGCAGCGTGATCGACTTCTACGGCGACCGCGGCTTGCAGATCGCCACTGGCACCGGCCGGTCGCTCACCTTGGGCCATGACGGCACGCGTGGGCAGATGGTGCGTGCATCCGGAGGCATGGACCTCGACGTGGCCGGCTTCTTCCAGGCCAGCGGCACCATCGCCATCGAGCGGGCGGCCGTCGACTTGACGCTGGCCGATCGCAGCACGGTCCACACCCGGTTGCTGACCATCGGCGGCACCCACCTGAATGCCTTCGTCGGTGTCAATGGCCCGTACCGCAGCGACACCAATGGCGACGGTGTGGTCGATCTGGATGACGACACCAACCCCAAGGCCATCGGCCTGAGCGCCACCGACGCCGAATTCGGCCTCGCCCTGGCCTGGGACAAGAACAGCCGCCGCAGCTGGGTGTCGCTGCAGGCCAGCGTGCAGGAAGTGGCGCTGGTGGGCGTGTCGGCCGTCACCGCCACGGCCCAGCATGTGGAGGTCGGCATCAATCTGGTCCAGGGTCTGGCCAGTGGCGACGCCCGCACCCAGGTGATCGACTGGGCAAGCAAGCCCTTGACGGTGTACACCGGCGCGAACTCCTCCCTGCGCCTGAACCTGGACGGCGCCAAGGGCGAGTTGGCCCGCGCCTCCGGCGAGTTCCAGATCGGCGTGGCCGGCTTTGTCGAAGGCCACGGATCGCTGGCCGTGGAGAAGTCCACCACCACCGTGCGCCTGGCCGATGGCCAGAGCGTGGTCGTGGACAACATGACGATGGGCGGCACCGGCCTGGACATGTTTGCCGGCATCGGTGGCGGCTACTTCATCGACAGCAACCTCGATGGCAAGATCGACGACACCGACACACCCAACGCTGCAGCGCGTGGCTTTGTGCTGTCGGACGGCGAGTTTGCGCTGGCGCTGCTGTCGCCGCGTGCCGGCCAGGACGCGCGCTACGACAGCATGAACTGGGTCGGCCTGGAGGTCAGTGCGGCCCAGGTGGCCTTTGTCGGCGGCGCCGACCTGAGCCTGTCGGTGAGCAACCTGCTGGTGGAGGTCAATCTGGCCAACGGTGTGCCCGACGGCACCGACGAGTCCACCCAGGTGGTGGACTTCGCCAGGACACCGCTGACCGTGCCCACCGGCACCGGCAGCACCCGCGTGCTGGATGTCGCAGGCAACCGCGGCACGCTGGTGCGCGCCTCGGGCGATGTGGCGCTGCGGGTGGGCGAGTTCTTCTATGTCGGCGGATCACTGGGCTTCGAGAAATCGACCCGGCTGATGACGCTCAACGATGGCAGCGTCGTCAGCCACGACGTGCTGACAATGGGCGGTGCCGACCTGCAGGCCTTTGCCGGCTTGAACGGCGGGCCGCTGATCGATTCCAACGGCGACGGCAAGATCGACAGCCAGGACACGCCCGGCGCGGATGCGATCGGCTTGTCGCTGGCCGATGTCGACTTCGCGCTGGTGGTCGCCACCGAGCGCGAGATGGTGCGCCAGGTGCTGACGCAGACGCTGGACTGGCGCGATGTGGCGGTGTCCGACAGCCGCCAGGTGGCCATTGCCAGCAGTGCTGGCGGCACCAGCACTGGCCTGTGGCTGTCGGTGGACGGCTGCCAGAGCTGGGGCGCCAGCGGCGCGCCCACGGGGCTGCGCTATGTCTCGGTGGCGATCTCGGCCGACGGCCAGACCATCGTGGCGACGGTGGATGGCGGCAGCATCGTGCGCTCGACCGACGGCGGTGGCACCTGGCTGCGCACCGACGCGGCTGCCGACCGCTACACCGACGTGGTGCTGCTGGCCGATGGCCGCATGCTCAGCGCCGACCTGCGGGCCCCGACACGCTTCGACGTGTTGCGGCTGTACGGCAGCTTCACCGAAGGCAGCACCATCACCGTGGGCGGCCTGGCCGTGGGCGATGTGGTCTACCGCGTCGTCAAAGCCGACCTGAGCGCCGACGGCCTGGGTGGCAGCACCCGCGGCTCGGCCGCCCAGGTGCTGGCCAATGTGGCCGCCAAGCTGCGCAAGGCCCTGAATGAAGCGCCGGGCAGCGTGGTCCTTGCCGGTGGCAGCGGTGCCAGCCTGACGCTGGCGGCGCGCTCCGCCGATCCGGCCGCTGGCTGGACGCGGCTGCAAGTGCAGGTCCGGGGGTTTGGGGGCGTGATGCGCGCCCAGCCCGCGGAAGCCTTCTCGCGTGAAGTGGACATGCTGGCCCTGACGGGCAGCTTTGCCGCGGGCGACGTGATCACTGTCAACGGCATCAGCGCCAAGCCGATCCAGTACACCGTGCTGGCCACCGATCTCACCGCCAATGGCGACGGCACCGGTGGCCAGGCCACCGACGCGCAAGTGCAGGCCCATGTGGCGGGCAAGTTGCGCGCCGTGTTCGCGGAGCCCGGCCGGATCCAGGCCCAGATCGACGCCTACCAGGAACAGTACGCCTGGCAAGACCGGAACAACCTGTTCGGCTTGAACAACGCGAGCATGCGTGAGCTGAGCCGCGCCATCGACAAACTGAAGCTGCAACTGGCTGCCGCGCCGGCGCTGAACGCGCTGGTCACGGTATCGGGTGACGGCAATGTGCTGGTGCTGGTCGGCAAGCAGGTCGGCGCCGCGTTCAACGCCGATGTCAGCGTGGCCGGCAAGGGCCGCGCCCAACTCGTGCGCACGGCCGACGCCGACGCCCTGCGCGGGACGTTGAAGCTGTCGGGCCAGGCTGCAGGCACGTCCTGGGTCGAACTGGGCCTGCCGTCGGCGGTGCGCGATGCCAACTGGTCTGCACTGGCCACCGACAGCACCGGCACCCGCGTGCTGGCGGCCGCCGGTGCGCCGACGGCGCCAGGCGGCATCAGCGGGCTGTTCCTCGGTGCGAACCCCGGCACGGACGCGGCGGTCTGGACCAATGAGACCCGCAACGCGCCGGCCCTGGCCGATTGGGTGTCGGTGTCCACCGACGCCACTGGCCGCTACCTGATCGCGGCAGCCCCGGGTCAACGCCTGTACGTGGCCGACACCCAAGCCACCAACGCCGACGGCTCCTGGGCCTGGCGTGCGGTGGCCGATGTGCGCCGCTGGACGGCCGTGGCCATTTCGGCCGACGGCAGCACCATCGCTGCAGCGGCCAACGGCACCAATGGTGGCATCTGGGTGTCCAACGACGCCGGCGCCAGCTGGCGCCTGCTCAATGCGTCGGCCGGCCAGGCCTGGCGCTCGGTGGCCCTCAACAGCACCGGCACGCAGCTCACCGCAGTGGCCGCCGGCAGCGGCATCTACACCTCGCCCCTGCTCACCGCTGGCCGCGCGCTGCCCAGCCGCGTGGCACTGGAGGCCACGGCCGGCGCGGCGCGCCTGCTGGGTGTGCCCGATGTCACCGCCGAAGTGCGCAACGCCAGCGTGTCGATCAACCTGGCCGATGCGGCGAGCAGCCGCGTGCTTGACTTCACCCGCACGGCACTCGATGTCACCACGGGCACCGGCAAGACCCAGACCATGACGCTGGCCGGTGCGGATGGCCAGACCCTGCGTGCGTCTGCCAGCGTCACGCTGGCCGTGGGCAATGCGGTCTATGTGGACGGCTCGGCCGCCTTCGAGACGCGCAGCACCACGGTCCAGCTGGCCGACGGCAGCACGGTGGCGGTCGACGAACTGGCCGTGGGCCTCAACCAGGTCAATGCCTTCTTCGGCATCGACGGCCCCTATCGTGTCGACAGCAACCACGACAACAAGATCGACAGCCTGGACACGCCCAACGCCGATGCGATGGGCTTGTCCCTGAGCCAGGTGGACCTGGCCCTGGGTGTGTTCAGCGCCAAGGCGGGTGCGAAGGACAAGGGCGGAAACGCCCTGGCCGGAACGCACTGGACGGCCCTGGCCGCCCATGCCGGCGCCGTCGACCTGGTCGGTCTGCCCGACATCAAGCTGTCGGCCAACACGCTGGACCTGCAACTCAACCTCGTCAGTGGCCTGGCGGCCGGCCTGTCGGCCGACAGCCATGTGATCGACTTCAAGGCCAAGCCGGTGACGATCCGCACCGGCAGCAGCAGCTCGGTGGTGATGGCGCTGGACGGTGCACTCGGCCAGACCGTGCGCGCCTACGGCACGGTGGACGTGTCGGTGGGCAGCGGGTTGTCGTTCAGCGGCACGGCCGGCTTCGAGACCTACCGCAAGACCCTGGCCTTGACGGGCGGTGGCAGCGTGGACAGCCGCGTGCTGGTGATGTCTGGCGCCGATGTGAGCGCCCGCGTGGCCTCGGGTGCGGACGCGTCGGCGATCGGTTTTGCCATGCAAGGGTTGGACTTCGGCCTGGTGCTGGCCAAGGCCGCCTCTGGCGACGTCAACCGCAGTTGGCTGTCGGTGCAGGGCATGGCCGAATCGCTCGAGGTGTTGGGCACCTCGGCCTACGGTGTGACCCTGTCGGGTGCCAACACCCGTTTTGCCGCCAACCTGGGGCTGGGCAGCGCCGCTGGCAGCGCGCTGGACTGGAGCGGCAGCCGGGCGTATGCGATTGCGATGGGCGCGGCGTCCGCCACCACGCTGGACTTCAACGGCGAACTGCTTGAAGCCGGCGGCACCATGGTGGTCAAGGTCGGTGACACGCTCGAGGCCAGTGGTTCGATGCTGGTGTCGCAGCGTGAACTGGACGCCACCGTGGCGAACAACAGCCAGCGCATGACCGGCCTGGTGATCGGCGCCAGCGACATCGCGGCCCGTGTCAGTGGCATCCAGGTCAGCGGTCTGAGCCTGGCCATGGCCTTGCTGCGCCCGCTCAACGCCGGGCCGGGCGACAGCCGCAGCTGGCTGGCGCTGAAGGCCAATGTCGACAACCTGTCGCTGAACGCCGCCGAACTCGGCCTGAATGCGGTGGACCTGGTGGTGAACGCCACCTCGCTGAGCCTGCAGGCCAACCAGGCCTATGGCGGCATCGGCGCCGTGCCAGCGCGCGACGTGCTGGAACTGGGCGTCACCGGCCAGGGCGCCACGGCGGTGGACCACAGCCTGAAAGTGCGCACCGGCAAGGTCACCGCCGGCGTGGACCAGACGATTGCGCTGGACTTTGCCAGCGCCAGCGGCGATTTCATGTCGCTGGTGACCGATGCCAAGATCCAGGTGGGCAGCGCCGTGCTGTTGCAGGGCACCTTCGGGCTGGCCCGCCTGGGCAGCCGCAGCGCCACGCTGGACGACGGCACCCGGCGTCAGATGACGACCACCATGCTGGCGGCACGCCATGTCGATGTGCAGCTGGGCACCGGCATCGGCACCGACAGCTTCATCGGGGTCGAATTGCACCAGGCCAGCATCGGCATGATGGTGCTGGAAGACACCGGTGGTGCGGGCACCTTCATCGGCCTGCGCGCCAACGCAGCCGGCGCCGGCCTGGCCGGCGTGCCGGGCCTGACGCTGGAAGGCGGCACGCTGAGCCTGGCGGTCAACACCGGCCCGGGGACGGGCGCGCTGGCCGGCCGGGTGGTCGATTTCAGCCGCGGTGATCTGGACGGCAACGGCGCATTCGATGGCGCCACGCCGGTCAAGCTGCGTGGCACCACGGTGCAGCGGCTGGACTTCAAGGGCGCACTGCTGGAGGCCGCGGGCACTGTCACCGTCAAGCTGCAGGACGCGCAAGACCCGGCGGCCACGCCCTGGGTGCAGGGCACCGGCAGCTTCTCGGTGCGGGTGGCCAACGGCCGCACCGTCATCGGCGCCAGTGGCCTGGAGGCCCAGGTGAATGTGCAAGGCCAGCACGCCGCCATCCGCGACGGCAGCCTGGCCATGGTGATGCCTGGCACCGGCTATGCGCTGTCGCTGGCGGGCAATGCATCGGTGGCCGTGCCCGGCCTGGCCGGTGTGGCGCTCTCGGGCGACCTGACCTTGGACCTGAACCGTTCGGGTGGGGTGGTGCACGAGACCGTGATGGTGGGCGGCCAGACGGTGTCGGTCGACTTCGACAAGCCGATGGACACCCGCTTCAGCCTGACCAACCTGGACGTGTCGCTGGGCGGTGGCCTGGCGGGTGCCCTGCTGGGCGTGGCTGGCCAGCTCAGCCAGGTCCGCGCCGATCTGCAGAGCGGCGACAAGCTGCCGCTGCTGGACAAGTCGCTGGACGACATCCTCAACCTCTCGCCGCTGGTGAGCATGGGTGACTATGTCCAGCAGTACATCAACACCTACCTGGACCCGACCTGGGTGTCCAGCCTGGCTGGCCTGCCGGCGCCGGTGTACGGCGCCACGGGCGCGCCCACGCTGATGGGGCTGAAGTCCTACCTCGATGCCCACTGGGCACCGCAGGCCGGTGTCAGCGCCGGACTGAGCTTCAGGCTCGACCAGAGCGGCCTGAACTTCGGTTTCCAGGGCAGCGTCAAGCTGGGGTCCGATCTGGTGCAGATCGACCTCAACACCGGGCTGGCGCAGTACGGGCTGGCTTTCGATGCGAGCGTCGCCCTGAAGGCCGACCTGAAGGCCGATGTCGATCTCGGCTTCAAGCTCGACTGGCGGCACGGCCTGGCCGCGAGCCTGGACCTGCGCAAGCTCGGCTTCCAGGGCAGCCTGTCGGCCAGCGACATGGTCATCGCGGCCCGCCTGGGCCCGGTGGATGTCAGTGTCGGCAAGGCCGGCCTGGACAGCAGCGGCAAGCCGTACGACAAGGCCTCGCTGCGGCTCGACCTGGGCGGCAACATCAGCTTTGTCAACGGCGCCTTCAAGCTCGACGCCGGGCAGAACCAGCTGGTGGCCACCTTGCCGATCTACGCCTCGGTGGCCGGCATCGCGCTGGCCGGCAGCACGCCACCTCAGGTGCGCATCAGCGGCGACCCGCTGAGCGGCAGCCTGCAGTTCCAGGCCGAGGGTTTCGACCAGCTGCTGGGCTTCTCGAACATCAAGGTGGAAGACCTGTTGCTGGCCCTGCCCAACATGCTCGACTACCTGGAGACGATCGACATCTCCAAGCTCGGCCTGGGCAACCTGCCCTTCGTGGAGAAGTCGCTGTCCGACCTGCTGAATGTGGCGCAGGCCTTCGACGACGGCGTGGTCTCGAAGATCGACTTCAACCGGCCGAAGCAGGCCTGGGCGCCCGCCAAGGGCGAGACCCAGCAGGCGACCGGCACCGCGCAGACCACCAAGGGCAGCGCCACGCTGACCGGCGTGGCGGGCCAGTTCGCGGCGTCGATGGCCGGCCACTGGGTGGCTGTGGGTGGCGAGGAGTTGCAGGTGACGGCCGTGGCGGCCGACGGCAGCACGCTGACGCTGTCCAGTTCCCTCAAGTCTGGCGCTGAGGCGGCCAGCTACGACGTGCACAAGAAGCTCGAGCGGCTGAAGACTGTCGGCGAATTCGTCGACGCGCTGAACAAGTCCGGCCTGCTGGGCAGCCGCAAGGCCAGCTATGACGCGGCCACGGGGGATCTGGTGATCCCGGTGGCGGCGCAGGTCCGGCTGGCGGAGCTGTCCACGCCGCTGAACCTGAACCTGGCGGCCAGCGCGGATCTGTCGCTGAGCACCGATGCCACGGCGGCGATCGGTGTGGACGTCGGCTTCGGATTCGACCTGGTGCTGTCACTGGGCGGTGGCGGCTTCAGCATGGCGATCGACCACTTTGCCGCCAGCGCGGCCATCGCGGCCGACGTCAAGGACCTCACGGTGGCCGCCAAGCTCGGCTTTGTCACCCTGACGGCCGGCGGCATGGGCTCGGGCTCGCAGCTGCACCTGGGCGCCAAGCTCGACATGGTGATGGACCGCACCCCTGGTGTGGCCGGTGGCGAACGCTTTGCCTTGTCCCAAGTGCTGAGCGAGGGGCTGCCGAGCCTGCAGTTCGACTTTGGCGGTGACGCCTCTGCACGGCTGCGCGGCCTGGAGGTCAAGGGCGGCGGTGCCGGCTTCAACATCGGCAGCGGCCTGGAGCTGGGCCTGTACGTGCAGGACCTGGCCGACTGGTCGAGCTTCAAGCTGGTGACCACGAACAACTTCGACATCACCGATGCCGCCCAGCGCCAGGCGCTGGGCCTGTCGACCCATGACGTGGTGGCCGTGCTGCCCGACCTGGGGGCGCTGGCCGACCTCAGCAAGATGAGCTTCGGCGACATCGTCAGCGGCCTGCGCCAGCTGACCGATGTGGTCGACGGACTGGTCGGCGACCAGCCGTTCTACACCCAGCAACTGCCGCTGCTCGACCGCTCGCTGTCGGACATCCTGAACTTCGGCGACGCGTTGCTGGCCCGCATCGAACAGGCCGGCAACACGCCGGCGGCTGCGCTCGACGAGGCCGAGAAGGTGATCGAGGATGCCCTGGGCATCGACCCCGCCTTGTTCGACCTGTCGCTCGACACCGCCCACCACCGGCTCAACCTCGACATCACCTTCGATCTGCAGGCGGCTGGCGACTTCAATGTCAACCTCAACCTGGCGCAGTTGGCGGGGTTGGCGGGCATCGACCTGCCGTCCGAGTTCAGCAGCCTGTTCGACGCGTCGGGCAAGGCCGCCGGCAGCTACGCGGTCGGCGCCAGGCTGGTGGCCCGTGTCGGGGTGGCCCTGCCCGGTGCGCCCGCTGGCACCCCCGCGGTGCAGGTCATCGACTTCGACGAGGCCACCCAGACCGGCACCCGTCTCGACCTGACGGCCAGCCTGATGGCCCAGGACGTGTCGGCCAAGTTCAGCCTGGGCCAGATCCAGCTCGGCGTGTTCGGCGGCAGCATCGTGCTGGATGCCGACGGCAAACCCGTGACGCCCGACCCGGCGAGGCTGCGCATTGCGTTGGTGGATGGCCAGGCCAAGGTCAGTGCACGCGGTGCACTCGACATCGACCTGCCGATCAGCCTGGTGGCGCTGTCGCAACAGTTGTCGCTGGGCCATCTGCTGGTCTACACCGACCCGGCGCTGGGTGACCAGGGTCTGCCGACCTTCCTGGCCCAGTTGGCCGGGCTGGCCTCGGGTGACCCCGCGTTGAAGATCGAGTTGCCTGACTTCAGCCGCGCCGTGCCGCACGACCTGTCGCTGCTGGACGTGCTGTACGACCCGAGTTTCGTGATCAACGGCGTCGACCTCGGCCTGGGCGCGGTGCAGGACATCTTCCAGTCCACCCTGGCCACCGACCTGCCGTTCATCGGCACCGGGCTGGCCGACACCGCCCAGCTCATCGGCAACCTGCGCGGTGGCCTGTTGCAGGACCTGCGCACCACCCTGGCGGGCCCGGGCAAGCCGGTCGAGTTGATGCGCCAGGTGATGTACCAGACCTTCAGCGATCTGGGCATCCTGCTGGACACCAACGGCAAGGACGGCATCACCATCGACGACGTCATCGTCGAGTTCGACGACAAGGCCGGCAAGCTGGTGTCGTACTGGCAGCCTGGCCAGGCCCTGCCCAAGGGCAATGTCGACGCCATCCGCTTCAACATGAAGCTGGGCGGGCAGATCGTCGGTCTGGGTGTGGACATTCCGCTGGACCTGAACCTGCCGGGCTTCAGCCTGAACGTGGACGGCGGCTTCTCGCTGGTGGCCGACTGGACCTACGACTTCGGCTTCGGCCTGTCGGCTGCCAGCGGCTTCTTCCTGTCGACGAACGCCGACGCCAACAAGCCCGAGCTGTCGCTGAACCTGCGGGCCTACCTGGACGGCGACACCAAGACGCCGGCCATCGCCGACCCGTTTGCGGCCAGTGGCTCGCTGCTGTTCTTCAATGCCAAGGTCACCGACCAGGGCACCGGCACGTTGAACAATTTCATCGCCAGCGGCCTGTCCGGCCACCTGGGGCTGAACTTGAAGGGCGACAGCGGCCGCCGCCTGACGCTCGACAGCGTGTTGACCGACCCGTTGGCCACGATCGCAGTCGACTTCGGCATCGACAGCCACATGAACCTCGGCATGGAGCTGAGCGCTGCCGGCCTGCCCAGCTTGAAGGCGGACTTCGTGCTGGACTGGGATTGGCATCTGGGCGAGGCGACCGTCTCGCTGCCCGACATCTCGATCGAGAACATCCACCTCGACCTGCATTCATCGGTGCTGGATTTCCTGATGCCGATTGCCAAGCAGGTGGCGCAGGTCGTGGAGCCCTTCCGTGAGGTGGTCGCCGCGCTGACGACGCCGATCGTTGGCCTTGACCTGATCCTGCCGAACGACCCGACGCTGCGCGGGATGATCGACGTGGTCTGGAAACTGGTGGCGTCCGACAAGCCGCCGATCAACTGGGCCTTCCTCGACGCGGTCAAGTTCGCGCTGGACATGCCGTCCATGCTGCAGAGCCTGCTGGCCTTCGGCGCCGGCTTGCCGATCGGCAGCATCCATGGCCTGGGGTCGGGCAACATCACCTTCACCAAGGGTGCATCCCTGGAGGTGCCCGGGTCGGGCACCTCGTCGGTGATGGACGGCTTCAACGCCAAGCTCACCGAAGTGCGCAATGCGGCCTCGGGCGGCCAGCCCACCAGCTCGGCGGCCCGGTCAGGCTTCCAGTTCCTGCCGTACCTGACCGACATCTCGAACTGGGCCAAGATCTTCAGCGGTGGCAACGCCACGCTGTTCACCTACGAGCTGCCGACCCTGAACATCGGCATGAGCTTCGATGTCCTGATCGCCTTCCCGACGCTTGCCGACATCACGGCCTACCAGGTGCCGGTGCCCATCGGCATCCCGATCTACGCCTTCGGCAGCGTCAGCGCCTTTGCCGACCTGTCCTTCGGTGTCGACACCTACGGCATCCAGAAGGCGGTGCAGACGCGCAACCCGCTGGCCGTGCTCGACAGTTTCTACATCAACGACTGGACGATGCCGACGTTCCGCAACGGCGCGATCGTGCCGAACACCGGCGGCCAGGAGAAGCCCGAGTTGGGCCTGACCATCGAGATCGGCCTGAAGGCAGGCCTCGGTGTGCCGGGTGTGGTGGAGGCCGGCCTCGGCGCCAGCCTGCAGCTCACCGCCAAGGCGGACCTCAACGACATCAAGGTCGGCACGGTCACGCGGGACAAGGACGGCCAGTTCGTCAGCGTCGACTACAAGGGCGACGGCAAGATCCGCCCGTCGGAGATGCTGGCGATGATGTCCTACCCGGGCCTGATCCCGGGCATCCCGGGCGGGCCGCTGAACCTGTTCGACTTCACCTTCACGCCCTACATCAACGGCTACATCTGGGGCAGTATCGGCCCCGGGGGGTTTCTCAAGTTCAACATCCGGGTCTTCAGCCTCAAGCTGTTCGACATCAAGCTGCCGGCACCCACCGTGATGCCGGTGCTCGCGGCGGTGAACAACGGCGAGCTGACGCTCAACGCCGGCACCCATGCCGGCGACCGCCGCTACCTGACCACCGACGACAACGCCGAGACCTGGATCCTGAGCGGCCGCAAGGGCAGCGACGTCGTGGGCGTCGAGTTCCAGGGCTTCTACCAAGAGTACCGGGGCGTGACCCGGGTCGTGGTCGACCTCGGCGAGGGCAACGACACGCTGGACGCCACCCGCCTGCAGTCGGCCATCTCGATCAACGCCAAGGGCGGTGCCGGCAACGACACCATCCTGCTGGGCGCGGGTGGCGGCACGGCCATCGACACCGAGGGCGACAACGTGCTGCGCGCACTGGCCACCAGCCAGGCCGCAGCGGTGCTGGTGGCGGGCCGGGGCCGTGACAAACTCTCCGGCGGCCTGGGCAACGACATCCTGTACGGCGGCGCCGGCAGCAACGACCTGTCCGGCGGCGGTGGTGACGACACGCTGTACGCCCTGCAGGGCGTCAACAAGCTGGTCGGCGGTGATGGCATCGACACCTACATCTTCACCGGCTCGCTGGGTGTCAACACCATTGCCGAGACCGGCCGCGACGCCTCGCGTGTCGACTTCTCCGGCAGCCTGCCGTCCGATCTGCTGGGCATCGTCGGGCCCTTGCCCGGCGCGCCCACGGTGTCGGTGCCTGCCAGCTTCAATGCGGTGCGTGGTGCATCGACGGGCCTGCTGTTCTACGGCACGCCGTTTGCCGGCGACCCGCAGTCGCCCGCCACGGTCACCCTGTCGGTGACCGCGGGTGCGATCGACGCCGGATCCGACGCCGGGGTGTCGGTGTCCGGTGGCGGCAGCACCAAGGCCACCTTCACCGGCAGCCTGTCCGATCTGAACCGGTTCTTCACCGGCCCGGGCCGGGTGAGCGTGCGCTTCGACGGCGGCCCGAGCAGCCAGCCACTGACGGTGGAGATCAAGCAGAACGACCAGACCAGCCGGGCGACGGCCAGCCTCGATGCGGCGCTGATGTCGTCGGCCACGCTGAACTGGCGTGACATGGCCACGGCCGGCAAGTTGATCGTGGCCGTGGCCAACGATGTCGACAGTGCCGTGGCGGGCATCTACCTGTCACGCGACGCCGGGGCCACCTGGCAGCCGGCCAGCGCGCCCAAGGGCATGAACTACAAGGCGGTTTCTGTCTCGACCGATGGCCGCCACATCGCGGCACTTTCCACGGGCGACAAGCTGGCCTTGTCGCGTGACGCCGGCGCGACCTGGATGATCGTCAACGCACCGTCCGACAACTACACCGAGGTGATGGTGTTGGCCGATGGCCGCGTGATGTTGAGTGACCGCACCGACAGCGACAGCCGCTGGTTCTACAACAACTTCTTCGACTGGGGCTACAAGACCTTCTACTCCAATGGCCAGATGCGCTTGGCCGATTCGAGCGGGCAACAGTGGCGCGATGTCCAGAATGAACCGAATGCCAACTGGAGCGCGATGGCCTCGAGTGCCGATGGCTCGCGGCTGCTGGTGGCCAGCAGCCCCGGTTCGAACCGGGGTGAAGACGGCAAGGTCTGGATGGCCACACCACCCGACGGCAATGGCAACGCGTCCTTCTACCTGTCCAGCACCGACCTGCCCAACAACCAGGACTGGGTGGGCGTGGACATGGACGCCAGCGGCACCCTGCTGGTGGCGGCGGCCCGCGGCGGCCAGATCTACCTGGCCAACACCAACCAGCCGGGCGGCTGGGGCTGGCGGAGCACCGGCCTGTCGGGCGACTGGACCTCGGTCTGGATGAGCGACGACGGCAAGACGCTGGCGGCCACGGCCAATGGCGGCAATGGCGGCGTGTGGACATCCGTCAACGGCGGCGCCAACTGGACCAAGGTCAGCACGTCCATGCCCGGTGGCCTGGATTGGCGCATGGCCAGCGTGGACACCGCCACAGGGCAGGTGGTGGCGATGGCCTCGGGCCGTCCGATCTACACCTTTGCGCCGGCACCGACCAGCGCGGCGCCGAACCTCGTGCTGCCGGACCAGTTCCTGGCCGCCGGCAGCAAGCCGACCGACCTGATCCTGGCCGCGGGCAGCCTGGCCGACGCCGATTCAGGGCGCCTGACCGTCACGCTGTCGGCCACCAGCGGTGCGCTGCAGTTGTCGGACGCCGCCCGTGGTTCGGTGTCGGTGCGCAACGCCGTGTCCAGGGTCTCGGTGGTCTCGGCGACGCCATCGTCGAGCAACAGTCCGGGCAACGAGCAGGTGGCCGGTGCCTTTGACGACACCACCGCCACCAAGTACCTGAACTTCGACGGCCCGGGCAGCGGCATGGTCATGACCTTGGCGCAGGCCCAGGCGGTGACCCAGATCCAGCTCACCACGCGCACCAACGATGACGCCTGGTGGTGGGATCCCAAGGTCTACACCCTGTACGGTTCCAATGAATTGCTGGACTGGTCGAGCGCAGATTGGGTGCGCGTGGCCCACGGCAATGCCAACCTCGGGGATGCCCGCGGTGCGGTGAGCACGGTCAGCTTCGACAACACCACCGCGTACAAGTACTACGCGCTGAAGATCGATGAAACGAAGGGCGGCGCCAACACCTTCATGCACGTCTCCGACGTGGCCCTGTTCGCCACCCGTGTGGGCGTGCTGTCGTTGAGCGGCAGCACGCAGGACGTGGCCAGCCTGCTGGCCAGGACTGGCGCCGTGAAGTTCGTGCCCGGTGCCCAGGGCGCCAACGGCAGCCTCACGATCGTGGTCGACGATGGCCTGAACCGCACCGAGAAGACGGTGCCGATCCTGGAGCAGGAACCCTTCGCGATGCAGGCGACCTACAACGCCGGCAACTTCGAGGTGTTCTCGACCACCGGCAACGGCGTGCGCCTGAACCGCGCCGCGGTCGACCAGATCCGCCTGGGCGAATTGGCCGACCAGCTCACCGTGCTCAAGCTGGGTGATGCGGCGCTGACCGTGTTCGGCTCGCAGGGTGCCGACCAGGTGGTCCTGGATCTGGGCAAGTCGGGCAGCACGGCCACGCGCACGCTGTCTCTGAAGGAGTCCAGCGTGGTGGCGACGCAAGCAGCCACCGGCCAGACGCAGAGCGGCACTCAGACCGTCAGCCTGCAAAGCAGCGCGGGCAAGTTCGTCTCGGCACTGAGTGATCAAGCCACGGTGGTCGCCGACCGCAGCGCCGTTGGCGATTGGGAGAAGTGGCAAGCCACCGTCAACGGCAACACCGTGGTGTTCAAGAGCGCATGGGGCAAGCTGCTGTCGGCACAAGCCGATGGAAGCGTCGTCGCCAACCGCACCGAAGCGGGCGCATGGGAGCGCTTCACACTGGAAAACAAGGGTGATGGCAACTATGCGCTCAAGACGGCGCATGGGACCTATCTGACGGCAGAGCCCGGCGGCAAGTTCATGGCCAATCGCACGCAAGTCGGCGATTGGGAACTGTTCAAGATTCCTGGCATTGGCGGGAACGTCGGGACGGGTGTCCTGGCGCGGGTGAACGTGGTGGCCGCGCAGGCGTCGTCCAACCGCAGCCCGTCGAACGAGCAGGTGTCGGCAGCGTTTGACAACAACACCGCCACCAAGTACCTCAACTTCGACGGCGCCGGCAGCGGCCTGATCATGACGCTGGATCAGGCGCAGGCGGTGACCCAGCTCCAGCTGACCACGCGCACCAACGACGACATCTGGCAATGGGATCCGTCGGTCTTCACCCTGTATGGATCGAATGATCCCAAGGCCTGGACGGACCCGAACTGGACGGTGGTGGCCCACGGCGACACCAAGCTCGCGAACGGCCGCGGGTCGGTGAGCACGATCACCTTCGACAACACCACCTCGTACAAGTACTACGCCCTGCGCTTCGATGCGGTCAAGGGCGACAGCAACGGTCAGCGCTTTGCGGAGGTGTCCGAGGTGGCGCTGTTCGCTCCTGTCCAGGCGAAGCGGGTGGTGAACGTGATCGCTCAGGAGGCGTCGTCCAACAACAGCCCCTCTAACGAGCAGGCGACGGGCGCGTTTGACAACAACACCGGCACCAAGTACCTGAACTTCGACGGCCCCGGCAGCGGCGTGATCATGACGCTGGCCACGCCGGAGGTGGTCACCGAGATGCGCCTGACCACGCGCACCAACGACGACACCTGGCAGTGGGACCCAAAGGTCTACACCCTGTACGGATCGAACGACCCGAAGGCCTGGACCAACCCGAACTGGGAGATGGTGGCCCACGGCAACACCAACCTGGCGGACGGCCGCGGCGCGGTGAGCACGGTCACGTTCAACAACACCAAGGCCTACAAGTACTACGCGCTGCGCATCGACGAGGTCAAGGGCGTCACCAACAACGGCCAGCGCTTCATGCACCTGTCCGAGATTGCGTTGCTGGCAGCGGCGTCCAGCTCGGGCTCGGGTACGGGCAGCGGCCCGCAGGAACTGGCCAACGACACGCTGACGCTGTCGCTGCCGCCGATCAGCAAGAGCCTGACCAACAACGTGGTCCGGCTGGGCACGGGCCAGGCCATCAGCGGTGTTGAGCAGATCTACTGGGACGAGACGCTGGGCACGCTGAACGTCGTCGGCGACCGGGTCGAGCTGCAGGCGATGGAAGCCGGCGGTGTGATCGACCTGGGCAACACCCGCCTGACGATCAAGGCCAACAAGCTGGTGATCGCCACCGACCTGACGGCACGCAGCATCAAGCTGGATGTGCGCGACACGGTCACGCTGGCCGGCAAGCTCACCGCCACCGAAGAAGGCGGCCTGGATGCCGGAACGGCCGTGGTGTTGACCCCGGTGACGCTCAGCGCCGGCCCGGCCAAGCTGTCCGACCTGGCCAAGGCGAATGGCGCCGGCAAGGGCCTGCAGGTGGTGCCCGCCGATGCCACGACGGCCATCACCCTGGGCAGTGGCACGGGTGGTGTGGTGCTGGATCCCGCCGGGCTGTCGGATCCGAACTCGACCGTCCCGACGCTGGTGCTGGGGGCCAGTGGTGGGTCCAACCCGATTTCGATCGGTGGCGGCAAGAACGGCGTGACGCTGTCCATGCCGCTGGTGATCAATGCGTCGGGCGAGGGTGGCGAGGTCGCGGTCAGCGGCGGACTCACCGGCAAGACGCTGACGATCGTTGGCTCGGGCAAGACGACCAGCCTGTCCGATGGCACCACCATCGCGATGAGTGGCGACCTGCTGATCGACGATGCGGTGCGCTTTGCCGGCAGCGTCAGCCTGGTGGCCGGCGATGCGGCACAGGACAGCAACGGCAACCTCACCATCACCCGCCGCATCAACGGCGGCGTGGGGCGCAGCGATGTGCTCGACTTGTCCGCCCATGGCGGCACGGTGGCGCTGCAAGGCGCCGTCGGCAACGGCGTGGGCAGTTTCACCCTGGCCTCTGGTGGCCAGGGATACGCCGACGGCACGTACACGAATGTGTCCTTGTCGGGCGGCAGCGGGGCGGACGTGACCGCCACGCTGGTGGTCAGCGGCGGCCGGGTGAGTGCGGTCACGCTGCAGTCGCTGGGTGGCGGCTACCGCGCTGGCGATCTGCTGAGTGCGGCACGGTCCGACCTGGGCAGCACCAGCGCCACGGCGCAGGGCTTCTCGCTGCGCGTGGACGAACTGGCCGCGCTGGAAGGCCTGAACGTGCGGGATGCGGTGGACGTGACCTTCAGCGACAAGGTCTATGTCGATGGCGACCTGGTCATCCACGCCAGCGGCACGGTGCTCTTCGAGAGCAGCGTGGTGTTGATGAATGGTGGCCGTTTGATCATCGACGGTGCGGCGCAGGTCACCTTCAGCGACGGTGCGTCGCTGGAGCGCGGCACCGCGGCCAGTTCCGGCACGCTGGACCTCACTGGTCAGGCGATGTCGGTGCTGATCGACGCCGGCCTGGGCATCGGCGACGCCAACAGCTTCACCCTGACCGGCGTCGACCATCTGGTCGGCAGCACGTCGACGGGCAGCGGCGTGGACGGCCTGCGGGTCGTCGGCGCCGAGGTCGCCATCACGGCAGCGCAGGGCAAGACCGAGGCCGTGTTCGACCTGGCGACGCTGGCCCTGGAGGCCTCCAACAGCCTGGTGCTGCCGGCGACGGGCGCAGGCACGGTGCGCGTGGACGCCGACTTGCTGACGCTGCGGTCGGGCACGGCAATCGACTGGTCGAACGCGCCCATCAGTGTCCGGGCGGGTGCGCTGGATGTGGAAAACAGCAGCGGCAACATCGCCTTGCAGATCCAAGGGGCCACCGAACTGCGGCATGCCGTGGCCAATGCCACGTCGGCAAACCTGGTGCTGAACGTGGCCAACGGCGACCTGACCCTCGGCGAAAACGCCTTGGTGCGGGCCAACACGGTGACGCTGCAGGCGCTGCAAGGCAGCCTGCAGACCGAAGCCGGGGCGTTGGTCACGGCCGATACGCTGCGCTTGCGGCTGGGCACCGGGATCGGCAGTGCAGTCGCGGCGGTGCAGACCAGCACGCGCACCTTGGATGCCGAGAGCACACAAGGCGGCACCTGGCTGCAGGAAGCCGACGGTCTGCGCATCGACCACCTGGTGGCCGCTGGTGCGGGCGCTGGCGTGACGCTGGGCGCCACGGCCGGTGATCTGTTGCTGGGTGCGCAAGCGCAGGTGCGCGGCACCACGGTGACGCTGCAGGCGCTGCAAGGCAGCCTGCAGACCGAGACCGGTGCGCTGGTCAGCGCCGATGTGCTGCGGGTGCGGGTGGGCACGGGCGTGGGCACGGCGCTGGCGCCGGTGCAGATCAGCACCCGTACCTTGGACCTGGAGAGTGCACGCGGTGACATCCGCATGGCCGAGGCCGATGGCTTGCGCATCGACCGCCTGGTGGGCGACTTGCAGACGGCGGATGTGGTGCTGTCGGTGGGTGGCAACCTGCTGCTGGGCCAGGACGCGGTTGTGCGCGGCCAAGGCGTCACGCTGCAGGCGCTGCAAGGCAGCCTGCAGACTGAAGCCGGGGCGCTGGTCACGGCCGATACGCTGCGCTTGCGGCTGGGCACCGGGATCGGCAGTGCAGCCGCGGCGGTGCAGACCAGCACGCGCACCTTGGATGCCGAGAGCACACAAGGCGGCACCTGGCTGCAGGAAGCCGACGGTCTGCGCATCGACCACCTGGTGGCCGCTGGTGCGGGCGCTGGCGTGACGCTGGGCGCCACGGCCGGTGATCTGTTGCTGGGTGCGCAAGCGCAGGTGCGCGGCACCACGGTGACGCTGCAGGCGCTGCAAGGCAGCCTGCAGACCGAGACCGGGGCGTTGATCAGTGCCGATGTGCTGCGGGTGCGGGTGGGCACGGGCGTGGGCACGGCGCTGGCGCCAGTGCAGATCAGCACACGCACGCTGGACCTGGAAAGTGCACGCGGTGACATCCGCCTGGATGAGACCGATGGCCTGCGCATCGACCGCTTGGTGACCGACCCGCAGACGGCCAGCGTGGTGCTGTCGTCTGGCGGCACCATGTTGCTGGGCCAGGATGCCGCCGTGCGCGGCAACCGCGTCACGCTGCAGGCGCTGCAAGGTGCGCTGCTGACCGAGCCGGGTGCGCTGATCAGCGCCGATGTCCTGCAGGTGCGGGTGGGCCAGGGTGTGGGCGCAGCAACTGCGCCGGTGCACATCGCCACCAGGCTGCTGGATGCACAGTCCGCTGCCGGTGGCATCCATCTGGTGGCCCTCGGTGACGTGACACTGGCCCGCCTGGTCGCGGCCGCTGCGGGCGCGTCCACCTCGCTGGTGTCGCTGGGTGGCTGCGTCGTGGTCGACAACGGGGCGCTGGTGTCCAGCACCACGCTGGAGATCGAGGCGCTGGCTGGCTGGCTGCAGTCGGGCACGGCGTCGACCATCCGTGCCGACAGCCTCACGGTGCGCACCGGTGAGGGCATGGGCCATGCCGATGCGCCCTTGCTGCTGTCGGTGGACCGTTTGACGGCACAGTCGCGGCACGGTGGCATCTATGTGCGCGAGTCCGACGGCTTGCGTCTGTCGGGCATCGGTCTGCGCGTGGATGCGCAAGAGGGCGACATCGAGGTGGCGGTGCAAACCGGCGATCTCGTGATTGACGCCACGGCCGCCGTGGTCACCCACGGCGGACGGATCGACCTGGCGGTGCAACGAGACGCTTTTGTCTCTCGCATCGACGCGGCCAGCGGTGCGGTCCACGTGCAGGTTGGCGGGGCGATCATCGAAAACGCCGACGGCGTGGCATCGCATGTCGTCACGCGTGGCCTGCTCACGCTGGAGGCGCGCAACGGCATCGGCGGGTTCGGTGCTGCGCAACTGCGCGTGGAGGCCGGTGAATTGCGGGCCAGCAATGCGCGCAGCGGCAATGTCGTGATCTTTGGCGAACGGGGCCTGTGGGTGGGCGAATCGGGCGTCAGCTCGCGCTCGCCCGCCGGCTACGTGGTGTTGCTGTCGGACACCGGTGCCGTGGAGACCGGCAAGGTCGAGGCGCTCAGCGGTCGCATCGTGATGATGACCGGCTATGCCAGCCTGACCGAGACCCAGGTGAGGGGCATCCACTGGATGCTGCTGCAGCGGGCGTTCAACAACCCGTCGCTGGCGGTCAAGGGCAACTTGCCGACCGACCGCCCGTCGATGGAGACGGCGGCGTTGACAGCGGTGCCCGACACCGAGCTGCCGCTCTGGCTGGAGAGCCGGGCCCGCACCATGCTGGAGGACTTGAAGCCCGCCCAGACCACCCGCATGCTGACGTCGTCCGCGCTGCACCTGTTGTCGTTCAGTGCGCCGTCCGAGCCGGGTGGCACCGAGACCCTGCCGCAGTTGATGATCCGGGCGCCGGAGCTAGACGTCGACGTCGATGCAAAGCTGCCGCCAGCCGGGCAGTCCCCGGTGGCGCCGGCGGGCGACAAGGTCCAGGGTGCCGCACCCGAAGACTTGCCCGTCCAGCCTGCGCAAGCGGAAAGAGGAGACACGTCGATGGCGGGTTGATGGCCAGATGGACTGCGTCCTCAGGGCGACATTCCACGGGTTCCCGGGGTTGCCGCAGCGCAGCATGCTGCGTTACACCCCTGGGTTGCCAACCGATCCCGCCAGAGGCCCGCCATGACCGAGCTTGCCATCCGCCCGCACCACGCCATCTGGCCCAAGCGCATTCCGCGCACGCTGCAGTTGCCCGAGACCACGCTGTGGTTCAACCTGGAAGTCAGCGCCCGGCGTTACCCCCAGAAGCCGGCCTCTGTGTTCTTCGGCCAGCCGCTGCGGTTTGCCGACCTGCTGGCCCAGGCCGAGGCGTTGGCCGGCTGGCTGCAGGCCCAGGGCGTGCAGAAGGGCGACCGGGTGGCCGTGTTCATGCAGAACTGTCCGCAGTTCGTGGTGGCGGTGCACGCGGTGTTGCGTGCCGATGCGGTGGTGGTGCCAGTCAACCCGATGAACAAGGCCGACGAGCTGGGCCACTACATCACCGACCCCGGCACCACGCTGTGCATCACCACCGCCGACCTGGCCGGCGCGGTGGCCGAGGCCAACGCCAAGCTGCCGGCGCCCCAGCAGCTGCGCCACATCCTGGCCACCCGCTTCACCGACGCCATGCCCGCCACGCTGGACGCGGCCGAAACCCCGGCCCCGGCCATCCTGCAGTGGCTGCAGTCCGACCCGGTGCTGCCTGCGGCCACCGCCACCACCGGCGTCAGCCGCTGGGTGGACGCCTTGGCGGCCGGCCACCAACCCGGCCCCCACACCGCCGCGCCCGACGACCTGGCCCTGCTGCCCTACACCAGCGGAACCACCGGCCTGCCCAAGGGCTGCATGCACACCCACCGCACGCTGATGCACAACGTGATGAGTGGCGCCATCTGGGGCTGCAGCACGCCGGAGTCGGTCAGCCTGGGCGTGGTGCCGATGTTCCACATCACCGGCTTCATCTACGGCTGCCTGGGCCCGGTGGCCGGCGGCCACACCACGGTGATCCTGCCGCGCTGGGACCGCGAACTGGTCGGCCGCCTGATCGCGCGGCACCAGGTCACCCACTGGACCTGCATCCCCACGATGATCATCGACCTGTTCGCAAGCCCCCACTACGACAGCTTCGACCTGCGCAGCTTGAAGTTCCTGTCGGGTGGCGGGGCGGCCATGCCGCAGGCGGTGGCGCAGCGGCTGATCGACGAGTTCAACATCAACTTTGCAGAAGGCTATGGCCTGACCGAGACCGCCGCGCCCACCCACAGCAACCCGCCCGAGCGGGCCAAGCTGCAGTGCCTGGGCATCCCGGTGATCGGCACCGACAGCCGCATCGTCGACCCCGACACCCTGCGGGAGCTGCCGGTGGGCGAGGCCGGCGAGATCGTGAGCAGCGGCCCGCAGGTGTTCAAGGGCTACTGGGGCCACCCCGATGCCACCCAGGCGGCCTTCCTCCAGATCGATGGCAAGACCTTCTTCCGCACGGGCGATCTGGGCCGCATGGACGAGGAAGGCTACTTCTTCATCACCGACCGCCTCAAGCGCATGATCAATGCCAGCGGCTACAAGGTGTGGCCCAGCGAGGTGGAGCTGATGCTCTTCAAGTGCCCGCTGGTGCAGGAGGCCTGCGTCATCAGCGTGCGCGACGCCTACCGCGGCGAGACGGTGAAGGCGGTGGTGGTGCTGCGCGCCGAGGCACGCGCCATGGCACAGCCCGAGGACATCATCGCCTGGGCGCGTGCACACATGGCGGCCTACAAGGTGCCGAAGATCGTCGAGTTTGCCGACGCCCTGCCCAAGAGCGGGTCGGGCAAGGTGATGTGGCGGCTGCTGCAGGAGCAGCAGGCCGGCGCCTGACGCCAGCCCGGTGCGTCCCGGTGGCCGCGGCCCGCATCACTTCTTGACGTCGGGACCCTTGCCGATCTGGTTGTTCTTGACGGCGGATGCCGCTTCGGCGCGCACGGTGGCGCGCTGGGCTTGGGTCGGCTTGGACGCCGCGGCGGCCGGGCCTTCGCCCTTGACCAGCGTGCCGGCCTTCTCGGCGGAGGCAGCTTCTCGCCGCACCTCGGCGCGGGTGCGGTTCGACTTGACCGTGGGTGATGCCTGCGAGCCTTCGCCCTTGGCGATGGTGCCCGACTTCACGGCTGACGCGGCCTCAGCGCGCACCTCGACGCGGGTCTTGGGGGTGGCCTCCTGGGCCTGAACCGCTGGTTGGCTGAGCAGGGCCATGGCGGCTAGGGCGAGCAGTGCTGTCTTCATGGGTTCTCCGATGCGGCCACGCAGGCCAGCGGCGGATGCCGGTGGTCGCTTGTGATCGCTGCGGAGTCTGGTCGGCGAACCAGCCGGCGTCTGTCTGCCAGCGCACCCAGCGCCCACTAGAAGCCCGAGCCGGGCTTCAGCAGGAAGGCGGCTTCCTCGTCGGTGCTGGTGCGGCCCAGCGCCGCATTGCGGTGCGGAAACCGGCCGAAGCGGGCCACGATGTCGAGATGCTTCTGCGCCCACTCCACCAGGTCGGCGCGGGCGGGCTCGTCGGCGGCCAGTTGCTGGTACAGCTGCACGGCGGTGCGCTGGTGCGACAGGTCTTCGGCATGCTCGAACGGCAGGTAGGCAAACTGCCGCTGCACGCCGGTCAGCGCCCGGTCGGCGCCGCTGGCCACCAGGGCGCGGGCGGTTTGCAAGGCCATCGCGTCGCCGGCAAAGGCGCGCGCCGTGTCCCGGAACACATTGCGGGTGAACTGGTCGAGCACGAGTACCCGTGCCAGCGCCGGCAGCGGGTCGACCGGGCGGGTCAGCCAGTCGTCGATGTCGCCGATCAGCGCGCGCGCGATCAGCGGGCCGAAGCGTTGGCCGATCAGGGCGTCGAAGGCGTCGTCCTTCTTGAACCACTGCGCGCGGGGTTGGGCATGGCCTGGGTCGTCGGGCGGCCCGAACCAGAAGTCGAGCACGGCCAGGGCGTCGGTGTGCATGTGGATGGGTCGATCGGGTGTGGCGCTGCCGTGGGCAGCAGGGCCATGGTGGTTGCGGCCATGGGTGGGGGCGCGCCCGGGTGTGCCGGCGCTGCGCCGCATTCTGCCCAAGCCCTGGCGCCACCGATGGCGGCGCCGGGTCATGCCGCTGCGTGCTGGTGCTAAGCTTTTCCCTGGGAGGCCGCCCGCACAGGGGCGGGGATGGTGATGACAACGTTCGCAGCTTGGGGCCGCCGGTTCGGTGCGCTGGTCTGGTTGGTGGTGTTGATCGGCGCATCGGCCGTGCAGGCGCAGGACAAGCGCAACCTGGCGCCCGGCTTCACCGGCCTGCCGGCCGACGCGCAGGTGGTGATCACGCCGCTGGACGTGGAGTTGTTCAGCATCTCGGCCGGCGGGGTGATGGAACCCAAGGCCGACTGGACCGACGCCGCCCAGCGCCACATGAAGGAGGCGCTGCACCAGCGCACCCTGTCGCTGGGCCGGCGCGGCATGGAACTGACCACCGACCAGGCCGACAGCCTGGCCGAACTGCTCAGCCTGCACGCGGCGGTGGCGCGGTCCATCGCCATCCACCACACCGGCTTCCTCAAGCTGCCCACCAAGGAAGACAGGCTCGACTGGTCCTTCGGCGACGCCCTGCAGCCGCTGCAGCAGGCCACCGGCGCCCGCTATGCGCTGTTCACCTGGGTGCGTGACAGCTATGCCAGCCCCGAGCGGGTGGCGATGATGATCGGCCTGGCGCTGCTGGGCGTGGGCGTGAGCGGCGGCTTCCAGGTGGGCTATGCGTCGCTGGTGGACCTGCAGACCGGCCAGGTGCTGTGGTTCAACCAACTGCAGCGCGGCTTTGGCGACCTGCGGGACGCGGCCAAGGCCACCGAATCGGTGGGCGCGCTGCTGGCCGGTTTTCCTGCCCGCCAGCCGTGAGCCCTGCGCCGGGGTCTGACCGGCCCCGCATCAACCGCCGGCGCGCGCTGGCCTGGGGTTGCCTGCACTGTGCCGGCGCCGCCGGCCTGGCTGCGGCTGCGCCGATTCCGCCGGATTGGGCCTTGCCTACGCGCCTGACCCGCCCCGAGATCGACGGCGACGAAGGCGGCCTGTGGGCCCTGGTCGACCGCGAAGAGGCCCGCACCCGCCGCAGCGCCTTTGTGCTGCGCGACCCCGCGCTGCGCGAGTACCTCACCGGCATCGCCTGCAAGCTGGGCGGCGCGCACTGCGCCGACACCCGGGTGTACGCCATCCGCACGCCTTGGTTCAACGCCAGCATGGCGCCCAACGGCATGATGCAGGTGTGGACCGGCCTGCTGCTGCGCGCCGACAACGAGGCCCAGCTGGCCGCGGTGATGGGCCATGAGATCGGCCACTATCTGCAGCGCCATTCCCTGGCGCGGCTGCGCGACGCCAGGAGCCGCACCGCGGCGATGGGTGTGATGGCCTTTGCCGGTGGTGTCGGCCTGATCGGGCAGCTGGCGCTGCTGGCCGGCATGGCCTCGTACTCGCGTGAGCACGAGACCGAGGCCGACCAGATCGGCCTGCTGCTGATGCGCCGCGCCGGCTACGAGACCCTGGCCGCTGCCCAGGTGTGGGCCAACCTGCGTGACGAACTGAAGGCCGGCGCCGGTGGCGACCCCGCCAAGCGCAGCGTGATGTTCGCCACCCATCCCGGTGTGGACGAGCGCGAGCGCGAATTGCAGGCCCAGGCGGGCCTGGGCGGTGGCTTCACCGGCGATGCCGAGTACGCCGCCCGCATCGAGCCGCTGATGCCCGACCTGATCGACGACGAGCTGCGCCGCGCGCAGTACGACGAGAGCATCGTGCTGTTCACCCGTCTGGCCCAGCGCCGGCCCACCCGGGGTGACCTGCGCTATGCCCGCGGCGAGGCCCACCGCCTGCGGGCCCAGCCCGACGATGCGGCCCAGGCCCTGGCCGACTTCACCGCCGCGCTGGCCCTGGAGCGCCCGCCGCCGCAGGCCCAGCGCGCCTTGGGTCTGCTGCACCGTGCCCAGGGCCGCCGTGCCGACGCCCGGCCGCACCTGGCGGCCTACCTGCAGCAAGCCCCCCAGGCCGCCGATGCGGCGCTGATCCAGTCCTTCCTCGACGAGCCCCTGCCATGACCGCCCACCTTCGACACCTGCTGGCCGCCGTGCTGGCCACCGCCGCCCTCACGCTGGCGGGCTGCGCCAATGTGGCCAAGATCTCCACCGGCGAGGTGGTGGTCGACAACCGCCTGAGCTTCACGCTGGACGCGGCCTGGAACCAGGTCAACATCCCCGGCCGCAACAAGCCGGTGCTGTGGACGCAGGACGGCATCACCATCGACGCCTTGGAGCTGTGGATCGGCATCAAGGACGGTCAGACGATGATCGACACGCCCAAGGACAAGCGCCCGCTGGTGTTCAAGGCCGGCATGGCGCCGCATGAGATCGTGGGCCTGTTCGAGGGCATCTACGGCCTGGACTGCTCCACCTTCACGCTCGACAAGCTGGCGCCGGCCACCTTTCTGGGCGGGTCGGGCGTGCGCTTCGACTACACCGTGCTGCGCAAGGCCGACGACGTGCGCATCTCCGGCGTCGGCTGGGCGTCGGTGAAGAATGGCGAACTGGTGGCGATGACCTTTGTCGCGCCGCGGCTGGGTTTCTTCCCGCGCCACGTGACCAAGGCCGAGCGCGCGGCGGCCACCGCGCGGCTGCGTTAGGCCCGCTTCAGCCGCCGACCGCCTGCCACAGGAAGGCGAACTCCAGCGCCAGCATGTCGGCCTTCTGGGCGTTGTCGGCCGCGCCGGCATGGCCGCCTTCGGTGTTCTCGAAGTACAGCGGCTGGTGGCCCAGCTCCGCCATGCGCGCGGCCATCTTGCGGGCATGGCCGGGATGCACCCGGTCGTCGCGGGTGCTGGTGGTGAACAGCAGCTTCGGCAGCACCATGCCCGCGCGCAGGTTCTGGTAGGGGCTGTACCGGGCGATCCAGGCCCATTCGGCAGGAACGTCGGGGTTGCCGTATTCAGCCATCCACGACGCACCGGCCAGCAGGCGGTGGTAGCGGCGCATGTCCAGCAGCGGCACCTGGCACAGCACGGCGCCGAACAGCTCGGGCCGCTGCAGCATCACCGCGCCCACCAGCAGGCCGCCGTTGCTGCCGCCCTGGATGGCCAGGCGCCTCGGCGTGGCCACGCCGCTGGCGATCAGGTGCTCGGCCACGGCGGCGAAGTCGTCGTAGCTCTTCTGCTTGTGCGCACCGACCGCCGCCTGGTGCCAGGCCGGGCCGAATTCACCGCCGCCGCGGATGTTGGCCACCGCCACCACGCCGCCATGCGCCAGCCAGGCCGTGCCCCAGCCGGCTGAATACACCGGCAGCTTGGCGATCTCGAAGCCGCCGTAGCCGTTCAGCAGCGTCGGGTGGCTGCCGTCCAGCACCAGGCCCTTCCGGGCCACCAGGAAGTACGGCACGCGCGTGCCGTCCTTCGACGTGGCCCAGTGCTGCTGCACCTGCAGGCCGCTGGCGTCGAAGAACGCCGGACGCGCCTTCAGCACCTGCAGCGGCCGGCCGTCGGTGTGGCCCAGCAGCAGGGAATCCGGCGTCAGGAAGTCGGTGTAGCCCAGCAGGAACTGCTCGGCCATGGGGTCGGTGGTTTCGTCGTTCCCCAGTGCGTCGTCATGCAGCGTCTGCAGGCCCAGGCTGCCGGGGTGCGGTGCGGCGATGGCATGGTGGGCCCAACCCTGGCCCTGCGGCCACCAGGCTTCCAGCCGGCCGGCCACGTTGTCCAGCACCTGCAGCAGCACCTGGCTGGCGGTGGTGCCATAGCCCTGCAGCGACCGGCTGGCCGTGGGCGTGAACAGCGCCTGCAGCGGCGGCATGTCGGCATTGCCCGCAGCGGCCAGCACCGCCGCTGCATCGCCCACCAGCAGGCTGCCGGCCGGCCACAGCCTGCCGCCCACCGACCAGTCACTGCGCAGTTGCAGCAAGGCCCGGTCCTGCCAGAAGCCGATCTGGGCGTCGCTGGGGATGTGGATCTTCTGCAGCCGCTCACCGGCCGCACCCGGCACCAGCAGAAACTGTGCACTGTTGTAGAAATCGGTCGCGCGGCTGACGATGGTGCGTTGCTGCCCGGGGCGCCGGTCGATCCAGGCCGAGACCGCCACATCCTGCGGTTGGCCCTCGAACACCACCGGCGCATCGGCCAATGGCGTGCCGCGGCGCCAGCGGCGCACCGTGCGCGGGTAGCCTGAATCGGTCAGCGACCCCGGCCCGGTGTCGGTGCCCACCAGCAGATGGTCGGCGTCTTCCCAGGTGACGTCGGTCTTGGCCTCGGGCAGGCTGAAGCCGCCGGGCACGAACTGGCCGCTGACCAGGTCGAACTCGCGCACCACCGTGGCGTCGGCCCCGCCCCGCGAGAGTTGCACCAGGCAGTGGCGGTAGTCCGGCCCCAGGCTGGTGGCGCCGCCCCAGACCCAGTTTTCACCTTCAGCGGTGGCCAGGGCATCCAGGTCGAGCACCGTCTGCCAGTCGGGTGTGGCGGTGCAGAAGCTGGCCAGCGTGGTGCGCCGCCACAGCCCGCGCGGGTGCGCCGCGTCGCGCCACAGGTTGTAGAGCCAGACGCCACGCCGGGTGACCTGCGCGATCTTGTCGGCCGAGTCCAGGATGGCGCGAAAGCCCTCGCGCATCGCCGCAAAGCGCGGGTGCTGCTGCAGCACCGCGCGGCTCTCGGCATTGCGGGCATTAACCCAGGTCAGGGCACGCTCGCCCTGCACCTCTTCCAGCCACAGGTGGGGATCGACGGGTTCGGCTTCAGGAGGCATGGCGTGGGCAGTGGGCAGGTGCAGGGCCGCGGCGGCAGCTGCCAGGCGGTGGAACTGGCGTCGGGTCAGCGGTCGCTGCAGCGTCATGCACCGCCGTGCCACAGCGCCTGCGGCTGCACTTCCACCGTGGTGCTGCCGTCGCTGACATAGGCGTGGCCGTCCTGGATGCTGACCTGCAGCTGCATCGACCGCTGCGCCATCGCCGCCAGGGCCTGGCTCTGCTCATGCGGCAGCTGCCACACGTCCAGGTTGCGCAGCCGGGTGATCTTGTTGGCGATGCCGGCATACCAGATCGCCGCTGAATGGCTGTAGCAGTAGAGGCTGACGCGGCGTGCCTTGCCGCAGGCCTTGGCCAGGCGGCGGTCGTCGGGCTGGCCCACCTCGATCCAGTGCATCAGCTGGTCGGACAGATCCTTGTGCCACAGGTCGGGCTCGTCGGCGTCGGCCATGCCGCGCGCCAGCTGCAGCGTGCCGTGCAGGTCGTCGGTGGGCACGTTCAGCGCAAACGCCAGCAGGCGCACCATCAGCCGCTCTTCGGTCTCGCTGGGCTGCAGCGGGATGGTCAGCGCATGCTCACCATAGACGTTGCGGTCCATGTCGGCGATCTGCAGCGTCGCTTTGTAGATCGTGGCCTTGATCGCCATCAGCGTTGCCCTCGGTGGGTGGCAGGGCGGGCGGGGGAGAAGGCGTGGTTCGGCATGTCGGTGGGCGCTGGGGGCAGGCCGCACTGTGCCACAGGGCCGGCGCCACCTGCGGGATGGTGCGGGGCTGGCCGGCAGGGCGCTCGCAGCAAAATGGGGAATGCGCGCGTGCTGTCGAACTTGCCATGTCGGCTGAAGCCCAGCTCCGGGCGGATGTGGATGGCCTGCGGCTGCGCGCCCATGCGGCCAGCGCACGGCTGGCCAACTGGGCCAGCCTCGGTGTGTCGGCCCTGCTGCTGTGGGCATTGCAGGGCACCACCCCCATGCCGCAGTTGGTGGCCTGGTCGGTGGTCTTGGCGGCGGTGGTGGTGTGGCGCATCGTGCTGCCGGTGGTCCACCGGCGCGCCGTGCCGACACCGGCCGCCTTGTCGGGCGGTGCCCCGGGCGATGGCGGTCCGCAGCGCGTGGCGCAGCGGCAGTGGCTGCGCCGCTACCGGCTCAGCATCGCGGCCCATGGCGCGGTGTGGGGCTTGGCCGCCTGGCTGCCTGCATCGCTGGCCGACACGCCGCTGCAGGCGTCGGTGGTGTTCATGCTGGTGGGCCTTGTCGTGGGCGCGATGACGCTCACCTTGTTCGATCTGCCGGCGGCCCTGCTGTTTGCCGGCCCGGCGGTGTGCCTGTTGCTGCTGCGCCTGGCCCTCATCGGCGCGCCGCTGCCGCCCGTCACCGTCGTGGCGCTGGTGATGGGCGCGCTGCTGATGGGCATGCTGGGTCTGGCCGGCAGACGGGCCGACCGCGCGCGGCGCAGCCTGGCCACTGCCCGGCGGGCCGAGCGCGCCAGCACCGAGGGCATCCGCGACGCCCAGGCCCTGCTGCAGCAGGTGTTCGACCATGCCGGCCAGGGCATCAGCGTGTTCGACCGCAGCGAGCGCCTGCTGGCCTGGAATGACCAGGTGGCTGCACTCTCCGCCCTGACGCCTGCAGTGCTGCGCCAGGGCGTCACGCTGGAGGCTTGCGTGCGCGACCGGGTCCAGCACGGCCCGTTTTCGCCCGACGCGCAGGAGGCCGAGGTCCAGCGACGCTTGCTGGAGTTGCGCTGCCGCGAGCCCGGCGTGTTGCGCTACGGTCTGGCAGACGGCCAGGTGGTCGAGTTGCGCCGCAACCCGTTGCCCGACGGCGGGCTGGTGCTGTTCCTGGCCGACATCACCGAGCGCGAGGCATCGCGCCGCGCTGCCGACCGGCAGCAGCGCATGCTGGCCCTGGTGCTGGAGCGCACCGAGCAGGGATTCTGGTACATCGACAACGACCTGCGCACCACCGACGCCAACCCGGCGATGTGCCGCATGCTGGGCCTGACACGCGCGCAGCTGCTGGGCCGCAGCATCCACGACTTCGTCGACGCCGAAAACCGCGCCATCTTCGACCTGCATGTCGCCCGGCGCGCGGCCGGCCATGCCGGCGGTTACGAGGTCGCGCTGACACGCGCCGACGGCCACCAGGTGCACTGCTTCAACAATGCCACGCCGGTGTTCGACGCCGCCGGCCGCAAGACCGGTGCGCTGGGGCTGTTTTCCGACATCAGCGCCCAGAAACTGGCCGAGCAGCAGGTGCGCGAGGCCGGCGAGGCGCTGGCGCAGAAGTCCAATGTGCTGGCCCTCACGCTCGACAGTCTGGTGCAGGGGGTGCTCAATGTCGACGCCCAGGGCCGCTGCACCGCCTGGAACAGCCGTTTCTTGGAACTGCTGGACTTCCCGCCCGACCTGATGGCCACCCAGCCTCTGCTCACCGACCTGCTGCAGTGGCAGCTGGCGCACGAGGAGTTCGGTGACCAGCTGGCCCGCATGGACGACGAGGGACGCGCCAGCGTGACCCGGGGCCTGCCGGCGTTGCTGGCCAACCTCAGCCAACGGTACCGGCGCACCC
>JBBAPL010000012.1:0-2658 GCA_040400895.1 Aquabacterium sp.
CACCACCGTGGCCAGCGCCTGCAGCAGGAACAGCACGCCGCCGGTGACCAGCAGCTGGTTGATCGGCTCGGCGTTCAACACTGGTTTGATCACCAGCTGGTGCATCGCCGCACCCAGCAGGGCGACGAAGGCGATGCCCAGCGCCATCGCTGCTGGCAGCGGCACACCATGCACCGAGTGCAGCCAGTAGATGGCGTACATGCCCACCATGATCAGTTCGGCATAGCAGATCCACACCACGTCGATCACGCCGAAGATCAGGTTCAACCCCAGCGACAACAGCGCGAACAGCCCGCCCAGCAGCAGGCCGTTGAGCACCGCTTCGAGCAGGAAGATGTCGAAGACTTGCACGTCACACCCCCAGATAGGCCTTGCGGATCTCGTCGCTGGCCAGCAGTTCGGCGGCTGCGCCACTCTGCCGGATGCGGCCTGTCTCCAGCAGGTAGGCGCGGTCAACGACCTTCAGCACCTGCTGGATGTTCTGCTCGACGATCAGCACCGTGTAGCCTTCGGCGCCCATTTTGCGGATGACCTCGAAGATCGATTGCACGATCAGCGGCGCCAGGCCGGCCGATGGCTCGTCGAGCAGCAGCAGCTTGGGGCCGCTCATCAACGCGCGGCCGATCGCGCACATCTGCTGCTCACCGCCCGACATCGTGCCGGCCAGCTGGGCGCGGCGCTCCTTCATGCGCGGGAACAGCGCGTACACCATCTCCAGCCGCTGCGCGTACTGCGCGCGCGCCGCAGGCAGGAAGGCTCCCATCTTCAGGTTCTCTTCGACACTCAGGCGCGGGAACAGCCGCCGCCCTTCGGGCACATGCGCAATACCAAGCGAGATGATTTCATGCGCCGGCAGACCGTTGTAGCGCTGGCCCTCCATCACCAGGTCGCCTTCGCGGGTGTCGATCAGCTTGGAGATGGCCCGCAGCAGCGTGGTCTTGCCAGCGCCGTTCGGCCCGATCACGGCCACCGACTCGCCCGCGCGCACTTCAAGCGACACGCCGAACAACGCCTGGAAGCCGTCATAGCCGGCGCTGACGTTGTCGAGCTTGAGCATCGGTGCGGCGCTGGCCATCAGGTCTGCTGCGCCGAAATTTGTTGCTGCACCTGGGTGGCGTCGGTGCCCAGGTAGACCTCGATCACCTTCGGGTCCCGTGTCACCTCGGCCGGCTTGCCTTCGGCAATGACGACGCCGTGGTCCAGCACCAAACAACGGTCGATCACCCGCATCAGCACGCCCATGATGTGTTCCACCCAGATGATGGTGATGCCGCGCTCGTCGCGGATGCGCTTGAGCATGTCGGCGGCCTGGTTCATCTCGGCCTCATCCAGGCCACCCAGGCTTTCATCGGCCAGCAGCAGCGTGGGCTGGGTGGCCAACGCGCGGGCCATCTCCAGCTTCTTCAGGCCGGCTGCGCCCATGCCGTCGACACGTGCCTGTGCATCGGTGGGCAGGCCGATCAGCCGCAGCGCATCACGCGCCTGCTGCTCGGCACGCTCACGCGAGATGCGCTCGCGCGACCCGTAGAAGGCCGCCAGCGTGGCGTTCTCCAGCACCGACAGCTTGCGGAACGGCCGCGGGATCTGAAAGGTGCGCGCCAGCCCGCGGCGGCAGATCTCGTTGGGCGGCAGCCCGCCGATGCTGCGGCCGTCGAGCGTGATCGTGCCCGCAGTGGGCGCATACAGCCCGGCCATCACGTTGAAGGTGGTGCTCTTGCCCGAACCGTTGGGCCCGATCAGACCCAGGATCTCACCCTTGGCCAAGCCGAACGACACGCCGTCGACGGCTGTGAAGCCGCCGAACTTCTTCGTCAGGCCCTGAACCGACAGCAACATGAACCCGAGGCCCGCTCAGCGTGCGTAGCCGTGGCCTGCGGGCAGCGGCAGCACCGGGTCCTTGGTCTTAATCGCTGAAGGCCAGACGATGAAGGTGTCATTGGCCGAGTACTGCATCACCACAGGTGACGAGCGCTCGTTCTGGCCGGCCATGGCGTGGCCTGGGGGAAAGAACTTGACGCCGTAGCCCTGGATCGTGCCGCCCACCGGGATGTCGGTTTCCAGCGCCGCCTTGCGCAGTGCCTCGGGGTCGAAGCCGCCATGCTTCTTCATGGCGCGCGGCATCACGTCGGAGAAGAAGATCCAGGCCTGGTTGAAGCCCATCGACAGGTGGGGCGGCACCTCGTCGCTTTTGACGTCGGCTTTGTAGCGGCGCACCATCTCGCGCGTCAGATCGCCCATGCCGGGTGCGAGCGTCTTCGGGTCGAGCAGCTGTGCGGCCACCGGGTCGACGTTGTAGATGAAGTTGGCGTCTTCCTTGAAGGTGGCAAACAGCTTGTCGAACTGGCCATAGCCGGCGCCGTGCCCGATCAGCGCGGCCCACTTCAGGCCCTGCTCCTTGGCCTGACGCAGGAACAGCGTGATGTCGGGGTTGTAGCCGGTGTGCAGGATGACGTCGGCGCGCGTGCGGCGCAGCTTGGTCACCAGCGGTGACAGGTCGGGCGAGGTGGCGGCATAGCCTTCCTTCAGCACCACATCCATGCCGTAGCGTTTGCATGCACTTTCATTGCCCGAAGCCACGCCGCTGCCGTATGGCCCGTCTTCGTAGATGATCGCAACCTTCAGGTCCTTGGGCTCCTTGCCCAGCCGCGCCTTGGCCTG
>JBBAPL010000012.1:2668-9843 GCA_040400895.1 Aquabacterium sp.
CGGGGTTTTTGTAGACCGTGTTTGGCATGCCCAGCGCCTTGGCCTGCTCATTCAGGAAAGTGCAGGATGCTTCGCCGAACTGGTCGGAATGCACCTGGGCCCGGAACACGTTGGTCAGCTTCTTGTCCTTGAACACTGCCGAGGCCACGCACACATTGGCCCACATGAAGCGCTTGGCAGCGTCGACCTTCTGCGCCATGGGCACGCAGTGGGCGCTGGAGAACACGCCCATGATCATGTCGACCTTTTCCTGGTTCAGCAGGCGCTCGGTCTCATTGATCGCCACATCGGCCTTGGACTGTGCATCGACGTAGATCGGTTTGATCTTCACGCCATCGACACCACCGCGCTCGTTGATCATGTCGATCGCGTACTTGGTGCCCAAGTAGGACGCGTTGGACCCGCCTGCGGCGAACGCTCCGGTCAGGTCGTACACCACGCCGATCTTGATCTCCTTGGCTTGTGCAAGCGCCGTGCCCGCGCACAGGGCCAATGCCGCTGCGACCAAATACCTGCCAATCATGGTGTCTCCTCTGTTCTCCGCCCAAGTGGCCTGAATTTATGCGGGCAGCAGACAGCGGTCAATTGAGGGTTTAGACCCAGGGCATGCCAGCCGTGGGCCGTTGGATCTGCCTGGCCGCAGGCCCGTTGCCGGCTTCCACCGCAGCGGTTGACCCAACCCGGCGTGGCAGGTTCTCTGCGCCGACAGGGGCAACCTCAAACCCTGGTCGACCGTTCCCTGCCGGTTCGGCGCGGTCGAAGCCAAGCTGCTTCAGGTCGAGTCCTTCGATCAACACGTCGATGACGCGGACCGTGCTGTCGTCGGCGATCCACTCGTCCAGTTGCTGGGGGAACGGAACACTCAGCGTTTGATCCTGACCTTCGATGTCGCCAGCCATGCCCGCCAGGGTGCTCGATCTGGATCAAGTCGCCAGGCGACAAATGCGGCAGCAGCGAGCGGGGTTTCCACAAAGCCTCGACCCGAAGCGCGCACTCAAGCATCTCGAATTGCAGCCGGATCGTGGCCGTTTGACAGGCGCACAGCGTCGCGGCCCCTAGACTGCAGCCCATGTCCACACCTGCTTCACAGCCCCTGGCATTGGCAACCGCCTTCGCCGAAGCCCACGAGACGCCCTGGACGCGCGATCCGCAGTGCGAGCCGCAGCGCTTCGGCGTGCACCACGACGACCCTCCGCCCTGGAACCGTCTGCGCGGCCCCGTGCACGAGCGTGGGCCCAGCAGCGGCGTGGTGTGGCAGCACGGCGTCGAGATCGCCAGCTGGGGCCAGCCTGGCCGATCCGACCAGACGTTCAGCGTCGCCAAGACCTGCCTGGCCCTGCTGGCCGGCGTGGCGCAGGCGCGCGGGCTGCTGCCCGACGTGGACCGGCCGGTGGCCGCACAGTTGCCCGGCATCGGTTTCGACACGCCGCACAACGCGCCCATCACCTGGCGCCATCTGCTGGAACAGACCAGCGAGTGGGAGGGCAGCTGCTTCGGCCTGCCAGACCAGGTGGACCGCTGGCGGAAGGTCGCACATGACCCGCGCCCCGCCGGCGGCCCCAAGGGTGGAAGTCGCCCGCTGCAGGCGCCGGGAAGGTACTGGGAATACAACGACGTGCGCATCAACCAGCTCTCGCTGGCCTTGCTGCACCTGTTCCGCGAACCGCTGCAGCAGGTGATGCAGGACGCGCTGCTGCAACCGCTGGGCGCGCAGGACACCTTCCGATGGGAAGGTTACGACGACGCCTGGATCATGCTGGACGGCCGGCGCCTGCCCTCGGTTCCCGGCGGCACGCACTGGGGCGGCGGCGTGATGGTCAGCGCCCGCGACCTGGCCCGGCTGGGCCAGCTGCTGCTGGATGGCGGCACGCACCAGGGCCAAGCGCTGCTGCCTGCCGATTGGGTGCGCCGCATGGGCCAGCCCGCCGCGATCGCGCCGTTTTACGGCTGGCTGGTGTGGCTGAACCCCGAGGGCCGGCTGTTCGAGGGCGCGTCGGCAGGCGCGATGTTCATGCAGGGCGCCGGCGGCCACATGGTCTGGGTGGAACCCGAGCTGCAGGCGGTGGTGGTGACGCGCTGGCTGGACCCCGCGCACCAGGCCAGCTTCATCGCCATGACGGCCCGCGCCCTGCACGGCACCTGAGCCCGAACGCCGTGCTCCAGCGGGCCGGCCGGGCTTGACGCCAGTGCCGCCGCTCGCTGGCGCCACTGTCGACCAGCAGCGCGTCCACCACCTGCCGCGCCCGCGGGCATAGGAACTGGCGTTGCGGGCGGTGCATGTGGATCTCGCAGTTCTCACGGACGTGCACAGCGGCCTGCATCCGACCCGTCAGTGACATGCGCAGTTCTGAATGGATCGCTCCAGAGCAGTCGCTCGCGCCCTGACGTGTCAATCAGCTGCGGAAACCGAGAGGTCGAAGGACCGCGAGGTCACCCGGTGCTGGCAGCATCGGCCGCCAGTCAGTACACGCCCATGTAGTCACGCTTGCCGATGGCCATCCCGTTGTGGCGCAGGATGGCATACGCAGTGGTGACATGAAAGAAGAACTGCGGCAGGCCGTAGTTGGCCAGATAGGTCTGACCGATCAGCCTCTTCTCCTTCGGTGTACCAGGACGCAAGATGATCTCTCTGCTTTCGCTGCCTTCGAACTGCGATGCGCTCAAGCCATCCAAAAAGCTGACCGTCTGGGCCAACAGGACGTCGAGATCAGCAAAGCTCTTCTCCTGTCCCTCCTGGGTGGGGGTCTCGACACCAGCCAGGCGCGCAGACACTCCACGCGCAAAGTCGGCCGCGATCTGCACCTGCTTGGCCAACGCAAACATGTCCGGGTACAGGCGCGCCTGCAGCAAGGCATCGGGCTCAATCGAGTGCGCCGTGGCGTGCGTACTCGCCTGCTCCAGCACGGCTTTGAGCGCCATCAGCATTTGTTTGAAGATGGGAACTGCGAAGGTATACATCGGACTGGTCATGGTCGTTCCTTGAACCGCCCCGGAAATCACGGGGGCTCGTTGGGTTGAGTCAGGCCGCCACCTCGGTGGCTTGACTGGCGAGTTGCAGGTCATAGTTTGCCTCGGCCTAGGTGGGCGACACGTCAGGTACAGCGGTGTCTGCTCGCCGCTGTGCGCGGCCCGGCCCAGCGCTGCCAGCAGCAGCGGCCGGCTCGTGATGGCCTCCATGCGCGCCGTCGCGTTGGCCGCGCGGCAGCACCAACTCCATCAGGATGCCGTCGTTGCCATGGCCCGAGTCGCCGCGAACGAGCGCCGGGCGTCTGCCCACAGGCCCAGCGCCCAGTTCGTCCAGCAGTCGCGCCAACGCAGAGTTAGCATGCGCGCTGGTGTGCTGTTTGCTCGAGCTGACCTGCATGTCCAGCACCATGCGCAGGTTGCCTGGCGCCCTGAGAACGGCCTGATGCTCGCATCCATGTCCAGCACCCACGGGCGGTCCAGCGCTTCGCGTACCGAGTGCATCAGCGCCGGCGCACCCACGCCGTGCCTGCGGGCTCGTCGATGCGTTCCAGGGCCCGGCGCAGCACGTCCTCGCTGACGACCTTGTTCATGCTCATGCCGTGCGCGGCGGCCACCACATCACAGCGCAGCGCGGTGATGTGGGCGTCGCGCCGGTGCCCGGCCAGCGGGCCCAGCAAGCCATGCTTGTCCGGCGCGTTGCCGCTGCGGTGCGCCAACGGGCATGCCGACACCCAACGCTCAAACACGCCTGTGGCCGTCGGGAACTCGGCGAAGAAGACCAACCGGCCATGGCGATGTGGCCGCCGCACCCGAGGCCCAGCGCACCTGCATGCGCCCGCCCAGCGTGTCCACGACCACAGGCCGGTGGCGGCAGCCGCAAGTGCAGGCCCGAGCGTCAGCAACATGGCCGTGACCATGAGTTCGATGGCTGCCGGCCACCGACGGCAACCGCTGCGATGCGGACTGATGCGCGATTTGCCGAGCAGGCCCGAGAAGCCAGCGCGATTGGGCGCGCTCCCAGCGGGCGGCGGCAGCGCATTGCTCACGGCGCCAATACGGCAACGGAGCCTGCCCAGAAAGCAAAAAAGTCAGCAGGCGCTAACCTGCTGACTCTTGCATGACTTGGCTCCCCGACCTGGGCTCGAACCAGGGACCTACGGATTAACAGTCCGGCGCTCTACCGACTGAGCTATCGGGGAACAGAGCCTATGAGTATAGCCTGGGTTGCAACCGACCGTCAAAAATCGATCTGTGTGGAAAGCCGAAGGGTGCGTGGTGCCAGCGGGTACAGGTAGGCGTGCTCGAACTGGTAGGGTGCTTCCTGCCAGGCCCGGGGGCTGGTCAGGTTGTCCACTCCAACGCGCAACACCAGCGCGTGGCCGGCCACGCGCCGGCTGTAGCGCAGGCCGATGTCGATGTGGGTCCAGCCGGGTGTGGCGATGCTGTTGTCGGGCAGCACCATGCGCTGGCCCTCGTGGGTGATGAAGCCCAGCAGGGCCAAGCCCGGCAAAGCGGACAGGTTGTAGGCCGCCTGGGCCTTGATGCTGCTGACCGGCACGTTGGTCGGGCGCAGGCCATTGCGCGCCGCGTCGGTTGACTCCTGACGCCGCGCTTGCAGGGCCATGGCGCTGGCCCGCAGATTCCAGGCGCCGCTGCGCCAGTCGACTTCCGCCTCCACGCCGCGGTGGCGGGCCTGGCCGTCCAGCCTGCGTTCACAGCTGCTGGCCACGTCGCAAGCGCCGATGTCGCGCCAGGCCGGGCGGGTGATGTCGAAGGCTGCCAGCTGCCAGTTCAGCGCCTCACCAGCGTGCTTGAAGCCGATCTCGGTCTGGCGGCTCTTCAACGCTGGCAGTGGCTCGCTTCGGTTGAGATAGCGCGGGTTGTTCGGCGCCACTTCGGATTCCACACCCTCACCCCAGCTGATGTAGACCTGCCGCTGGCTGTCCAGCGCATGGCTCAGCGCCAGCCAGGGCGTGGTGAAGGATTGCGGATAGCTGGTGCGGCGGCTGCCGTCGGTGCGCTGGCTGTCGCGCTGCAGCCGGCTATGGCGCAAGCCCATCCAGACGCTCCAATCCGGCGTCAGGTTGATGGCGTCCTGCAGATGCAGCTCGGTGCTGCGCTCGCGCCGGTTGGTGTTGGGGTCGATCGCATCCGGCGCCGGCGGCACCACCGCCGTTCCGCCGATGTTGCCCGTGCCGGCGTAGTTGTAGGCCTGGGGCTGAAAGCGCGCCTGGTAGCGGCTGGCCAGCAGCCCCAGGTTGAAGCGGTGCAACATGCCGCCCAGCGTGCTGCGGCCCTGCACCGAGATGTCGGCTGCATCGCTGGTGCGGCGCTCGTTCTCGCTGCGGTAGTCGTAGATGTCGAAGCTGCCGTCGCTGCAGTAGCGGTCGTAGGTGTTCTCGGCGCTGCAGCCGAACGGAAAGGCCACCCGGTCGTCACTGGCCAGTTGCTGGCGCATCACATGGGCCACCAGCTGCACCTGCCCCCCCAGGGACTGGGTGTAGCGCAGGGATGCGGTGCGGCCGTCCATCACCACCGGCAGGCTCCACGGCTGGTTGTTCAGGTTGGTGCGCGGGTCGATGCCGGTCGCATCGGGAAGGCGGTTGCCCAGCAGGCTGAAGCCCGGCGTGCTGGGCTGGGATTGGCGGCTCCACTCCAGTTCGGCCTCCAGCAGGCTGCCGCCGGTCAGCTGCGCCTCCACCGCCAGCGCCCCCAGGCGGCGCTGGCCCTCGCTGTGGCGGGTCTGCGTGTCCAGGTGGTCGATGGCGGCGTTCACGCGCCAGCCCAGGCCGTTCTCGCGCCGCCCCAGGTCCACGGCCAAGCCGGTGCCGCCGCCCTGTTGCCAGCTGACGGTGGCGCTGGCCACATGGTCACGCGGGCGCTTGGTGACCAGGTTCACCAGTCCGCCCGGCGCGCTGGTGCCGGCCTGCAGGCCGCTGGTGCCCTTCAGGATCTCGATGGCCTGTTTGTTGCCTTGGGCGATGGCGGTCTCGGCGTTGATCGGCAGGCCGTCACGCCGGTAGTTGAAGCGGTTGTCCAGCGTGAAGCCGCGCACCGCCAGCTGGCCCCAGTAGCCCGGTGCGTTGTAGGCGTCGGTGGTGCCGGCATCCAGGCGGGTGAGGTCGCCGATGCCGGTGATGCCGGCGTTCTGCAGCGCGCCTGCGTTGATCACCGTGGCCGAGAACGGCGACCGGGCCAGCGGCACATCACCAAAGCCGGACACGCTGGCCGGCCCGGCGCTGCGGCCGCTGATGGTGACTGTCTGCACGGCGCTGCCTGCGTCGGCCTGCGCCTGTGCGCCGGCGGCCAGCAGGGCCAGCAGAGCGCTGGCCAGCGAGATGGGGCAAAGGGGCCCCCGTGAATCGGGAATGGAACGGAATGCCATCGTGTTGCCTTCAATGCGATGGCAGGTGGGCAAACGCTGGACGACGCACACGGAGAACCCGTGGCCGGATCACGCTGCTTCCCTGCGCGAGGATTACCTCGGGCCGACAAAATAATTTTTGTCGGACCTCGTCGCTCGCGTCTTTGCAGACGTCTGCGACAACCAGGTTCAAAGGGACTTTCTCAGTCGGGCAGCTGCCCAACACCCCTAGCGAACGCCCGAGTCACCCCGGGCGAAGCGAATGCTACCCGAACAGCAGCGGCACGGCTGCCGCCGGCCGGCAGGGCGCTGCTGGGCCTCGATCACGACCACCAGGTCGTGCTGCAAGCCGAGCTGGCGCAGCTGGAGGCCTGGCACGGCTGCCGCCGGCCGGCAGGGCGCTGCAGGCCGTCGATGACGACCACCAGGCAGTGCTGCAGTCGATCTGGCGCAAGCTGGCGGCCAGGCGCGGCTGCCGCCGGCCAGCAGGGCGCTGCAGGCCGTCGATGAGGGCCACCAGGCCGTGCTGCAGGCCGAGCTGGCGCAGCTGGTGGCCTGGCACGGCTGCCGCCGGCCGGCAGGGCGCTGCAGGCCGTCGATGACGACCACCAGGCAGTGCTGCAGTCGATCTGGCGCAAGCTGGCGGCCAGGCGCGGCTGCCGCCGGCCAGCAGGGCGCTGCTGGGCCTCGATCACGACCACCAGGTCGTGCTGCAGGCCGAGCTGGCGCAGCTGGTGGCTCGGCACGGCTGCCGCCGGCTGGCAGGGCGCTGCTGGGCCTCGATCACGACCACCAGGCCGTGCTGCAGGCCGAGCTGGCGCAGCTGGTGGCCTGGCACGGCTGC
>JBBAPL010000012.1:9943-65429 GCA_040400895.1 Aquabacterium sp.
GCCTCGATCACGACCACCAGGTCGTGCTGCAGGCCGAGCTGGCGCAGCTGGTGGCCTGGCACGGCTGCCGCCGGCCGGCAGGGCGCTGCAGGCCGTCGATGACGACCACCAGGCAGTGCTGCAGTCGATCTGGCGCAAGCTGGCGGCCAGGTGCGGCTGCCGTCGGCCAGCAGGGCGCTGCTGGGACTCGATCACGACTACCATGTCATGTCGCCACCCGCGACAGAAACAAGGCGAAGCCACGCGCGAACAAGACCCGGGCGCGCGCCAGCCCTGGAAGGGGTCAACAGGGGATCTATCGAAGGCGCCGACCGACTACAACCAGGCCCGCAAGATGGCTTGCAGGTCGGCGCCGGGTTCAGCACACGGCGACTGGCTGGCCAGCCCGTACACCGGAACTGGCCGCTTGACGCCTGGCACGCGAACGGTCGAGACCTTCTCAGCTTCGCCTGCCGTGACCATGTTTCTCAGCGTCCACATGGTTGCCGAAAACCCAACTTGGGTTCTCAGCGCCAGCTCGCGCGTAGTACCCGGGCCACCGGTGGCAATGGCCATGTGAAGCACACGCCGAACTTCTCCGCGACGATCTGAAAGCGGGACGTCGTCGGCTACAGGCAAGAGGCAACGCACAGACGTCTGCACGTTGATGGCGCAGCAGATACAGCCATCATTTCAAGGCTGCACCCGCTGCGCTCCACCCCCCGTTCAGCCCACCACCAGGAACACGCGCGCAGCTGGATTCGACAACACCACGTAGCAGCCGAGCGTCAGCGGCTCAAACAGCGTGCCGACTTGCTGCCGAGCTACGGTGAGCGTGAAGGTCTTCACAACCACACGACCAGACGCGGCGGTGTTGTCGTAGACCGTCATGGTCCCAGCGGCGACAGTGCAGGCAAATGCGTACAGCTTGCCTGGCCCCGTCCAGGCCCGGCCGGAAGCCGTCATGAAGACGCGATCAACCGGCTCGAACTGCTCGAATCGGCCATCCGGCAACGCATGCCGCATGCTGTTGAAGTCCACGATCTGGCGATGGCTCAGGGCGGGCACCGGGCCATTCGTGACCCTGGCCAGACCCGCACAGATCAAGCGCGCTTCATCGTCCGGGCTGAAATGCCCGTAGTTGCCAGGCGGAAGGCCCTCGGCTGCCTGCAGTAGCTCGATCATGATCGATCACCGCAGGCCAGTCACGACGGCAAACGCCGCCGGGTAGAAGACCGACACGTCGGCGCGAACGTGGCCGACGAAACCGATCTGTCCGTTCTCCGCGTACAGCTCGTTCAGCATCTGGATGCTGACCGTCTCACGCATCCGCAGCGCCATGCACGAGAAATTTCCGATGAAAAGCTCTGAGCAATCAGAAGAAGTCCCGACCGTCAGGTTGTTGGGAACTTGCGATGACGACAGCAGCTGCATTGCGTTCAGGATGTCGGGCTTCTGCTTCGGCTGCCCGGTCGTGTCCACGCCAGCGGCGATCCTGATCCGGCTGCGCGGGCTCATGATCGCTGCCGTCGGCATCGGCGCATCCTGCTGCAGGATGTTGGTCAAGGTGCTGATGATGGTGTCGAAACCAGGCCCGGCGGCGCCGTTGGTGCCACTGCCGACGACGTAGACACCGGCAGTGTTCAAGATGCCGCGCGGCTCCGGCGCGGTGCCCGATCCGCGCAACCCGGCGCGGTCCAGTTCCTTGGCCAGCGCCTGCGCGATCACGATTTCCAGCGCCTGATTCATGTTCGGCGCATCGGCCAGAAGCTCACGAGATACGCGGAATCGGAAGCTCAAGCTCTGCGGCGTTGCCACCACAGCGCGGAAGGTTGGGTCGGACTCAGCGATAACCCCGTTCTCCAGTCGCCAGGCAGCAGTCGGGATCGTGTTCACCACTGCGGTGGTCGTGGTCTTCGCGTCACCCAGCGGAATCACCGGGGTGCCAGCCTGCAGCAGCGCACTGTTAGGCACCAGGGCAGCCATGATGTCGCCGAAGGTGGCGCGGGGCACAGCAAAGCCGCCGGCGGTGTCGGTGCCCACGCTCAGCGCCTTCGTAGCGGCGGCGGTGGTGCTCATGCCAGCCAGGCCGCGCAGAAAATCGCCGATGCCCACGCGGGTCGGTTCGCCGGTGCGGAAGTAGGACTTGAACTCCGCCGCCGTGCGCAGCATCGTCATGCCGTTGACTGGGCCGTCGTCCAGCCGCTGGCGGGTGTCGGCGTCTTCAGCGCGGCGGCTGCCCTTCTGTTCAAGCATCATGACGCGGTCGGCCAGCTCGCGCTGCTGGGTCGCCAGCTCGGGCAACTGCTGAAGTTTGGGCTCGATCTTGTCGAGGGCCTTGAGGACGGTTTCGAAGTTCATGGGGAGCTTTCAAAAGTGGGTTGGTTGTGGCGCTGGGCGCCGTGGGCCTGCCTGGGTGCAACGCATCTGGTCCGGGCTCCCCCCGTCCGATGCCATCGCTCAGCCCATCAGGATCGGTGGCCGGGCCGCTGGTGTTGGTGCTGCATCCCGCAGCCGTCACACCGGACGGTTCGATCACCGCTGCGCTCTGCGCCTGGCTGGCCAGGTCGTCGAGCATGAGAGAGAAACGATCTACGGCATCAACCATGCCAGTCAGTCGCTGAATCACCAAGTCTCGAGCGTTCTGCAGACTCGCGCGGCGCAACCGGCGGGCACGCACCAGGCGGCCGTCCCGGAAGCGCCGTGTCATCACTGCACAAGCCCGTTGTTCAGATTGACGGAAGCCAGGCCGTGGCGGGCGCCCTCACGTTCGATCAACATCAAGTGCACATGCTCGAATGCAGGCAGCGGCCCGAAATCCAAACGCAGGTGGGCGCCAGCCTTGATCGCGCGCTCAACCATCTGCCGCTCTGCAGGCGACAGTGCAGCCACCATGGTCGTGCCGATCTGCAGGCCACTCAAGGCAAAGGCCCGGAACTGTGCTTGAAGGGTTTCGGGCTTAGCGCTTGTCGTGGCGTCGGTGTTCGTCGTGGTGGTCATGGTACTCATGGGTTAGGTTTGAAGATCAAGGGATTAGCCGGGCGATGCGTATCGCTCGGCGCCGACTGGTGACTTTGCGAAGCGCTCGTTCGACGGCTCGGCGCCTGGCCCAGCGGTAGCGCAGCTGGATGAGGGTGCGCATGAAGGCGTCATCAGGCATGGCAGACCCCCCCCTCCCCCAATACCTGCGCGCTCAGAAATCCGGCTAACCGATCGGTTTCCGGGGCGAAGGCGCGGGACTTAGTACCCGCCCCACCAGGGAGGCGTCGGGCACGGTCAAGGGGTAAGGTGCAGGTTCGGCACTGCAGGCCAGCAGCGGGGCGCCTGCGGGCCAGCGTGGGTCGTCTTGCCCTGCCGCTGCGCCGTCCTTCCCTTGATCTGGGATGACCCTCGAAACTCTGCTGTCCAGGTGTCCCAATGAAAACAGAGACTGGTGGAGTGAGGCTAGACGTCTCCAGACGTCTGCAGGCGTCTGCACACGCCCGGCTGTGAATCGCGGTGGACATCCGGCCTGCGTTGGTCGTGGCTCCGCCGAGGGTCTTGATCTGCTGCAGTAGCAGCTGGCTCAGGACTCTTTGCGGTGCACGTGGACACGTGGACAGGCGGACATCCTGGGGCGCCAGGTCGCAGCGGCTCACGTCGTATCGTTCCCGGACCTGGCACGCTTTTCGGCAGCCATCCTTCGCTGCGTGCGGTCGGTCCGTGTGGGCCTTGTGTTGCAGAGCCTGGCAGGCTCGGTTGCAGCCGGCTGTGTCGTTGCAGACACGGTCGACGATTGGCTGGCGCTGGCCGCCGCCATGATGGGCGCGGGCGACAGTCTGAAGACGCGGTTGACCTGTCGCGTGACTGGATCCTTGCCGCGCGTGCCGGCCTCGAAGCCCAGCACCAACAGGGTGGACAGGCAGAGCTTCTCGACTGGCCGGCGGCTATCGCCCGTCAACCCGGTGTACTGCCCCAAGCCGATGCCATGCAGCACCTCGCCAGCAGTGACGGTGATGCACTCGTCGTTGGCGCTGGCGCGGCGCAGATCGTCGACGTAGCGCTTCAGCGCGGTGACGATGCTCACAGGGTCGGTGGGGTTCACTGCGGCGGGGCGCCTTGCGCGTGCCGATGGACGTTTGCGGCTGCTGTCGACAGTGCCTCCCTTGGTGGCGTCGGGCCAGCGGGACCATGGCCCCGACACCACAGGTGCAAGCCCGGCCAAGACTGCGCCGATGCCTGCCAGTACGTGGTCGGGCTCAGCTTCGCAGTTCGCAGGCTGCGCCGTGGCACGGGTGGTGTCTCGGTCTCGCTGGGTAGGTGGCATGGGTGCCCGATGGGTTGTTGCCCATCCTGCGCGGTGCCGAGCGTTCAATCTATTCCCGCCCCCTTCAAATGATCGGGTAACGACTTTCCACGCGTGTAGTGCTTGACGACTGCGCTCTCGCCCATGGACAGGATCTGGCCGGCGCGGCTGTACGCGGTCAAACCGGACTTCCGAGTCCGTGCGTGGGCACGGCTCAGGGGTAGGTGCTCTGGGTGCCGCTTCGGATAGCGGCTGTGTAGCTCGTTGACCAGGGCAAAGACCTGACGCGCCACCAGCTCGGAAACAATCGCCTGGGCTTCGTTTCCGTGCCGGTCGCATCCAAAGGAGTCGGCCAGCTGGAGCCCCCCTTCACGATGCTCCTGGAAGGCCCGCTCGAGTTGCGCGATCAGGAAGGGGCTGGCCGAGGTGCCGGTGTGCAGCGACATCATGAGAGCATCCTCAAGCGTGCACTCGCGCCGGGCCAGTCGCGAGTCCCAATCAGTCGCATGCTCTGACACATTTGCTGCGGGGCTCCCTGCAGGGGCGCGCTGCCTGGCCACGTCTCCCGACGTTGCCTGCATGCCGGCCGGGTTGATTGCCCCGGTCTTGCGCTTGGTCATGCCGCCCTTCAGACTATGGGCGGATCTTGACCAGCATGTTGCGCACCTTGTCGCTCGTCATGGTAAGCAACGAGATGGTGCGGCTGTCGGCGCTTGTCAGACCGTCAGCGTTTCCTTCAGAGCCGATTTCCTCAACCTCTTGTTCCGCACACCGCAGCAGGGTCAGAACGTCGAGCAATTCGCCGCTGATGCTATGCACCATGTCACGCGGCATGTCTGCTAGGTTGCCTGCTGCGTCAACGGCTAGGCCACCCGGCGTGATGCTGATTGGCTCCTTGTCGCCAATGGCCGCATCGGGCATCACTGGCGCTATATTTTCGGAAGCATTCATGTCGATCTCCTTTTGATCGGGGTGGATGTCAGGCTGGCCCGGTGTTGCATCACCAGGCTGGCCGACTACAGCGGGGCTGCCGCTGGGCCAGTGCCAGCTTCCCGCCGGCGGGGGTCAAACATCGATGCCGTACTGGCGCCTGGCCGGCGCCCAGCCCCTGGCCTTGATCGGTCGTGCCTCGCAGTCGTCAGCCATGGCGGCCAGCGCACGGGCCAGCGCGCGCAGCTCAGCCGGGCGCAGTTCTGCGAAGCCGCCCGGTAGGTTGTCAACCACCACCAGCGGTTCGTCGCGGTAGGTCTTCGTCAGGGTTGCGATCAGGGGCTTCATGGTGTTCCTTTTTGCGGCGACTGGCTGTCGCTGGGCGGCGGGGCGATTGCTTTCAGATCCTCAGCAGCCAGCCACCCGCCGGCCTTGTCGATACTGAGCATGCGAGACGTTCCACCCCTGGCCACCAGCAAGACGTCGATGCGGCCGGCGCCGGGCTGGTTGGCCCGCACGCCCTTGCGGTAGATCACCAGCCGCTCGAAGGTGTCAACCACCAGCTGGCGGGCCTGCATGCGCGCGTGGTGGTCCAGGGCCTCGACAGCGGCGGCCAGGCTGCGCCAGCGCGCATCAGCGCCGGTGATGTCGGCACGCGCAGCTTGCGCCACAGCCAGTTCGCATGCCTGCACTGAAGCCGCTGCAGCGATGCGCTGCAGTTCCAGTTCTCGCGCCCGGCGGGTGAAGGTTGCCGGCGCAGGCCCATCGTCGGCCAGCAGGGCGTCGGTCAGCCGCTGCAGCTGGGCGTCGACCTTGGCCAGATCGGCTGCCGCCGTGGCCAGCTGGGCGCGCGGCACTGCCGTGGCATCGCTCCGGTACAGCACCTGCAGGTTGACCAGGTCGCTGCAGTAGGCGATCAGCGCCCGCTCGATGGGCGCCGACGAGCAACTGCCGGGCACCGGGCAGCCATCGCCGGAGTTCACCCGCACGCACTGCAGGCGTCGGTGGCCATCGGACAGCGTGCCATCGGGCCGCCGCTTGTTGGCCATGGTCTGCGCCTTCATGGGGCCGCCGCAGTAGCCACACACCGCCACGCCGGTGCCGGTCAGGATCGACGGGATCTCGCCCTTCACCGCCTTGCGTCCGCGCAGCGCCAGGGCCTGCTGCAGGGCTTGCCAAGTGGCGGCATCCAGCGCCGGCGGGTAGTAGCCATCCAACACGTGGGTCTCGCCGTCCAAGTCCAGCAGCTTCTGGCCGACAAGGGCAGGGTGCGTCAGCAGGCGTGTCAGGTGGCCCGATGTGGGCACTGCGGCGCTGCTGGCCAGTCCAGCGGCATGCAGCTGGCGGGCAATGTGGCCGGTGCCCAATCCCTGCAGGCACATATCGACTGCGGCGCGGATCGCGGCGGTCCGCTCGTCGATCAGGTGCCAGCGGCCGTCGATCACCTGCAGCCAGCCGGGCGTTTTGCCGTAGCGGATCAGCCCGCGATAGGTGCCGGCCTTCCAGCCCTCGCACTGCCGGCGGATGGCGTCACGCACGCGGCGGCTCTTGGTGTCGCTTTCCTCGTGGGCGCGGATCATCACCAGCAGGCTGTAGACCAGATCCATGGGGTTCGCCTTCAAGCGCTCCCGGCTGTAGACCTTGCCGTCGCTGGCCGTCACCACGCTGATACTGGCGTTGATGATCTGCGCCAGCTGGGCCTGCGCCTGGATCGGCTCGGCGCGTGAGAGGCGGTCAAGCCCCTCGACCACCAGCACGCTGTCGCGCTCCACCTGGCCGGCCTCAACCGCAGCCAGGAACACGCCCAGCGCGCCCACCTTGATGTGCTTTTCGTGGAAGGCTGATAAGCCCTCGTCACGCATGCTCAGCTGTTCGTCAAGCACCAGGCCGTGGTCGGCTGCCCACTTGGCTGCATAGGCTGCCTGCCGCTCACTGCTGGCGCCGGCCGCCTGCTTGGCGTCGCTGAACCTGATGTAGCTGTAGACCTTCGCTGTCACGCCTGGCACCCCCTGCGGCGCAGTTTACGTTGCGTGCGCTGGGTTTACCTCAATCAGGTTCAAAGGGACTGTCTCAGTCGCACGGCGCAAGCCATGCAACACCCCTAGCGAAGTGCCGCGACCCGGGGGGCCGCAGCGGCGCGATGATAGTGCAAGCCGCCTGGTGTACGGCGGTGATGCGGCGGTAGCCTCAGCGGCCCGGCCTGGGCGGTGTGGCCACGCCCAGGCGCTGGTGCAGGCGCGGGCTGGTGGTGGTGTATTGCAGCAGCACCGGCTCGTCGGGGCGCAAGCGGGCCACGGCGGCAAACGCGGCCAGCGTGGCCTCATGGAAGCCGCAGAGGATCAGCTTCTTCTTGCCCGGGTAGCTGACGATGTCGCCCACCGCAAAGATGCCCGGCGTGCTGGTCTCGAAGCGCGCGGCATCGACCACCACCAGCCGGCGCTCCATTGCCAGGCCCCACTGGCTGATCGGCCCCAGCTTCGGGCTGATGCCCAGTTGCACCAGCAAGGTGTCGGTGGCCAGTTGCAGTGTCTGGCCATCGGCATCGGCCAGCTGCACGCTGGTCAGCTGGGCGGTTTGGCCTGAGGAGGTGTGCACCGACAGCACCTGCCCCACCTGAAACCGCACCCGGCCGGCATCGATGTGGGCTTGCAGGCGGGCCAACTGTTCGGTATCGGCCGTCAGCATGGCGCGGCGGTGCAGAAGGGTGATGCCCGCCGGCGCCATGGCGGCGTCTCCCATGCAGTCGGCCAGCGCCACGGCAGCCTGCACAGCGCCGTCTTCCCCGCCCACCACCAGCACCTGGCGGCCCGCCAAGGCGCAGGGGGTGGGCAGGCGGTACAGCAGTTGGCCGTCAGGCAGACCGTCGGCACCGTCGGCCTGCAGCTTGCGCGGCTGAAAGGCACCCACGCCCGCGGCGATGAACACGCTGCGGGCGATGAACTGCTGGCCGGTGCTGGTGACCACGTCGAAACAGCCATCGTCGCGCGGCTGCAGGCTGGCCACTTCCTGGCTCAGGTGGAAGCGCGGCGCGAATGGGGCGATCTGCGCCAGCAGCCGGTCGACCAGCTCACGCCCGGTGCACACCTGCACCGCGGGGATGTCGTAGATCGGCTTGTCGGGGTAGAGCTCGCTGCACTGGCCCCCTGGAGCGGGCAGTGCGTCCACCACATGGGCGGCAATGCCTTGCAGGCCGAGCTGGAACACCTGAAAAAGGCCGACCGGGCCGGCGCCAATGACCAGCGCGTCACAGGTGATGGGCGCAGCGGCCACCGCGCCGGCAGTGGCGTCAGCACCGGGCATGGATGCTCAGCGGATCAGCTCGGACAGCTTGTCCTTGCGGTCTTTCCAGTCGTCGGCATCCGGCAGCGGCGTCTTGCGCTTGGTGATGCTGGGCCAGTTCTTGGCCAGGTCGGCATTGAGCTTGATGAACGCCATCTGGTCGGCCGGCACGTCTTCCTCGGGCAGGATGGCATTGACCGGGCATTCGGGGATGCAGACCGCGCAGTCGATGCACTCGTCGGGGTCGATGGTCAGGAAGTTCGGGCCTTCACGGAAGCAGTCGACCGGGCACACGTCGACACAGTCGGTGTACTTGCAGCGGATGCACGATTCGAGGACGACATGGGTCATGTTGCGTTGGTGTTGTGGTGGGCGGGTGGCCTGGTGGCACAGGGCGCGCCAGGAGCAGACGGAATGATTTTATGCGGCGTGCGGCCCGGCGGCCGTGTGTCGCCGCGCGTGGTCAGGGGTCTTCGGGGGCGACTGGCTCCGCCACGGGCCGGGCGCCTGCGCCCACCGTCACCACCGCCGGCCGGTCGGCATGGGGCGCGGTGGCATCGGCCAGGCTGGCCACGGTGTGGTCTGTGGTCAGGGCGTCAGGCCAGCCGGCGCGTGAGACCACGCACACCGGCGTGGCGCCGGGCCAGCCGGCCTGGCGCAGTTTGGCCGACAGCGCGCCCAGCTGGCGGCCAGCCATGTAAAACACCTCGGTGTCGGCGGTGCGGGTGGCCTGCAGCGTGCCCAGGTGGGTCATGGCGGTGGTCAGGCTGACGCTGCGGCCGGTGCCGCGCCGGGTCAGCGGGCGCTGCGTGCCCGCGGCGGCCGCCAGCGCGGCGCTGACGCCCGGCACCACCTCGAATGCGATGTAGACCTGCTGCAGCGCGGCCATCTCTTCTTCCAGCCGGCCGAAGACGCTGGGGTCGCCCCCTTTGAGCCGCACGACCCGGGCATGGTCCAGCGCGGCCTGCACCAACAGTGCGTTGATGGCCTGCTGGCCGGTGGCATGACCGAAGCCACGCTTGCCCACGTCCACCCAGCGGGCCTGGGGTGCCAGCCCCTGCAGGGCGGGGTCGGTCAAGGCGTCGAACAGAACCACCTCGGCCTGGGCCAGGCGCTGCGCGCCGCGTACGGTGATCAGGTCAGCCGCTCCGGGGCCGGCGCCGATGAAGACCACACGGGCCCCGGGCGGGGCACCGGCGACATCGGGCAGGGTGTCGGGCCAGGTCACCCGGCCGAGCGTACCAGCAGGGCCCCGCTGGTGCGGTTGCTGGCGGGGTCGACGACGATCAGTGCGCCGCCCACCCGGTTGCTGGCGAAGGGCTCCACCGGCAGCGGTTGCTGCAGCGTGATGGTGACTTCGCCGATCTCGTTGACCTGCAACTGCTCGGCGTCCACCGGCTGCAGGTTGTGGATGTCCAGCCGGTGGGCGATGGCACTGATGCGCGCCTGCACCCAGCGGTTGCCGTGGCGCACCCAGTATTTGCGGCCCACGGTGGCGGGTTCGGTGTCCAGCCAGGCCAGGGTGGCGGTGAACTGCTGCGCCGGCTGCAGGCCGCCGGGGCTGGCGATCCAGTCGCCGCGCGAAATGTCCAACTGCCGGTCCAGCACGATGCCGGCGGATTCACCGGCCTGCGCGCTGGCCACGGCGCTGCCTGCACGGCGCACCGCAGCCACCACCGCCTGTTCACCACTGGGGAACACCTGCACCGCGTCGCCCGGCCGCACGCTGCCATGGGCGATGCGGCCCCAGAACACCCGCGGTTGGTGGCCGGCGCCCTGGGCCGATTGGCCCGCTTCGGCCTCGTCGCGCGCCACGTACTGCACCGGCTGGAGCAGGCTGCCTTCGGTGCGCTCCTGCGTCGTGGGCAGGCGTTCCAGCAGTTGCAGCAGGCTGGGGCCGCGGTACCAGGGCACATCCAGCGGCACCGTGACGTTGTCGCCGCGCAGCGCGCTCACCGGGATGGTGGCCGCCACCGTGGTGATGCCGGCCTCGGCCGCAAATGCCAGCAGCGCGACCTGGGTGGCGCGGAATGCACGCTCAGGGTCGTCGACCGCGTCCAGCTTGTTGACGGCGAACACGATGCTGGGCACGCGCAGCAGGTGGGCCAGCAGGGCGTGGCGTCGGGTCTGCGGCAGCAGTTGCACCGGCGCGCCCGACTTCCAGTCGATCTTGGTGATGTCGACCAGCACGACCGCCGCATCGCTGCCCGCCGCAGCCGTCACCATGTTGCGGGTGTACTGCTCGTGGCCGGGGGCGTCGGCGATGATGAACTTGCGGCTGCGGGTGGCGAAGTAGCGGTAGGCCACATCGATGGTGATGCCCTGTTCGCGCTCGGCCTCCAGGCCGTCGGTCAGCAGGCTCAGGTCGACCGGCGCACCTGCGGCGCGCTTCTCCAGGTTCTGCAACTGGTCGGCCAGGATGGCCTGGCTGTCGAACAGCAGGCGGCCGATCAGTGTGCTCTTGCCGTCGTCCACGCTGCCGGCGGTGAGGAAGCGCAAGGCACGGTGGTCGGCCACCTGCTCGATGGGTTTCAGCACGGCGCTCATCAGAAGTAGCCCTCTTTCTTGCGCCGCTCCATGCTGGCGTCGCTGGTGCGGTCGTCCATGCGGGTGGCGCCACGCTCGCTCACCGTCACGGTGAGGGTCTCGGCCACGATGTCGGCGGCCGTGCCGGCGTCGCTTTCCACCGGGCAGGTGCAGGTCATGTCGCCGACGGTTCTGAAGCGCACGGTGGCGGTCTCCACCGTCTCGCCGGCCTCGGGCGGCGTCACCTCGGTCAGCGGCACCAGCAGGCCCTTGCGCCGCATCACCTGGCGCTGGTGGCTGAAGTACAGGCCGGGCAGCGGGATGTTCTCGCGGGCGATGTACAGCCACACATCCAGCTCGGTCCAGTTGCTGATCGGGAAACTGCGGAAGTGTTCGCCGGGGCGGTGGCGGGTGTTGAACAGCGTCCACAGCTCAGGCCGCTGCTCTTTGGGCTGCCATTGGCCGAAGCTGTCGCGGTGGCTGAAGATGCGCTCCTTGGCGCGCGCCTTCTCTTCGTCGCGCCGGGCGCCGCCGATCAGGCAGTCGAAGCGGTGGTCCTCGATGGCTTCGAGCAGCGTCACCGTCTGGTGGCCGTTGCGTGATTCCAGCGGGTGGGCCAGGCGCACCGTGCCGCGCCGCATGCTGTCGTCCAGGTGGCCCACCACCAGGCGCTCGCCCATCTCGGCCACGCGCTGGTCGCGGAAGCTGATCACCTCGGGGAAGTTGTGGCCGGTGTCCACATGCAGCAGCGGGAAGGGCAGCTTGCCCTTGAAGTCATTTCCCTGGATTCGCGTCTTGAAGGCCTTCTCGGCCAGGCGCAGCACCACGCAGCTGTCCTTGCCGCCCGAGAACAACAGGGCAGGGCGCTCGAAGCTGGCCGCGACCTCGCGCAGGATGAAGATGGCTTCCTCTTCCAGCCAGTCCAGGTGCCGCTGGTCCAGGTCAGGCAGCAGGGTGTCCAGATTCACGCGGGCGTTCATGCCTGCTGTCCTTCGAGGTTGGCGATCATCGACACCGCAGCGTCCTGCTTCACATGCAGGCCGCATTCCTTCAGCGATTCATCCTCCCACCACCAGCGCCCGGCACGGAACGGCTCGCCCACGGCAATGGCGCGGGTGCACGGCGCGCAGCCGATGCTGGGCATGAACTGGTCGTGCAGCGGGTTGTAGGGCACGCCGTGCGCCTGGATGTAGTGCCAGACATCGGCCCAGCTCCAGTCGGCCAGCACGTTCAGCTTGGCGCGGCCGGCATCGTCGGCTTCCTCGAACGGCACCTCGCCGCGGGCGTTGCTCTGTGCACGGCGCAAGCCCGTCACCCAGGCGGTCTGGCCGGCCAGCATGCGGCCCAGCGGCTCCATCTTGCGGATGCCGCAGCAGGCCTTGCGCAGCGCCAGGCTCTGGACCATCGCTTCCGGGCCGTGGGTCTTGACGAACTGCACCACCGCGTCGGCCTGCGGCTTGAACACCGCCACCGGCACGCCGTAGCGCTGGCTGATGGTGCCGATCAGGGTCACCGTTTCGGCGTGCAGCGCGCCGGTCTCCAGCGTGGCGATGGTGATCGGCAACTCGTGGCGGGCAATCAGGTCGGTGACCACCATGTCCTCGGCGCCCAGGCTGGTGGCTTGCACGACGGTACCGGGGTGCGACGCTGCAGCGCCGCGCAGCCGCTGCAGCGTCGCAACGACCCGGTCATCGAAGCCGGCCGTGGCGCGGGCGTAAAGGGCGATGGCAGTCATGGTCCGATCTTTCAGATACCTTGCCCGGCGTGCAACTCGGCGCGTGCGCGCTCGGCCGCGGGGCCGGCCTCCTGCGCCAGGTCGCGGGCGAAGGCGGGCTTGGGTTGCAGCACGTCGCCCTGGTAGTGGCCGGGGAAGAAGCCCAGCGCGCGCTGCGCCACGTCCAGCTTCTGGTCGGCGCGCAGCTGCGCCTGGCTGAAGCCGGTGCGGGCGAGCAGCGGCACCATGTCGACCAGCACGTCGCCGGTGGCGCGCACCTCACCGCGAAAGCGGTAGCGGGCGCGCAGCAACCGCGCCTGGGTGTAGGCGCGGCCGTCGACCCACTTGGGGAAATGCAGCACCACCAAACCGATGCGTGGCAAGTCCGCCGCCAGCGTCTCGATGTCGACGGTGTTGGCCAGGCTGATGCCGACCGGCACATCGGCCGGCCAGGTCTCGCGCACCGCATGCCACTGTTCCAGCGTCAGCAGGCTGTGGGCACGCACCGGCGGATGGGGTTGCGGGCCGTCTTCGCCGCCAGCGGCGTGCCAGGGGTCTTGGGAAGCGTGGCTGATGAATTGCATGGTGGTCACGCGGGTCAATGGGCCGCGGTCAGGTGGCGCTGCGCGTCGGCGGCGGCCTTGAAGGGCGGCAGGCCGATGCGGCGCACGGTGTCGATGAAACGCTCGCCCGCCAGGCGTTGGGCGCGGAAGATGTCGATCACCGCTTCAATCACGTCGGGCACTTCCTCGGCGGCGAATGACGGGCCGATCACCTTGCCGGCCACCGCCTCACCGCTGATGGTGCTGCCGTCGGACCCGCCCAGCGACACCTGGTACCACTCGCTGCCGTCCTTGTCCACGCCCAGGATGCCGATGTGGCCGCTGTGGTGGTGGCCGCAGCTGTTGATGCAGCCGCTGATGTGCAGGTCGATGTCGCCGATGTCGTAGACCTCGTCCAGGTCGGCAAAGCGCTCGGTGATGGCCGCGGCCACCGGGATGCTGCGGGCATTGGCCAGGGCGCAGAAGTCACCGCCCGGGCAGTTGATCATGTCGGTGATCAGGCCGATGTTGGGCGTGGCGAAGCCGGCCGCGCGGGCGGCTTCGAACAGCGCGGGCAGGTCAGCCTGGCGCACCCAGGGCAGCACCAGGTTCTGGTCGTGGCTGACGCGCAGCTCGCCCAGGCTGTAGTGCTCGGACAGCGCGGCGGCCGCGTCCATCTGGTCGCCCGTGGCGTCGCCCGGCGGCAGGCCGGCACGCTTGAGCGACAGGGTCACCGCCTTGTAGCCCGGCACCAGGTGCGCATGCACGTTGCGCTGCAGCCAGCGCTGGTAGGGCAGTGGGGCGTCGGCTGGCACCGGCAGGTCGGCACCGGGCACCACACCGGCCGGGCGTGCAAAGCTGGCGGCGATGCGGTCGAACTCGGTCTGGGGGATCAGCTGCAGCCCGGCGCCCACGTCGTCGGCCAGGATGCGGTCGAACTCCGCTTCCACCGCGTCGAAGTACTTCTGGCCCTCGGCCTTCACCAGGATCTTGATGCGCGCCTTGTAGGCGTTGTCGCGCCGGCCGTAGCGGTTGTAGACCCGCACGATGGCTTCCAGATAGCACAGGATCTGGTTCCAGGGCAGGAAGGCGCGGATCTCGCTGGCGATGAGCGGCGTGCGGCCCATGCCGCCGCCCACCAGCACCTGGAAGCCGATGGCGCCGGCTGCGTTCTTCTTCAGCTGCAGGCCGACGTCGTGCCAGCCGATGGCCGCGCGGTCTTCGGCGGCGCCCGACACCGCGATCTTGAACTTGCGGGGCAGGAAGGCGAACTCCGGGTGCAGCGTGCTCCACTGGCGCATCACCTCGCAATACGGGCGCGGGTCGACGATCTCGTCGGCGGCCACGCCGGCCAGCGCGTCGCTGGTGATGTTGCGGATGCAGTTGCCGCTGGTCTGGATGCCGTGCATGTCCACCGCCGCCAGCTTGTCCATGACGTCCGCGGCCTGGGTCAGCGGGATCCAGTTGTACTGCAGGTTCTGGCGGGTGGTGAAGTGGCCGTAGTCGCGGTCGTGCACGCGGGCGATGTCGGCCAGCGTGTGCAGTTGTCGCGCGCTCAGCGCGCCGTAGGGCACGGCCACGCGCAGCATCGGCGCGTGGCGCTGCACGTACCAGCCATTCTGCAGGCGCAGGGCCTTGAAGTCGTCTTCTGGCAGCGCGCCCGCCAAATGGCGCTGCAACTGGTCGCGGAACTGCGCGGCACGGGCGTGCACGAACTGGCGGTCGAAATCGGTGTAGGCGTACATCGTCTGGGTGGTCAATGGAGCGGAAAGGGCCGCCGGCATTGTGGCTGCATGGACCCCTTTCGCTGCGAAGGACCGTACTGTACGGATCGTCCATATGTTTTGGAACGATTGATTGGTTGGTTGTTTATTTCTTTGGGTAATAAACGGGAGGTTGCTGCGCAGCCACGCTTCCTACAATCGGGCGATGAACCGACGCGACTCCTGCCGCAGCCTGCTGGCCTGGGCGGCCGCTGCGGGGCTGGCGGGCTGCCAGACAGCACCTGTTGCCCCCATGCCCAGCCCGCCACCGCCGCCCGCACCGCCGCCCAAGGCGCCACCGCGTCCGCTGCGCATCGGCCTGGCGCTGGGCGGTGGCGCGGCGCGCGGCTTTGCGCACATCGGCGTGATCCAAGTGCTGGAGGAAGCCGGCATCCCGGTGGATCTGGTGGCCGGCACGTCGGCGGGCAGCCTGGTGGCGGCGCTGTTCGCAGCCGGCCGCAACGGCGCCGCACTGGCCCGCCTGGCGCTGGCGATGGACGAGTCGGCCATCACCGACTGGGCCTTCCCTGGACGTGGTCTGATCCGCGGAGAAGCGCTGGCGCGCTACGTGCGGGAGCAGACCGGCGGCAAACCCATCGAGCAACTGGCCCGGCCGCTGGGCATCGTGGCCACTGATCTGGACAGTGGCGAGGCCGTGTTGTTCCGGCGCGGGGATGTGGGTGCGGCGGTGCGGGCATCCAGCGCCGTGCCGGCGATCTTCCAGCCGGTGAAGATCGGCACACGTGAATACGTGGATGGCGGCCTGGTGTCGCCGGTGCCGGTGCGGTTTGCGCGCCAGATGGGCGCCGAGCTGGTGATCGCAGTCGACATTTCCAGCCCGCCCGACGGCAATGCCACCAGCGATCCGTTCAAGCTGCTGCTGCAGACCTTCGCCATCATGGGCCGCAGCATCAACCAATGGGAACTGAAGGACGCCGACGTGGTGCTGCGTCCGCGGCTGGTGGGCGTGTCGAGCGCCGACTTCACCGCACGCCAGCGGGCCATCGATTCCGGCCGCGAGGCCGCCACTGCTGCCTTGCCAGCGCTGCGCCAGCGCATCGCGGCGGGGGCGCTGTGATGCCGCCTCAACCCCGCCCAGACAGCAAAAAGGCCTAGCGGCAGAGCCGCTAGGCCAAGGGTACCCGGAAGCGATCTTCGGGGGTACCGAGGAGACAATCCTCGCCAGCGCTGGGCCCGAAACGAATCAGGCGGCGCCAGGAATGGATCAGGCGGCGCGCTTGGCGGTCTTGGCCGCGGCCTGGCTGGCCTTCACGGCGGTGTTGGTCACGGCGGTGAAGTTGGCTTCGGCGATGTCAGCGGCCTGCTTGGCAGCCTTGTGCACGCTTTCGTAGGCGTTGTTGGCGGCGGTCATGGCCGACTTCACCAGCGTGACGGCCTGCTCGCTGCCGGCAGGGGCGTTCTTCAGGGCACCGTCGACCAGGCCAGCAAAGCTCTTCTGCAGCTCGGCCATCTGGACTTCGGCGGTCTTGGTGAACTCGCTGCTGGTGCTGGTGGCGATGTCGTACAGGTGGCGGCTGTAGGCTGCGGCCTTTTCGGCCGACGGCTGCAGCATGCTGGCTTGCAGGGCCAGCAGTTCTTGCGCGTCCTTGACCGACATCACGGCCTTGGCGTTGTCGGCCGACTCGGCCAGCGTGGCCTTGGCGACTTGCAGGTTCAGCTCCACCAGCTTTTCGACGCCTTCGAACGCCTTGTGGGTCAGGCCGAACAGGGTTTCGAGGTTGGCCTTGTTGGCGGCGGCAAATTGGTCAGCGGTCATGAAGTTCATTGGGGGGCTCCAGTGTGTGAAGAGAGACAGGGGGGCGAAATCCTTGGGCGGTGGGCGCTGGCTTTCACCTGACATGCTGCACCGCAACATGAACTGAAGTATAGGCACCGCAACGGGGATTGCAAGCTGTTTTTGTTGCGGTGCAGCAAACTAGGGGTGCGACTCTGAACAGCGCGGCTGTGGACAATTGGCCGATGCATGTCTACAGCAATGCCCGCTTCTCGATGGACCTGCCGCCGGGGCACCGCTTCCCGATGCCCAAGTACCAGCTGCTGCGCGACCGGGTGGAGGCCGAGTGCCCGGCAGTGACCGTCACCGAGGCGCCGCCGGCCACCGAAGGCGAACTGGCGCTGGCCCACACGCCCGATTACATCGGCGCGGTGTTGCAGGGCACGCTCAGCGCGGCGGCGCAGCGTGAGATCGGCTTTCCCTGGAGCGAGCGCATGGTGTCGCGCAGCCTGCGGTCGGTGGGCGCCACCATCGCCGCGGCGCGGTCGGCACTCGACACGGCAGGCGCCGGCGGCGTGGCCCTGCACCTGGCCGGCGGCACCCACCATGCCTACGCCGACAAGGGGTCTGGCTACTGCGTGTTCAACGACGTGGTGGTGGCCGCCCGGCTGATGCAGGCCGAGGTCTTCCGCCACCACCGCCAGGGCCTGCGGGTGTGGGTGATCGACCTGGACGTGCACCAGGGCAACGGCACGGCTGCCATCCTGCGTGACGACGCCTCGGTCTTCACCCTGTCGCTGCACGGCGCCAAAAACTTTCCGTTCCGCAAGGAGGCCAGTGACCTGGATGTCGACCTGCCCGATGGCTGCACCGACGCGCCCTACCTGGCTGCGCTGGACGCGGCGCTGGCCCAGGCCTGGCAGCGCCAACTGGACGGTGGCGGACCGCCCGGCCTGGCCTTCTACCTGGCTGGTGCCGACCCGCACGAGGGCGACCGCCTGGGCCGGTTGAAGCTCACCGATGCGGGCCTGGCCGAGCGCGACCGCCGGGTGTTCGACTGGCTGGGTCGCCGCCGCGTGCCGGTGGCCGTCACCATGGCTGGCGGCTACGGGCGTGACATCCACACCACGGTGGCGGTGCAGTTGCGCACGGTGCAACTGGCGCACGCCGCGTGGTCGGCGTGGCAGCAGGGTGACAGCCCCGGCCACCGCTGGCTGGAACAATCCGGCTGATGGTTGGCTGGCTGGCTGGCTGCGCTGCTGGCGCCGCTGCACGCTGCGGCAGCGCTCTGTAGGGCCGCGGCGGTTGGTGCCCGTCCCTAGAATCGCGCCGGCTTCCTGACATCGACAACAACATCCGGAGATCCCATGCGCGCTGGTCGCCTGACAGTGTTTCTCGGCCTCTGCGCCGCTTCCGCCCTGGCCCAGGCGGCCGAGATCGACGGTGCCGCGCTCACTGCCTGGTGGGGCCTGCCGTTTGCCGGCATGCTGCTGTCGATCGCGCTGATGCCGCTGCTGGTGCCGCAGTTCTGGCACCACCACTTCGGCAAGGTGGCGGCAGGCTGGTCACTGGCCATGCTGCTGCCGTTTGCAGGCCTGTTCGGCCCCGGCATGGCAGCACAGGCGCTCGTGCACACCCTGGTGGCGGAGTACCTGCCGTTCATCATCCTGCTGACCGCGCTGTTCACGGTGTCGGGCGGCATCTACATCCGCGGCAACCTGCACGGCAGCCCGCTGACCAACACCACCATCCTGGCCCTGGGGGCGGTGCTGGCCAGCCTGATGGGCACCACCGGCGCGTCGATGCTGCTGATCCGCCCGCTGATCCGCGCCAACGACAACCGCAAACACACGGTGCATGTGTTCGTGTTCTTCATCTTGATCGTCAGCAACATCGGCGGCTCGCTCACGCCGCTGGGCGACCCGCCGTTGTTCCTGGGCTTCCTGAAGGGCGTCACCTTCTTCTGGACGGCGCAGCACCTGTGGCCCGAGACGCTGTTCATGCTGGTGTCGCTGCTGACGATCTTCTACCTGCTCGACAGCCACTGGTACCGCCGCGAGGGCGTGATGCCAGTCGACCCGACACCCGACACCACCAAACGCTTCGGCGCCGAAGGCAGCATCAACTTCGTGCTGCTGGGCGCGGTGGTGGTGCTGGTGCTGATCAGCGGCACCTGGAAGCCCGGCATCGAATTCAACATTGCCGGCACGCCGGTGGCGCTGCAGAACCTGGTGCGTGATGTCGCGCTGGTCGGCGTCACCCTGCTGTCATTGCGGCTCACGCCCGCCAGCGTGCGCCGTGACAACCAGTTCGGCTGGGCGCCGATGCAAGAGGTGGCCAAGCTGTTCATCGGCATCTTCGTCACGATGCTGCCGGTGCTGGCCATCCTCAAGGCAGGCGAGGCCGGTGCCTTCGCCGCGGTGGCGCGTTCGGTCACCGGCTCCGATGGCCAGCCGATGCCCTGGGCCTACTTCTGGTTCTCGGGCATGCTGTCCTCCTTTCTGGACAACGCGCCCACCTATCTGGTGTTCTTCAACCTGGCCGGCGGCGACCCCGCCGCGCTGATGGGGCCGCTGGCGACCACGTTGGCGGCCATCTCCGCCGGGTCGGTGTTCATGGGCGCCAACAGCTACATCGGCAACGCGCCCAACTTCATGGTCAAGGCCATCGTCGAGGACCGCGGGCTGCGCATGCCCAGCTTCTTCGGCTACATGGCCTGGTCGTTCGGCATCCTGGTGCCGCTGTTCGTCGTGCTGACCTTCATCTGGATGCGCTGACATGACAACGTCATCCCGACCCCGCGTCCTGGTCACGATCCCGATGTTTGCCGAGGTGCTGGCGGCGCTGTCCACGCACTTCGAGGTGGATGCGCCCTGTGGCACCGCCACCCCCATCGACTGGTCGCCCGCCAGCCTGGCCGCCCGCGCCCAGGGGGCAGCAGGCCTGATGGTGGCTGGCAGCCCCCGTATCGACGCGGCCCTGCTGGCCGCTGCGCCCAGCCTGCGGGCGGTGTGCAGCATGGCCGTGGGCTACAACAACATCGATCTGCCGGCCTGCACCGCCGCCGGCGTGCTGGTGAGCAACGCACCCGACGTGCTGACCGAGACCACCGCCGACTTCGGCTTTGCGCTGATGATGGCCACCGCCCGGCGCATCGCCGAGAGCGAACACTTCCTGCGCTCGGGCCGCTGGTCCCACTGGTCCTACGACATGTTTGCCGGCGCCGATGTGCACGGCGCCACGCTGGGCGTGCTGGGCATGGGCCGCATCGGCCAGGCAATTGCCCGGCGCGGCGCGCTGGGCTTCGGCATGCGGGTGGATTATCACAACCGCAGCCGGCTCGACGCGGCCATCGAGCAGCAACTGGGCGCCCGCTGGGTCGACAAGGCCACCCTGTTGCGCGAGGCCGACCACCTGGTGATCGTGGTGCCCTACAGCCCGGCGTCGCACCACCTCGTGGCCGCGGCCGATCTGGCACTGATGAAGCCCACCGCCACGCTGACCAACATCGCCCGCGGCGGCGTGGTCGACGATGCGGCGCTGGCCGTGGCCTTGCGTGAGCGGCGCATCGCCGCCGCCGGGCTGGACGTGTTCGAGGGTGAGCCGGCGGTGCACCCCGATCTGCTGACCGTGCCCAACGTGGTGCTGACGCCGCACATCGCCAGCGCCAGCCTGCGCACCCGGCGCGCCATGGCCGACCTGGCGGCGGCCAACCTGGTGGCTGCGCTGGGCGGTGGCCGGCCGCCGACGGCACTGAACCCGCAGGTGCTGCAGGCGCCCTAGCAACCCGCGGCTGCGCGGCGCAGCGGCCTGCACCTGATGCAGGCTGGCGCAGTGCCGGCTGGGGGTGTCACGGGTTTGCCCTCTCGTGGCGCAGCGCTGCGGCGCTGCACCATCGTCTGGCGCGCTGGAGGCGCGTCCAACGAGACGAGGAGACACGATGAGCATCGCATTCAAGATCAACGGCAAGCCTGTGCAGGCGAAGTCCGAGCCCGACACCCCACTGCTGTGGGTCATCCGCGACGAAGTGGGCCTGACCGGCACCAAGTTCGGTTGTGGTGCAGCCCTGTGCGGTGCCTGCACCGTGCACGTGAACGGGCAACCGGCGCGTTCCTGTTCCACCCCGCTGTCGGCGGTGGCCAACAAGCTGGTGTCGACGGTGGAGGGCCTGTCGCGCAACAACAACCACCCGCTGCAGAAGGCCTGGATCCAGCACGACGTGCCGCAGTGCGGCTACTGCCAGAGCGGCCAGTTGATGAGTGCCGCTGCCCTGCTGGCCACCAACAAGAACCCCACGGACGACCAGATCGACGCCGCCATGGCGGGCAACATCTGCCGTTGTGGCACCTATGTGCGCGTTCGCGCTGCCATCAAGACGGCTGCCGCCGAAATGCGCGGCGCCAAGGCCTGAGGAGCGCACCATGTCCAAGATTTCCAACGCCCGCCGTGGTTTCCTGCAGACCTCCGCCGCCTTCAGTGGTGGCCTGATGGTCGGCTTCACGCTGCCGGCTGCCGGCCCGGCGCAGGCTGCCGGCCTGCTGCACACCCCCAGCGCCTGGGTGCACATCGCCGACGACAACACCATCACCCTGATCTCGGCGCGCGCCGAAATGGGCCAGGGCGTGTACACCAGCATGCCGATGCTGATCGCCGAAGAGCTCAATGTCGACATCCAGAAGGTCAAGGTGGCGTTTGCGCCCCCGGGCAAGGTGTACGGCAATGCGCTGATCTTCGGCCTGCAGCTCACCGGCGGCTCGACCTCGGTGCGCGAGGGCTACGACAAGCTGCGCCTGGCCGGCGCCCAGGTGCGTGAGATGCTGGTGGCTGCCGCTGCGCAGCAGTGGAAGGTCGACGCCGCCAGCCTGAAGGCCGACAACGGCGTGGTCACCGGCCCGGGCGGCAAGAAGGCCACTTACGGCCAGCTGGCAGAGGCGGCCTCGAAGCTGCCGGTGCCGGAGAAGCCGGCCATGAAGGACCCGAGCCAGTTCCGCATCGTTGGCAAGAAGACCACCCGGCTCGACACCCCGGCCAAGGTCAACGGCACCGCCAACTTCGGCATGGACGTCAAGATGCCCGGCATGCTGTACGCCAGCCTGGAGATGTCGCCAGTGCAGGGTGGCAAGGTCAAGAGCTTCGACGGCGCGCAAGCCAAGGCCGCCCCTGGCGTGGTCGACGTGGTGCAGATTCCAGATGGCGTGGCGGTGGTGGCCGACACCTACTGGCATGCCGTGAAGGCGCGCACGCTGCTGAAGGTGCAGTGGGACGAGGGCGCGAACGCCAACCTCGACACCGCGGCGATGTTCGCCGGCACCCAGGCGGCGCTGGCCTCGGGCAAGCCGATTCCGCACAAGGCAGCCGGAGACGCCGACGCGGCGGTGGCGGCGGCAGCCAAGGTGGTGCGCGCCGAGTACCGCACGCAGAACCTGAGCCACGCGCCGATGGAGCCGATGAACTACACCGCCCACTTCCAGGGTGACCGCATGCGCATGGCCGGCCCCACTCAGTGGCCGGATGCGGTGCAGGGTGCGGTGGCCAAGATGCTCGACCTCAAGCCCGAGAACGTGTCGGTGGAGAACACCTTCCTGGGCGGCGCCTTCGGCCGGCGCATCGATTTCGACTACATCCTGCAGGCCGCGCAGATTGCCAAGGCGGTGCCGAACAAGCCGGTCAAGCTGATCTGGAGCCGTGAGGACGACATGACCCACGACTTCTACCGGCCGCTGTCGGTGCACCAGCTGGCGGCGTCCATTGGCCCCGACGGCAAGCCGCAAGCCATGACCTGGCGCGTGGCGGCGCAGTCGGTCACCGCGCGTGCCTTCGGCCTGCCGCCCGAGGCACCCGACGGCCTGATGACCGAGGCCGCCACGCCGCTCTACAACATCCCGGTCATCCGGCAGGATGTGGTCAAGCACGACGCCGGCGTGCGGGTGGGCTATTGGCGTGCAGTCAGCCACAACATGAATGCGTTCGCCAACGAGACCTTCATCGACGAATGCGCCGCTGCGGCCGGGCAGGACCCGGTGGCCTACCGGCTGTCGCTGCTCGACGGCCAGCCGCGCATGGCCAACGTGCTCAAGCAGGCCGCGGCCAAGGCGGGCTGGGGCACACCGGCACCGGCCGGGCGCTTCCGCGGCGTGAGCCTGATGGAAGGTTACGACACCTACATGGCCCAGGTGGCCGAGGTGTCGGTCAAGAACGGTGAGCCGGTGGTGCACAAGGTCACCGTGGTGGCCGACCTGGGGGTGATGGTCAACCCCGACACCGTCGAGGCGCAGATCCAGTCCAGCGTGATCTTCGGTCTCGGCGGCGTGCTGTGGGGCGACATCACGCTCGACAAGGGCCGGGTGCAGCAGCGCAACTTCGACACCTTTCGGGTGATGCGCAACCACGAGGCGCCGCAGATCGACATCGTGCTCGTCAAGAGCAGCGAAAAGCCCGGTGGCATCGGCGAGCCGGCCACGGCCCTGATCGGCCCGGCGGTGGGCAACGCGGTGTTCGCCGCGACCGGCAAGCGCCTGCGCCGCATGCCCTTCACCGCGGACAACATCGCCAAGGCCTGATCGCCTGCAGGGCCTGCGCACCAGGCCCTGGACACCACCCGCCAGGCTGGGCTGGGCCTGCGGCTGCAATGCCGCAGGCCCGGCTTGCTTTTTGAAGGCCGTGGTGGACTGCGAGAATGCACCGATGACTGATTGGTGGTTGCCAGCGCTGCTGGGTGTGGCGCTGTTGAACCTCTTGGGCTTGCTCTGGCTGGCCACCCGCCGCGTGGACACCAGTGCCACCACCGAATCCTTGCGCCAGGCCTTGCAGACGGCGGTGGATGCCCAGCGCGCGCAGGCTGAGCAGGCCGGGCGCGAACTGCGCACGGAGCTGCAGGACAGTGCCCGCAGCGGCCGCAGCGAACTGCAAGGCACGCTGGCCACGTTCCAGCAGACCCTGCTGGCGCAGAGCGGTGATGTCGCCCGCACCCAGAACGAGCAGATCGACACCTTTCGCACCCAGCTGGCCACCCTGCAGCAGCAGGTGGTGGCCGCACTGGCCCAGGCCGGCAGCCAGCTGGTGGCCCAGGGCCAGGCCGCACGGGAGGCGCAGGACACGGCCCTGCAGCGCCAGGCCGCAGCCACCACCGATGCCCTGCAACGCCTGTCCGCCACGTTGACCGAGCAGATCAAGGCCCTGAGCGAAGCCAACGAGCGCCGCCTGGCCGAGGTGCGCCAGGTGGTGGAGGGCCGCCTCACCCTGCTGCAGCAGGGCAACGAGGCCAAGCTGGAGCAGATGCGCGCCACCGTCGACGAGAAGCTGCACGCCACGCTGGAGCAGCGCCTGGGCGAAAGCTTCAAGCAGGTGGCCGAGCGGCTGGAGCAGGTGCACAAGGGTCTGGGCGAGATGCAGTCCCTGGCGCGCGATGTCGGCTCGCTCAACCGCGTGCTGACCAACGTGAAGAGCCGCGGCATCTACGGCGAGGTGCAGCTCGCCGGCTTGCTGGAGCAGGTGTTCACGCCCGAGCAGTACGCCGCCAACGTGGCCACGGTGCCGGGCAGCAACGAGCGGGTGGAGTTCGCCATCCGCCTGCCGGGCCAGCGCAGCGATGGCGTGCCGCTGTGGCTGCCGATCGATGCCAAGTTTCCGCGTGAAGACTACGAACGCCTGCTCGACGCGCAAGATCGGGCCGACCCGGTGGCGGCCGAGGCCGCCGGCAAGGGCATCGAGACCCAGCTGAAGCTGGAGGCGCGCACCATCCGCGCCAAGTACGTCGCGCCGCCCCACACCACCGACTTCGGCATCCTGTTCGTGCCCACCGAGGGCCTGTATGCCGAGGCGCTGCGCCGCCCCGGCCTGATGGAGGCGCTGCAGCGTGACCACAAGGTGATGCTGGCCGGCCCCACCACGCTGCTGGCCACGCTGAGCAGCCTGCAGATGGGCTTCCGCACCCTGGCGCTGGAGAAACGCAGCGCCGAGGTCTGGGAGGTGCTGGGCGCCGTCAAGACCGAGTTCGGCAAGTTCGGCGATGTGCTGGCCAAGACCAAGAAGAAGCTGGCCGAGGCCAGCAAGACCATCGACGATGCCGAGGTGCGCACCCGGGCGATGACGCGCCAGCTGCGCGGGGTGGAGCAACTGCCCGAGCACCGCGCCCAGCAACTGTTGCCCGGCCTGCTGGCCGACGAGCCAAGCGAGCCCGACAACGCCGACGGCACCGGCGCCGGATGAGCACAGCCGACAACGGGGCCGCTGCCGGGCCTGCCGGCGCACCCAGCCACACCCGCCAGCTGGTGCTGCTGATGGTGGGCCAGATCGCCCTGCATGCGGCCATGGCTGGCCAGCGCATGGCCGCGCCGCTGCAGGCGCTGGATGCCGGTCACAGCGCCTGGACGGTGGGTGTGCTGCTGGCGCTGTTTGCCGCGCTGCCGGTGCTGATCGCGATGCCCGCCGGCCGCATGGCCGATCGCCACGGCTACCACCGGCCGCAATGGCTGGCGGTGGGCCTCAGCATCTTCGGCGTGGCCTGTGCGTTGGCGGCCTGCTTCCTGTCGGGCTGGTGGCAGTTCGGCCTGCAGTGCCTGGGCGCGGCGGCCTCGGGCGCTGGCACCAATGTGGGGGTGATCGTGGTCTTGCGCGCCGCCGGCCTGCTGGCCACCGACAGCACCGAGCGCATGAAGGTCTTCAGCTGGCTGGGCATGGCGTTTTCGGGCGCCAATGTGCTGGGGCCGGTGACGGCCGGCGTGCTGATCGATCTGGGCGGCTTTGCCGCCGCCTACGGCGCGCTGCTGGCGATGCCGCTGGTGGCGGTGTGGGTGATGGGCCATGTGCCGCGCCAGCTGCAGCGCACGCCAGCGGCGGTGCGCCCGGCCGGCACCAGCCGCTGGGCGCTGCTGGCCACGCCGGGCCTCAAGCGGCTGCTGTTCATCAACTGGCTGCTGTCGGCCAGCTGGGACGTGCACAGCTTCGCCGTGCCCGTGCTGGGCCATGAGCGCGGCTACAACGCCAGCACCATCGGCCTGGTGCTGGGCATCTTCACCGCCGCTGTCACCGTGGTGCGCTTTGTCATCCCGATGATCGCCCACCGCCTGCGCGAGGTGACGGTGCTGCGCTCAGCGATGGTGATGACCGCCGGCGTGTTCGCCATCTACCCGTTTGCCGGCACCCCCTGGCTGATGGCCGGCTGCGCCACGCTGCTGGGCCTGGCCCTGGGGGCGGTGCAGCCGATGATCATGAGCACGCTGCACCAGATGACCCCGCCCGACCGCCATGGTGAGGCGATCGCCATCCGGTCGATGACCATCAACTTCAGCAGCAGCGTGATGCCGCTGGCCTTCGGCCTGGCTGGCACGGCGCTGGGGCCGGGCGCAGTGTTCTGGTTGATGGGCGCCGCCGTGGGCGGCGGCAGCTGGGCGGTGCAGGGGCTGCGGCGGGTGTTTGCGGCGGCAGAGGTGCTGCCGCCACCGCCGTCGGCCTGATCAGAACCGGATGCTGCTTGCCGGGACAGGCTGCGCGTCAGGCGCAGCGGCCGGCGTTGGCCTGGCGGGCTGGGCAGCAGCATCGGGCGCCGGCGCGCGTGCCACCAGCGGGGTGGCCGGGCCTGCCGACCAGCCGCGCGGCAGCTTCGACTCCTTGGGGTAGCCGGCCAGGTCCAGCGTGGCCTGCCAGTCGATGTCCAGAAAGCCGCGCAGCGCCTGGCCACCCACGGTCAACGCCGGCACGGTTCGCCCATTGGTGATGCGCTGCAGCGCGGCGGTGTCGTCGTCGCTGCTGACCAACCGCTCGGTGAACGGAATGCCGCGCTGTTGCAGCAGCAGGCGGCCGCTGTCGCAGGGCGGGCAATCAGCGCTGGCGTACAGGGTGACTGGAAACCGCGCGGCGACGTTGCGCAACTCCAGCGGCAGCGGCGCGGTGGCCAGGGCCGCAGCCGTGCCGGCACGCATCGGCTGCACCTGACCACCCGGGGGTGGCGCCACCGGTCGGTCGGTGTACGTCACCTTGCCATCGGGGCCCACCACCTTGTACTGGGCCAGTGCCGAACCGGCCACACCGGTGACCAGGCCGAGGACGAGGGTGAGTTGCAGCCACATAAGCCCGAATCTAGCCGATCTGGGTGCGCCGCGGCTGCATGGGTTCAGGCCATGCCCTGGTGGCGCAACAGCGCATCGATGCTGGGCTCACGGCCGCGGAAGGCCTTGAAGCTGGCCATCGCCGGGCGGCTGCCGCCGGCTTCCAGGATCTCGCGCCGGAAGCGCAGGCCCACCTCGGGGTTGAAGACGCCCTGTTCCTCGAAGGCGGCGAAGGCATCGGCCGACAGCACCTCGGCCCATTTGTAGCTGTAGTAGCCGGCCGAGTAACCACCTGCAAAGATGTGCGAGAAGCTGTGCTGGAAGCGGTTGAACGACGGCGGCGGGTTGACCGCCACCTCGGCACGCACGCCGTCCACCACCGCCTGCACCTGGCCGGCCGCGTCCGCTTCGGCATGCAGGCGCATGTCGATCAGCGAGAACTCGATCTGGCGCAACGTCATCAGACCGCTCTGGAAGTTCTTGGCCGCCAGCATGCGGTCGAACAGATCGCGCGGCAGGCCGGCGCCGGTGTCCACATGGGCCGTCATGCGCGTCAGCACCGCCCATTCCCAGCAGAAGTTCTCCATGAACTGGCTGGGCAGCTCGACCGCGTCCCATTCGACGCCGGAGATGCCGGCCACCGCCAAGTCATTGACCTGCGTCAGCATGTGGTGCAGACCATGGCCGAATTCATGGAACAGGGTGATCACGTCGTCGTGCGTCAACAGGGCCGGCTTGTCACCGACTGGCGAGGCAAAGTTGCACACCAGTTGCGCGACCGGCGTCTGCAGACCCTGTCCATCGGGCCGCTGCCAGCGGCCGCGCACCACGTCCATCCAGGCGCCAGGGCGCTTGCCGGGGCGGGCGTAGGGGTCGAGGTAGAACTGACCGACCAGTTCGGGCGGCGCGTCGCCGGTGCCGGGCCGGTCGATGCGGAAGAAGCGCACGCTGGGGTGCCACACTTCGGCAGTGTCGGGACGGATGCGCACGTCGAACAGGGTCTCGATGATGTGGAACAGGCCTTCCAGCACCTTGGGCTCGGTGAAGTACTGCTTCACCTCCTGCTCGCTGAACGCGTAGCGTGCTTCCTTCAGCTTCTCGGACGCAAACGCCTGGTCCCAGGCTTGCAGGTCAGGCAGGCCCAGGTGCTCGGCTGCAAAGGCCTTCAACTCGGCCAGGTCGCGCTGGGCATGCGGGCGGGCGCGCTGCGCCAGGTCACGCAGGAAGCCCAGCACCTGGTCGGGTGATTCGGCCATCTTGGGCACCAGCGACAGGTGGGCATAGCTGTGCTGGCCCAGCAGCGCCGCTTCTTCCTGGCGCAGTTGCAGCAGTTCGGTCATCAGCGGACCGTTGTCCAGCGCGGCCGGTCCCAGGTCGCTGGCGCGGGTGGCGTAGGCCTGGTGGAGTTGCTCGCGCAGTGTGCGGTCGGTGGCGTACTGCATCACCGGCAGGTAGACCGGCATGTGCAGGCTGAGCGTGTGGCCAGCCTCGCCGGCTTCGGCGGTCTGTTGCACCACGTCGGCCGGCACCCCGGCCAGGCGCTCGGTGGGCACGGTCAGCTTGAAGCCGTCGGTGGCGTCCAGCACATGCTCGCTGAACTGCTGGGCCAGCTCGGCACTGCGTTCCTGGAGGGCGGCAAACCGGGTGCGGGCGTCGCCCTGCAACTCGGCGCCCGACAGCACGAAATCGCGGATCGCATGGTCCAGCGCCTGGCGGCGCGCCGGGTTCAGGTGCTGGCCGCCGGCAGCCAAGGCCTTGTACTTGGCATACAGCCGCTCATCGGCCCCCAGCCGGGTGTGGAACTCGGTCACCCGGGCCAGGTTGGCGTTGTAGGCTTCGCGCAATTCGGGCGTGTTGGCCACGGCATTGAGGTGGTTGACCGAGCCCCAGGCGCGCGACAGCCGCTCCAGCGGCACGTCCAGCACCGCCGACAGCGCGTCGTAGTCGGCCGGCACGGCGGCGCTGACGGCGCGCTCCAGCGCGGCGTCGGCGTCGGGCAGCAACACATCCAGGGCCGGTGTCAGGTGCTCGGGCCGGATGGCGGCGAACTCGGGCAGCGGGGCGGGGGAGAGCAGGGGGTTGTGCATGGGGTTGCTTTCTTGCGGCGCGGCCAACGCGCCCAATCGATCAGGTGGTGGCGCGTTCCGCAGATTCCAGGGTGTTGACCAGCAACATCGTGATCGTCATCGGGCCCACGCCACCGGGCACCGGGGTGATCCAGCCGGCCACGGGGCTGACGCCGGCAAAGTCGACATCGCCGCAGAGCTTGCCGTCGTCGTTGCGGTTCATGCCCACGTCGATGACCACCGCGCCCGGCTTGACCATGTCGGCGGTGACCGTGTTGCGCCGGCCCACGGCGGCCACCACCACATCGGCAGACCGCGTGAACAGCGCCAGGTCAGGCGTGGCGCTGTGGCAGATGGTGACGGTGGCGTTGGCCTGCAGCAGCAGCAGGGCCATCGGCTTGCCCACGGTGTTGCTGCGGCCGATCACCACTGCATGCTTGCCGCGCAGGTCGATGCCGGTGCTCTCGATCAGCTTCATGCAGCCGAACGGGGTGCACGGGCGGAAGCCCGGCAGGCCGGCCATCAGGTCGCCGGCGCTCTGCACCGAATAGCCGTCCACGTCCTTGGCGGTGGAGATCGTCTCGATCACCCGCTGTGCTTGGATGTGCCTGGGCAGCGGCATTTGCACCAGGATGCCGTGGATCGCCGGGTCGGCGTTCAGCGCGCGGATGCGGGCCAGCAGGTCGGCCTCGGGCAGGCTGGCGTCGTACTTCTCCAGCACCGAGTGGAAACCGGCCTCGGCGCAGGCCTTGACCTTGTTGCGCACGTACACCGCCGACGCCGGGTCCTCGCCCACCAGGATGACCGCCAGGCCCGGCCGCACGCCACGCGCGGTGAGGGCGGCGGCACGGTGGGCCACGTCGGTGCGGATCTGCTGCGACAGCACAGTGCCGTTGATCAGTTGGGCGGGCATGGGCAGGGGGTTTTCCAAAACAAAGCAGGCCGCTGGGTGGCAGCGGCCTGGTGCGGGCTGGGGAGGCGGCAGGCCTGGCAGTGGGTCAGGCCTTGGCGGAGCTGCCGGCCGTGCTGTTGGCGCCCAGCGCGATCTTCAACAGGTCGGCCACGGTGTTGGCGTTGAGCTTTTCCATGATGTTGGCGCGGTGCGCCTCCACCGTCTTGATGCTGATGCCCAGGTCGTCGGCGATCTGCTTGTTGAGGCGGCCTGCAACGATGCGCTCGAGCACCTGCGCCTCGCGGGTGGTCAGGCGGCTGAGCAAGGCATCCCTGCTGGCTTGTTCCTGGTGCTGGCTGAAGGCGCTGCGCGCCTGGTCCAGCATGCGCTCGACCAGGCCGATGAGTTCGTCTTCCTTGAAGGGCTTCTCGATGAAGTCCATCGCGCCCTTCTTCATCGTGGTGACGGCCATCGGCACGTCGCCATGGCCGGTGATGAACACCACCGGCAGCGGGCTCTTGCGCTCGAGCAGGCGGTCTTGCAGTTCCAACCCGCTCATGCCGTCCATGCGGATGTCGGCGATCAGGCAGGCCACTTCACGCGGGTCGAAGCGCGACAGGAAGGATTCGGCCGAGTCAAAGCACTTGACGCGGTAGTCCTTGCCTTCCAGCAACCACTGCAGGGAATCACGGACAGCCTCGTCGTCGTCGACGACGTAGACCGTGCCCTTCTTGGGAATCAGGCTCATGGGGTGGTTTTGGCAGCTGCCGGTTTGTCGACGGAATGTTCGGCCGAGTGTGTGAAGGTCGGCGCGGCGTCATCGAGGGGATGCGCCAGCGGTGTCTCCTCGTGCCGCGCGGTGGTATCCACAGGCAAGGTGAAAGCAAACCGACACCCTGTCACAGATGTGCCATTGTAGAGGTTTTGCGCCTTGATCCGGCCCCGGTGGCTCTCCACGATCGACCGGCACAGCGACAGGCCGATGCCCATGCCTTCGGCCTTGGTGGAGAAAAAGGCCTCGTACAGCCGGGCGATCACTTCATCGGGCAGGCCAGGGCCCTGGTCGGTGACGGCGAACTCGATCACGCCACCCTCGTCAGGCGTGTGGCGGGGGATCACCCGCAACTCGATGTGCCGGCGCGAGGCCGGCATCTTGGCCGAGTCGATCGCCTCGGCGGCGTTCTTCAGCAGGTTCAGCAGCACCTGCTCGATCAGGATCGGGTCGCAGTGCAGGTCGGGCAGGCGCTGGGCCACGTAATGGTGGATGGCCACGTTGCGGCGGCGCAGCTCGATGCTGGCCAGCTCCACCGCCTCGTCGACGATGGCGCGGGCGGTCGCCGCCTGGCGCTGCGGCTCGCTCTTCTTCACGAAGGCGCGGATGCGGTGGATGATCTGGCCGGCCCGCTCGGCCTGGCGGGCGGTCTTGCCCAACGCGGCCAGCAGTGCGTCGCGGTCGATGGTGTCGGCCTTGACCCGGCTGACCATGCCGTTGCAGTAATTGGTGATGGCCGTCAGCGGCTGGTTCAGCTCATGCGCCACCGAACTGGCCATCTCGCCCATGGTGATCAGCCGGCTGCTGACCTGGGCCTTCTCGGCTTGCTGGGCGGCCAGTTCCTCCGCGCGGCGGCGGGCGGTCACGTCGGTGGCGATCAGCATCTGCGCCAGCCGACCGTCGGTCCACTGCAGGTAGCGGGCGCGCACGTCGAACCACTTGTCGAGCTGCGCCGCATACACCTCGCGGGGGTTGGCGCCCTGGCCGGCCAGCTCTTGCGTGGGGATGCCGGCCAGGCCGTCCTCATCGTCATGGCCGGTCAGGTCGGCCAGCAATTCACCGGGCAGGCTGGATTGCGCACCGCTGGCCAGCAGCGCATGGCCGCGGGCGTCGGCACCGAACCACAACCGGTAGCTGCGGTTGGCAAACAGCAGCTCGCCCTGCTGCACGCTCAGCACCGACACCGCCGCCTCCAGGCCTTCCAGCACGGTGGTGAATCGCTCGTGGCTGGCCGAGAGCTGGTCGCGGATGCGCTTGGCCTCGGTGATGTTGGTCATGCTGGTCATCCAGCCGGTCTGGTGGCCGCGGGCGTCGACCAGGGGCGACACGTACATGCGCGCGTCAAACAGCGTGCCGTTCTTGCGCATCACCTTCACCTCGATGCCGCCAGCGGGGCTGCGGCCCTGCAACTCCTGCTGCAGCAACCGGCTGTTCTCGTCGATGCGGTCGGCCGGCCAGTAGGGGTAGGGCGGCAGGCGGCCGATCAGTTCATGCTCGGTGAAGCCGGTCATCGCGCAGAAGGCCGGGTTGACGTAGCTGACGCGACCCTCGATGTCCATCGCCCGCATGCCGGTGAGCATGGAGTTCTCCATCGCTCGGCGGAAGTTGGTCTCCTGCACCAGTGCGCCCTGGATCTGGCCGCGTCGGCGCACATGGCGGAAGGTGCCCAGCAGCATCCACAGCGTCAGCACCGACAGCGCCACCACCATCCAGAACAGGGTGTTGCCGATCAGGCCGACCGAAGTGCGGTAGCCGCTGCCACGCAGCACCAGGCCATTGGCGGCCGGCGCCAGCGGCACGTCGTGCAGGATGGCGGCGCGTTGCTGCTCTTCACCCGGCATCTGCAGCACGCTGCTGGCGATCACCTGCTCGCGGTCGTCGATCACCGCCACCGCATGGCGGCGTGTCACCTCGGTGGGCACGAAGTGGCGCAGCAGCACGTCGATGCTGTAGTCGGCCACCAGGGCGCCGTTGAACTGGCCACGGGTCAGCATCGGCACGTGCACCTGGAACACCTGGGCACCGTGGCGGTCCTTGAACACACGGCTGTAAATCGGCTGGCGCAGATCACGCGCGGCGATGAAGGCCCAGTCCGTCTCGGTGCGCCCCGGGGGCTTGAGCACGGGCACGGCGCCTGGCTGGGGTTGCTCCTCGCGCTCGGCCTGGGCGGAGTGGCGGGCACGCGTGGCCTGGTCGGCCGCCAGCCACAGGAACTGGGTGATTTCGGGCCGGTCGTTCATGAAGGCGGTGGCCTGCGGCGTGAAGTCGCTGGCGTCCAGCTCGCGCGTGACCAACTCGCGTGCCATGCGCACCAACTGCTCCTGGTTCTCGATCAGCCGCAGGCGGATCTGCTGCTGCGCGATTTCGGTGTCGCGCTTGACCGACTCGGTCTCGCGGTCGATCTCTTCGCTGCGCAGGTACCAGAAGGCCGAAATGATGGCCGCCAGGAACAGCAGCACCGATGCCAATGGTCCCAGGGTGGCGAAACGGTCTTGCTGCGTGGGCGACTGTCGCCGCCACCAGCGGCCCAGCAGGCGGCGCTGGCCTTTGATGGGCGTGGCCGGAGCGGGTGCGGGCGGGGGTGGGGCAGGCATGCGCGGGATTATCCCGAGCGCAGGGCGTGTTCCCGTCACGCACGCTGCGAAAGTGCACAGCGTTGTGGGTTACCACAATACGAAATCAACTCGCACTATTTGAAAATGCAACGGCTTTGTGCAACACTGCCCGCCGTTCGAGACCACCCCACTGCCCCGGATCGAGGAGACAACCGATGTCCGCCCTGCCCAACAACCCGCCCGCCACTGCCGCCTTCGACACCGACGCCCAGGAAACCCGCGAATGGCTGGAGGCGCTGGACGCCGTGATCAGCGCCGAAGGGCCGGAGCGCGCCCACTTCCTGCTGGAAAAGCTGATCGAGGAAGCGCGGCACAACGGCATCGACCGGCCGTTCTCGGCCACCACGCCGTACATCAACACCATCGAGCCGGTGGACGAGGAGCGCAGCCCCGGCAACCTGGAGATCGAAGGCCGTCTGCGCGCCTACATGCGCTGGAACGCGATGGCGATGGTGGTCAAGGCCAACCGGCACGACCCGGCCGATGGCGGCGACCTGGGCGGCCACATCAGCAGCTTCCAGAGCGTGGCGCACCTGTTCGCTGCCGGCTTCAACCACTTCTGGCATGCCGACGACACCGACAAGGGCGGCACCCATGGTGGCGACCTGCTCTACATCCAGGGTCATTCGGCGCCCGGCATCTATGCCCGTGCCTTCATGGAAGGCAGGCTGTCCGAAGAGCAGTTGCTGAATTTCCGGCAAGAGGTGGACGGCAAGGGGCTGAGCAGCTACCCGCACCCCAAGCTGATGCCCGAGTTCTGGCAGTTCCCGACCGTCAGCATGGGCCTGGGGCCGATCATGGCGATCTACCAGGCACGGTTTCTGAAGTATCTGCATGCGCGCGGCATTGCCGACACCAGCCAACGCAAGGTGTGGGTGTTCTGCGGCGACGGCGAGATGGACGAGCCCGAGAGCCTGGGCGCCATCGGCCTGGCCGCGCGCGAGAAGCTCGACAACCTGGTGTTCGTCGTCAACTGCAACCTGCAGCGGCTGGACGGCCCGGTGCGCGGCAACGGCAAGATCATCCAGGAGCTGGAAGGCGAGTTCCGCGGCTCGGGCTGGAACGTGATCAAGCTGCTGTGGGGCAAGCAGTGGGACGAACTGCTGGCGCGCGACAAAGATGGCGCGCTGCGCAAGATCATGCTCGACACGCTGGACGGCGACTACCAGGCCTTCAAGGCCAATGACGGTGCCTTCGTGCGCAAGCATTTCTTCGGCCGTGATCCGCGCACATTGGAGATGGTGGCCAAGATGAGCGACGACCAGGTGTGGAACCTTCGCCGCGGTGGCCACGACGCCAGCAAGGTCTACGCCGCCTTCCACGCCGCCAACAACAACACGCAAGGCCAGCCCACGGTGCTGCTGGTCAAGACGGTCAAGGGCTACGGCATGGGCCGCGCCGGCGAGGGCAAGAACACCGCCCACCAGACCAAGAAGCTGACCGACGCCGACATCCGCTACTTCCGCGACCGCTTCAACATCCCCATCCCCGACAGCGAGCTGCCGAAGATCCCGTTCTACAAGCCGGCCGCCGACACGCCGGAGATGAAGTACCTGCATGAGCGCCGCCAGAAGCTGGGCGGCTACCTGCCGCACCGCCGCGCCAAGAGCGACGAGAGCTTCACCGTGCCGTCGCTCGACACCTTCAAGGCGGTGCTGGAGGCCACGCCCGCCGGCCGCGAGATCAGCACCACGCAGGCCTATGTGCGCTTCCTCACCCAGCTGCTGCGCGACAAGGCCCTGGGCCCGCGCACCGTGCCCATCCTGGTGGACGAGGCCCGCACCTTCGGCATGGAAGGCCTGTTCCGCCAGATCGGCATCTACAACCCGCTGGGCCAGAACTACACGCCGGTCGACAAGGACCAGGTGATGTACTACCGCGAGGCGGTCGACGGCCAGATCCTGCAGGAAGGCATCAACGAGGCCGGCGGCATGTGCAGCTGGATCGCCGCGGCCACGAGCTACAGCACCAACAACCGCATCATGGTGCCGTTCTACGTCTACTACTCGATGTTCGGCTTCCAGCGCATCGGCGACCTGGCCTGGGCGGCGGGCGACATGCAGGCGCGCGGCTTCCTGCTGGGCGGCACCAGCGGGCGCACCACGCTGAACGGCGAGGGCCTGCAGCATGAGGACGGCCACAGCCACATCCTGGCCGGCACCATCCCGAACTGCATCTCCTACGACCCGACCTATGCGCACGAGGTGGGGGTGATCATCCACCATGGCCTCAAGCGCATGGTGGAGAAGCAGGAGAACGTCTACTACTACATCACCCTGCTCAACGAGAACTACCCGATGCCAGGCCTCAAGCCCGGCACCGAGGAGCAGATCATCAAGGGCATGTATTTGCTGGAAGACGCGGTGGCCACCGCCGGCCAGCCGCAGGTGAACCTGCTGGGCTCGGGCACCATCCTGCGCGAGTCGATCGCCGCCCGCCAACTGCTGGCCATGGACTGGGGCGTGGCCGCCAAGGTCTGGAGCTGCCCCAGCTTCAACGAACTGGCCCGCGACGGCCAGGACACCGAGCGCTGGAACCTGCTGCACCCGACCGAGGCGCCGCGTGTGTCCTTCGTGGCGCAGCAGCTGGCCGGCCATGCGGGCCCGGTGGTCTGCTCGACCGACTACATCAAGGTCTACGGCGAGCAGATCCGCGCCTACATCCCCAAGGGCACCACCTACAAGGTGCTGGGCACCGACGGCTTCGGCCGCAGCGACTTCCGCAGCAAGCTGCGCGAGCACTTCGAGATCAACCGCCACTACATCGTGGTGGCCGCGCTCAAGACCCTGGCCGACGACGGCACGCTGCCGCTGGCCAAGGTGGCCGAGGCGATCCAGAAGTACGGCCTGAACGTCGACAAGATCAACCCGCTGTACGCCTGACGCGCCCACCACTGGAGACAAGAACATGGCATTGGTCAACGTCAAGGTCCCCGACATCGGTGACTTCAAGGATGTGGCAGTGATCGAGCTGATGGTGGCCGTGGGTGACACCATCGCCGTCGATCAGAGCCTGGTGACGGTGGAGAGCGACAAGGCGTCGATGGAGATCCCGTCGTCGCATGCTGGCGTGGTCACGGAGATCAAGGTCGCCATCGGCGACACGGTCAACGAAGGCACGTTGTTGGTGGTGGTGGAGGCCGCGGGTGCGGCCGCCGCGCCGGCCGCTGTGGCTGCGGTTGCAGCGCCGGACCTGGCGGCCGCTGCGCCGCTGGCCACGGCGCCTGCCCCGACAGTGGCAGCCGCCACCGGCCTGATCGAGGTGCGCGTGCCCGACATCGGCGACTTTGCCGAGGTGTCCGTCATCGAGGTGATGGTCAAGCCCGGCGATGCGATCAAGGTCGAGCAGAGCCTGATCACGGTGGAGAGCGACAAGGCGTCGATGGAGATTCCCTCGTCGCATGCCGGCGTGGTCAAGGAGGTCAAGGTCCAACTGGGCGACAAGGTGGCGATGGGGTCGCTGGTGGTGGTGATCGAAGGCGTCGTGGGTGGTGCCGCTGCGCCGACTGCCCCAGCAACTGCAGCACCGGCCCCGGCTCTCGCTGCGCCCGCCCCGGTGGCCGCTGCCCCGGCACCCGCTGCAGCCGCACCAGCACCTGCCGCCGTGCCCGCGCACGAACCCACCGCCGCCAAGGCTGGCCTGCCGCATGCATCGCCCACCATCCGCCGCCTGGCGCGTGAGCTGGGCGTACCGCTGACCGAGGTGGCCGGCAGCGGCCCCAAGGGCCGCATCCTCCAGGCCGACGTGCAGGGCTTCGTCAAGAGCGTGATGGCCGGCGCGGTGCAGACCGCGGCCCAGAAGGCCAAGGCGCCTGCGCCTGCGGCTGCCGGCGGTGGCGGTGGCGAGGCCTTCCCCGGCCTGCTGCCCTGGCCGAAGGTCGACTTCGCCAAGTTCGGCCCCATCGAGCGCAAGGACCTGTCGCGCATCCAGAAGATCAGCGGTGCCAACCTGCACCGCAACTGGGTGGTGATCCCGCACGTCACCAACCACGACGACGCCGACATCACCGAGCTGGAAGCCTTCCGCGTGGCCACCAACAAGGAACACGAGAAGAGCGGCATCAAGGTCACGATGCTGGCCTTCATGATCAAGGCCGCAGTGGCGGCGCTGAAGAAGTTCCCGCAGTTCAATGCCAGCCTGGATGGCGAGCAACTGGTTCTGAAGAGCTACTTCCACATCGGCTTTGCCGCCGACACGCCCAACGGCCTGGTGGTGCCTGTGATCAAGGACGCCGACAAGAAGGGCATCTTCCAGATCAGCACCGAGATGGGCGAACTGGCCAAGAAGGCGCGCGACGGCAAGCTGGGCCCGGCCGACATGTCGGGCGGCTGCTTCTCGATCAGCAGCCTGGGCGGCATCGGCGGGCGCTACTTCACGCCGATCATCAACGCGCCCGAGGTGGCCATCATGGGCGTGTGCAAGAGCACGATGGAGCCGCGCTGGGACGGCCAGCAGTTCGCCCCGCGCCTGATCCTGCCGCTCAGTCTGAGCTGGGACCACCGTGTCATCGACGGCGCGACCGCTGCACGCTTCAACGTGTACTTCGCCAGCCTGCTGGCCGACTTCCGCCGCATCGTGCTGTGACGGTGCTGTGACGGCCGGCCAACCAGACAGGAGACAAGCATGGCGTTGATCAATGTGGTGGTGCCCGACATCGGGGACTTCAAGGACGTGGCGGTGATCGAGCTGATGGTGCAGCCCGGCGACACCGTGGCGGTGGACCAGAGCCTGGTGACGGTGGAGAGCGACAAGGCGTCGATGGAGATCCCCTGCAGCCACGCCGGCGTGGTGAAGGAGCTGAAGGTCGCCATCGGCGACACCGTCAACCAGGGCAGCCTGCTGCTGGTGCTGGAAGCCGCGGGTGCAGCTGCGGCAGCCCCGGCAGCGGCCGCTTCCGCACCGGCTGCTGCAGCCCTGGCGGTGGCGCCGATGGCCGCTCCGCCTGCCGCCAGCCACAGCGGCGATGCCGACATCGAATGCGACCTGCTGGTGCTGGGCGCCGGCCCCGGCGGCTACTCGGCCGCCTTCCGTGCGGCCGACCTGGGCCTGAAGACGGTGATCGTCGAGCGCTATGCCACCCTGGGCGGCGTGTGCCTGAACGTGGGCTGCATCCCCAGCAAGGCCTTGCTGCACGTGGCCAGCGTGATGGACGAGGTCAAGCACTTCGCCGACCTGGGCGTCACCTTCGCGGCGCCGCAGATCGATCTGCCCAAGCTGCTGGGCCACAAGAACAAGGTGGTGGGCAAACTCACCGGCGGCCTGGCGGCGATGGCCAAGATGCGCAAGGTGACCATCGTGCGCGGCCACGGCAGCTTTGCCGATCCGCACCATGTGGTGGTGGACGAGACCACCGGAGACGGCCAGGCCAGGACCGGCAAGACGCAGACCATCCGATTCAAGCAGGCCATCATCGCCGCTGGCTCCCAGGCGGTGCGACTGCCCTTCCTGCCCGACGACGCGCGCATCGTCGACAGCACTGGCGCGCTGGAACTGCGCCAGGCGCCCAAGAAGATGCTGGTGGTGGGCGGCGGCATCATCGGCCTGGAGATGGGCACGGTGTACTCCACGCTGGGCGCCCGGTTGGATGTGGTGGAGATGCTCGACGGCCTGATGCAGGGCGCCGACCGCGACCTGGTCAAGGTGTGGCAGAAGATGAACGCGCCGCGCTTCGACAACATCATGCTCAAGACCAAGACCGTGGCAGCAGAAGCCACGGCCGACGGCATCCGCGTCCAGTTCGAAGGCCTGGACGGCAAGCGCAGCGAAGGCGTCTACGACCTGGTGCTGCAGGCCGTGGGCCGCACGCCCAACGGCAAGAAGATCGGCGCCGACAAGGCCGGCGTGGTGGTCACAGACCGCGGCTTCATCCCGGTGGATGTGCAGATGCGCACCAACGTGCCCCATATTTTTGCCATCGGCGACCTGGTGGGCCAGCCGATGCTGGCGCACAAGGCGGTGCATGAGGGGCATGTGGCGGCTGAAGTGGCCGCGGGTGACAGCAAAGCGCAGTTTGACGCCCGCGTGATCCCCAGCGTGGCCTACACCGACCCCGAGGTGGCCTGGGTCGGCCTGACCGAAGACGAGGCCAAGGCCAAGGGCATCGCCGTGAAGAAAGGGCTGTTCCCCTGGTCGGCGTCGGGCCGGGCGATCGCCAACGGCCGCGACGAGGGCTTCACCAAGCTGCTGTTCGATGCGCAAACCCACCGCATCCTGGGCGGCGGCATCGTCGGCACCCATGCTGGCGACATGATCGGCGAGGTGGCCCTGGCCATCGAGATGGGCGCCGACGCAGTGGACATTGGCAAGACCATCCACCCGCACCCCACGCTGGGCGAGAGCATCGGCCTGGCCGCCGAAGTGGCGCACGGCAGCTGCACCGACCTGCCGCCGGCACGCAGGTAGCCCCGGGGCAGGCAGGCGCCAGGGTCAAGTTCGGCCCGGCGGGGCCGACAACAGGTGCAACAGGCGATCCAGCGGCCGGCACGGTGGCAGGCGGCTGGGCTGTCGCCCACCTTCTGCTGTTGCCCGGCATGCCTTGCGGCATGCGCCCACCCCATGCCCGTGTCTGCGTCCACCCCTGCTGTCCGCCGCCACCTGCTGCCCGCCGGGCCGCTGGCTGCCCTGCTGGCATGCGCCGGTCTGGTGGGCTGGGGTGTGCTGTCTGGCCGGGCGGTGCTGGCCGCGCTGGCGGGCGTCGGCCTGGGCGTGATCCTCGGCTTGCTGGCCGGGCGCCGGGCGGTGGCACTGGCCGCGGCTGAACTGGCCCAGGCAGGACCCGACACCGCGGATGCGACCGCCGACTCCGCGGCCGCCGCGAGCAGCCTGCAGGTGCACAGCGCCGCAAGCTGGATGCCGGAGCTGCGCCCGCTGGCCGAGGGCATCCGGTCACTGGTCAGCCGGCAGCAGGCCCTGTTCGACGTCCAGGCCGAGCAACTGGAGGCACTGCGCCGCCAGGCCCACACCGACCCGCTCACCGGCCTGGCCAATCGGCGCCACTTCATGGCCATGCTCGACGGCGTGCTCGGCCACGGCCAGGTGCCTGCCGAGGCGGGGTTGGTGCTGTTGCGTCTGCGCGACCTGCAGGGCTTGAACCAGCGCGTCGGCCACGCCGCCACCGACCGCGCACTGCTGGCCGTTGCCAACGCGCTGCAGGCGTACCCCGATCGCATCGACCATTGCTTCGCCGGCCGGCTGAACGGCGCGGATTTCGCCTTGCTGCTGCCGGTGTGCGGCATGACGCAGGAGACGGCGCTGGCGCTGACCCAGGCCATGCGCCTGCCACTGCTGGCCATCGACCCACTGGTCCGTGTGCATGCCGGCACGGTGGAACTGGAGCGGCCGATGACTGCCACCCAGGCCATGGCGCTGGTCGATGCCGCATTGGCACGTGCCGAAGCCGAGCTGGCGCTGCCCGTTGGCCTGACGGCAGCCAACCTGCCGCCCCTGGATGCCACCCTGCCGCAGGGTGAATCGTCCTGGCAGCGGCGCATCACCCGGGCGCTTGCACAGGGGCGCGTGGCGCTGGCGGCCTACCCGGTGCGCACGCCGGACGGGCGCCAGCTGCACCTGGATTGCCCGCTGCGTGTGCAGTTGCAGGCCGATGGCCCGATGGAGCCGGCCAGCCGCTGGTTGTCGCTGGCCACCCGCAGCCGGCTGTGCGCGCAGGTCGATGAGAAGGCCGTGGCACTGGCACTGGCCGCCATCGATGCCGACGGCCGGGCGCGCTGCATCAATGTCTCCGCGCAGTCGGTGGGCTCGGCCGAGTTCGTGGCCGCAGTCGCCCGCCGGCTGGAGCAGTTGCCCCAGGCGGCCTGCCGCCTGTGGATCGACCTGCCTGAATCGTTGGCGCTGGAGCGGCCGCTGCTGGTGCGCGAGGTGGCGCGGCGCTGGCGGCCGCTGGGCGCCATGGTGGGGCTGGAGCATGCCGGTGAAGGGCTGGCCCGCATCCCGCGGCTGATCGATCTGGGGCTGGACTGCGTGCGCATCGACGGCCGCTTTGTGCACGGCATCAGCGCCGATGGCGCCGACGACGCGCGCCGCCACCTGCAAGGCATGGTCAAGCTCGTGCAGGCTGTGGGCTTGCAGGTCACGGCCGAGGGCGTGCGCACCGCAGACGACCTGGAGGCGCTGTGGCGGCTGGGCTTCGACGCGGCCACGGGTCCGGCGCTGTTGGCCGAGCCCGAGCCACAGCGCGTGGCCGCCAGCGCCCCGGCCACTGTGAGCTGACGGCAGGCCCCGGCGACGCCGCCGGCGGTGCGTTCAGATGCTGCTGCAGTGCAGCGGGTAGACACCCGCCTTGCGGCAGGCAAAGAAGTGCTGCAGCGTCTCTTTCACCGTGCGGAAGGCGATCTGGTCCCACGGCACCTCATGCTCGTGGAACAGCCGCGCTTCCAGCGTCTCGGGGCCGGGGTCGAGGACGGCATCGGTCATGCGGGCGCGGTAGAACAGGTGCACTTGGCCCACCCGCACCACGCTGATCATGGTGAACAGGTCCTGCAGCTCGATGTTGGCGCCGGCCTCTTCCACCGTTTCGCGACGGGCGCCGTCTTCCACCGTCTCGCCCAGCTCCATGAAGCCGGCCGGCAACGTCCAGAAGCCGTGGCGCGGTTCGATGGCGCGCTTGCACAGCAACACCTGGTCGCCCCACACCGGCACCGTGCCCACCACGTTCAGCGGGTTCTCATAGTGGATCAGCCCGCAGGCCGGGCAGACAGCGCGCTCTCGGTTGTCGTCGACGGGCATCTGGTAGCCCACGGGGTTGCCGCAGGCGCGGCAATGCTTGATACGGCGCAACTCAATCATCCGGAAAGTGTAGCGGCCAGCCGTGGCATGATGATCGTCCGCATACTGATCAACCCGTTTCCAGGGTAGCCGCCATGTCCTACGTCATTCCCGCACCCGCCATCCCCGCCGTGCCCGTGGCCGGTGGTGGCCTGTTCCCCGTACACCGCATCTACTGTGTCGGCCGCAACTATGCCGAGCATGCGCAGGAGATGGGGTTCACCGGCCGTGAGCCGCCGTTCTTCTTCCTGAAGCCCGCCGATGCCCTGGTGCCGGTGGCCGATGGAGCCGTGGGCGAAGTGGCCTACCCGCCGTTGACCGCCAACCTGCACCACGAGATCGAGTTGGTGGTGGCCATCGGCGTGGGCGGACGCAACATCGCCGCGGCTGACGCAGCCAAGCACATCTGGGGTTATGCCGTCGGCCTGGACATGACCCGGCGCGACCTGCAGAACGAAATGAAGAAACAGGGCCGCCCCTGGTGCATCGGCAAGGCGTTCGACGAGTCGGCCCCGATCGGCCCGCTGCATCCCATCGCCAGCACGGGCGAGTTGGCGACTGGCGCCATCACGCTGGCGGTCAATGGCGTGCAACGTCAGAAGGGCGATCTGTCCGAGCTGATCTGGAACGTGGCCGAGACGATCGAGACCCTGTCCAAGGCCTGGACACTGCAGGCCGGCGACCTGATCTACACCGGCACACCGGCCGGTGTGGGCGCGGTGGTGTCGGGCGACGTGATGGAGGGCAGCGTGGCTGGCCTGGGCACGCTGAAAGTGCGCGTGCAGTAAGCTGGTCAGGTCGCCGGAGGCCGCATGCAGCTCTACAACTATTTCCGTTCGTCGGCCTCGTTCCGGGTGCGCATCGCACTGGCCCTGAAGGGGCTGGACTACGACTACCTCCCGGTGCATCTGGTCAAGCGCGAGCACCTGGACGACGCCTACATCGCGGTGTCGGCGTCGCGTCTGGTGCCCACGCTGCAGGACGGCGATGCGCTGCTTTCGCAGTCGCTCGCGATCATCGAGTACCTGGACGAGACCCACCCGCAACCGCCGCTGCTGCCAGCCGACGCGCTGGGCCGTGCCCGGGTGCGTGCCATCGCGCAGGACATCGCCTGCGAGATCCATCCACTGAACAACCTGCGGGTGCTGCGCTACCTGACGCACGACCTCAAGCTCAGCGAAGACGACAAGAACCGCTGGTACCGGCACTGGGTCGAGACCGGCCTGGAAGCGGTGGAACGCCAACTGGTGGCGCATCCCGCACGCTTTTGCCACGGCGACACGCCCACGTTGGCCGATCTGACCTTGGTGCCGCAGATCTTCAACGCCCAGCGTTTCCAGTGCCGCACCGATCATGTGCCGCAGGTGATGCGGGTGTTCGAGGCCTGCATGCAGCTCGAGGCGTTCAGCCAGACCCAGCCGTCGGCCTGCCCGGATGCCGGTTGAGGGCTTGGCGGCCGGTCTGCCGGGTGCCATCCGGCCGGGTTGGCCAGCGCCCGCAGGCATCACCGCATTGATGAGCACGCGGTCGGGAGGCGTCAGCCTTCCCCCGTTCGACAGCCTGAACCTGCGGCCGCCCGAACTGGGTGGCGCAGATGTCGACTCGCCCGCCGCCGTGCAGGAAAACCAGCGCCGGTTTGCCGATGCACTGGGTGCCCGCCCGGTGTGGCTGCAGCAGGTGCATGGTGCCGAGGTGGTGCGCCTGACGGCTGCCCACCTGCTACAAGGCGCACCGTTGCCACGCGCTGACGCCAGCATCTGCACCGATCCCGGCATCGCCTGTACGGTGCAGGTGGCCGATTGCCTGCCGGTGCTGCTGTGCAGTGCCAACGGTCTGGCCGTGGGTGCCGCCCATGCCGGCTGGCGCGGGCTGGCCGCCGGTGTGGTCGACCGCACCGTGTCGGCGCTCTGCGATGCTGCCGGCTGCGCCCCCGGTCAGTTGCTGGCCTGGCTGGGCCCCTGCATCGGGCCGGGCGCGTTCGAGGTGGGTGCCGACGTGCTGGAGGCCTTTGGTGCCGACCCGCGGGGCATGCGCCCCGACGATGCTGCGCTGTTCCGGTTCAGCCCGCGGGCCGATGGCAGCCCGCGCTGGCGTGCCGACCTGCCTGCCCTGGCGCGGCGGCGGCTGGCAGCGCTGGGCGTCGGTGTGGTGACCGGCGGCGGTTGGTGCACGGTGGACACACCATCACGGTTTTTCTCCTTCCGGCGCACGCCCCGCACCGGACGCATGGCTGCCGCCATCGCCATCCGCGGGCGCTGAATCGGGCAGGTCGGGTGCTGCAGCGGCAGCGGCGTCGGCCTGCCGCCGGGCCCGCCACCGTGCCGGTGTGCCCAGCAGGTACATCACGATGGCCAGAGGGATCACCCCGTACAGCACGAACGTGAAGAAGGCACCCAGCACGGTGCCCTGGGTTGACGTGGCTTCGGCCACCGTCATCAGCAAAACGACGAACATCCAGGCGATGGGAACGATGTGCATTTCAGATTGCGGTACGTAATATCGCTTATCGAAAAGTAGAGTCATCATCGGGTAAGCTAGAACCCGTACAAGGTGCGGTGTAGCACAGCATCGCACAAGGGCACGCGGCTTGCGTGACCCGGCACAGGTGGAGACAACGATGACTCAAAAGCCGGTTCCTGCCGCCGACCCACTCGGTCAGGCGGCCCAGGCCACGCAGGCCAGCGCCCAGGCCATCGGCACGGCCATGACCGACATGTGGAAGACCATGTCGGGCCTGAGCCTTCCCATGGACGCCATGGCCAAGCTGCAGGGCGACTACATCAGCCAGGCCACGGCGATGTGGAACAACACCCTCACCGCCTTCCAGAAGGACGGCACGCCCGCCGCGCCGGTGGGCGACAAGCGCTTTTCGGCCGAGGCCTGGGCCAAGAATCCGGCCGCCGCCATGGTGGCGCAGGCCTACCTGCTGAACGCCCGCACCTTGATGCAGATGGCCGAGAGCGTGCAGGGCGACGCCAAGACCAAGGCCAAGATCCGCTTCGCGGTGCAGCAATGGGTGGACGCCGCCAGCCCTGCCAATTTTCTGGCTACCAACCCCGAGGCGCTGGCCAAGGCCATCGAGACCAAGGGCGAGAGCATCACCCAGGGCATGCAACTGCTGTGGAAGGACATCGAGCAGGGCCACATGTCGCAGACCGACGAGAGCGGCTTCGAGGTGGGCCGCAACGTGGCCACCAGCGAAGGCGCGGTGGTGTTCGAGAACGAGCTGTTCCAGCTGATCGAATACAAGCCGCTCACCGCCAAGGTGCATGCGCTGCCGATGTTGTTCGTGCCGCCGTGCATCAACAAGTTCTACATCCTGGATCTGCAGCCCGAGAACTCGGTGATCCGCTACACGGTGGAGCAGGGCCACCGGGTGTTCGTCGTCAGCTGGCGCAACCCCGACGTCAGCATGGCCGCCAAGACCTGGGACGACTACATCGCGCACGGTCCGATCACCGCCATCGCCCAGGTGCAGGACATCACCGGCGCCGAGCAGATCAACACCCTGGGCTTCTGCGTGGGCGGCACCATCCTGGCCAGTGGCCTGGCAGTGCTGGCCGCGCGCGGCGAGCAGCCGGCCGCGTCGATGACGCTGTTGACCACGCTGCTCGACTTCAGCGAGACCGGCATCCTCGACGTGTTCGTCGACGAGGCCAGCGTCAAGCTGCGCGAAATGACCATCGGCGCCCAGGCGCCCGGCGGCCCCGGCCTGCTCAAGGGCAAGGAGCTGGCGACCACCTTCAGCCTCTTGCGGCCGAACGACCTGGTCTGGAACTATGTGGTGGGCAACTACCTCAAGGGCGAGGCGCCGCCGCCATTCGACCTGCTGTACTGGAACGGCGACTCGACCAACCTGCCGGGCCCGATGTACTGCTGGTACCTGCGCCACACCTACCTGGACAACGCGCTGCGTCAGCCCGGTGCGCTGACGGTGTGTGGCGTGCCGCTGGACCTGACGAAACTCACCTGCCCGGTGTTCATCTACGGCTCGCGCGAAGACCACATCGTGCCCTGGCAGGCGGCCTACAAGAGCATTGGCGTGCTGGCCGGCAGCCAGGACAAGACTTTCGTGCTGGGTGCATCCGGCCACATCGCCGGCGTCATCAACCCGGCTGCCAAGAACAAGCGCAGCCACTGGGTGAACGCCAAGCTGCCCGCCAAGTCCGAGGACTGGTTCAAGACCGCCACCGAGACACCCGGCAGTTGGTGGCCGGTGTGGGCCGGCTGGCTGGGCCGCCATGCTGGCAAGCCAGTGGCGGCGCCCAAGGCCTACGGCAACCGCAGCCACCCGGTGATCGAACCGGCGCCGGGCCGCTATGTCAAGCAGAAGGCCTGAACCTGCGCACCATTTCGGCATCCGACCGATTCCTGTTCTTTCTACTGGAGACCTGACCCATGACCACTGACATCGTGATCGTCGCTGCCGCCCGCACCGCGGTCGGCAAGTTCGGCGGCACCCTGGCCAAGACCTCGGCACCCGAATTGGGCGCCACCGTGATCAAGGCCCTGCTCGAGCGCAGCGGCTTGAGCGGCGCGCAGATCAGCGAAGTGATCCTGGGCCAGGTGCTGACCGCCGGCAGCGGCCAGAACGCGGCGCGCCAGGCGGTGGTGAAGTCGGGCCTGCCGCTGGAAGTCCCGGCCTTCACCATCAACAAGGTCTGCGGCTCGGGCCTGAAGGCGGTGATGCTGGCGGCCCAGGCCATCCGTGACGGCGACAGCGAGATCATCATCGCCGGCGGGCAGGAGAACATGAGCGCCGCCCCCCACGTGTTGCCCAACAGCCGCGACGGCCAGCGCATGGGCGACTGGAAGCTGGTCGACAGCATGATCACCGACGGCCTGTGGGATGTGTACAACCAGTACCACATGGGCATCACCGCCGAGAACGTGGCCAAGCAGTACGGCATCACCCGGGAGCAGCAGGACGCGCTGGCCCTGGGCAGCCAGATGAAGGCCGCCGCCGCGCAGGAAGCCGGCCGCTTCAAGGACGAGATCACTGCGGTCTCGATCGCCCAGAAGAAGGGCGACCCGATCCTGTTCAACAGCGACGAGTTCATCAACAAGAAGACCAGCGCCGACGCGCTGGCAGGTTTGCGCCCGGCCTTCGACAAGGCCGGTTCGGTCACCGCCGGCAACGCCAGCGGTCTGAACGACGGTGCCGCTGGTGTGGTGCTGATGACGGCCGCCAAGGCCGCTGCGCTGGGCCTGAAGCCGTTGGGCCGCATCGCCAGTTACGCCAGCGCCGGCCTCGACCCCAAGATCATGGGCATGGGCCCGGTGCCCGCCGCCCGCAAGGCGCTGGAGCGCGCCGGCTGGAAGGCCGCCGACCTGGACCTGCTGGAGATCAACGAGGCCTTTGCCGCCCAGGCTTGTGCCGTGCACAAGGAAATGGGCTGGGACATGGACAAGGTCAACGTCAACGGTGGCGCCATCGCCATCGGCCACCCGATCGGCGCGTCCGGCTGCCGCATCCTGGTGACGCTGCTGCATGAAATGCAGAAGCGCGACGCGAAGAAGGGCATCGCCAGCCTCTGCATCGGCGGTGGCATGGGCGTGGCCCTGACCATCGAGCGCTGACCCCGGCGCACACCACACCACCACGCACACCAACCCAGGAGAGAGACACCATGGCCAACAACAAGGTCGCATACGTCACCGGCGGCATGGGCGGCATCGGCACCGCCATCTGCCAGCGCCTGAACAAGGACGGCTTCACCGTGATCGCCGGCTGCGGCCCCAGCCGCGACTTCACCAAGTGGCTCGACGAACAGAAGGCGCTGGGCTACTCGTTCTACGCCTCAGTCGGCAACGTGGCCGACTGGGACAGCACGGTCGAGGCCTTCAGCAAGGCCGTGGCCGAGCACGGCAGCATCGACGTGCTGGTGAACAACGCCGGCATCACCCGTGACCGGATGTTCCTGAAGATGACGCCCGAAGACTGGAAGATGGTCATCGACACCAACCTCAACAGCATGTTCAACGTTACCAAGCAAGTGGTGCCGGGCATGGTGGAAAAGGGCTGGGGCCGCATCATCCAGATCAGCTCGGTCAACGGCCAGAAGGGCCAGGCCGGACAGACGAACTACTCTGCGGCCAAGGCCGGCATGCAGGGCTTCACGATGGCCCTGGCCCAGGAAATGGCAGCCAAAGGCGTGACGGTGAACACCGTCAGCCCGGGCTACATCGGCACCGACATGGTCCGCGCCATCAAGCCCGAGGTGCTGGAGAAGATCGTCGCCACGATCCCGGTCAAGCGCCTGGGCACGCCCGACGAGATCGGCTCGATCTGCGCCTGGCTGGCGGGTGAGGATTCTGGCTTCACCACCGGCGCTGACTTCTCCTGCAACGGCGGTCTGCACATGGGATGAACGCCCGCGGGGCGGGCGTTCATCCCTGCGGGTGAACGTGTCTGCTCCCCTCGGCCCCCTCCGCGAGGGGGCTCCAGCTTGATGGACGCAGAGTCCAAAGAAAGGCCGGCTTTGTCGGCCTTTCTCTATTCCACGACGCCGCCGAGGAAGTACTTGATCACGCCTTTGGCGGCAAAGCCGAGCAGGCCGAAGCCCAGGCCCAGGAACAGCACGAAGGTGCCCAGGCGCCCGGCCTTCGATTCCCGGGCCAGCTGGAAGATGATGAACACCATGTACAGCATGAAGGCGCTGACCCCGAAGGTCAGGCCGAAGGTGGCGATCTGCTCTTCAGAGAAGCCGAACATGCTCAGGGCTGCTCTGCCAGGCCGGACGTGCTGATCAGGTCGCGGTAGGCATGCCAGCTGGCATGGGCCAGCCACGGCGCGATGACCACCAGGCCGACCAGCGCAGTGGCCATGCCCAGCACGGTCAGGCCCATCAGCAGCGCTGCCCACAGCGCCATCGGCAGCGGATGGGCCTGCACCACGCGCCAGCTGGTCAGCACCGCGGCCAGCACGCTGATCTGCCGGTCCAGCAGCAGCGGGATGGCCACCACGCTGCTGGCGAACACCGGCGCGGCCAGGAAGGCACCCATCGCCAGCCAGACCTGGAACAGCGGCGAGTCGTCGTTGAGCACCACCACCCGCAGGAAGTCGAGTGGCGTGGTCACCGGCGCGGCGGCGAAGCCGGTCACCAGCGACGCCGATGTCAGCACCCAACCCGTGCCGGCAAAGGCCAGCAGCAGGCCGAAGACCATCAGCCGGCCACCTTGCACGCGGTCGGGTTTCCAGGCGGCGACGGCCACTGACAGGTCGGCGTGCTGCCCCTTTTCCAATGCCCGGCTGACGGCATACAGGCCGGTGGCCAGGACTGGCGCCACCAGCAGGAAGCCGGTGAACGCGCCTGACAGCAGCCAGAAGTGCTGGTGCGCCAGCAGCAGCAGCGCGCCGCCGAACAGCGCCAGCGCCAGGCCGTGCAGCAGGCCTGGCAGCGGGCAGCGCATGAGGTCATGCCAGCCGAGGGCCAGCCAGCCCAGCGGCCGCAGCAGCGGAATGTGTCGCACGCTGAAGGCGCGCGATTCGATCAGGGCAGGGCTGTCGCGCATGGGCTGGCTGGGGAAGTCAGGGCGTGGCGGCCAGAACGGCCTGGGCCGTGGCCGCCAGGGCGGCGGGTCCACCATCGGCCAGCAGCACCGCCTGGGCCTGGGCATAGCTGGCGTAATGTTGGCCCATGGACCGGTTGTACAGCGGGTCATAGTGCTGCGTCATCATGTCGCCGAACACCTCGCCCCATGCACCGGCGCGGGCCTGGGCCTGCCAGCGGGCCACGGTGTCCTTGCCGCGCAAGGCCACCAGGCCGTCCAGCAGCCGGCAAAAGTCGTCCACGTCCTGGGCGAAGAAGCCATAGTCCTCCAACAGCAGTTGCACCCGGGCGGCGTCGGGCATCTCCACCCGCACCACCTGGCCCTGCGCATGCATGTGGCTGATCAGCGCCTCGGGCACCTGCAGCCGGCCGATCTTCCTGCTTTCGCTCTCGACGAACACCGGCTGGCTGGCGTCCAGCCGACGCATGGCCTGCCACAGCCGGTTGTCGAATGCCTTCTGCGTGGGTTGCGGCTGGCCAGGCACGCCGCCCAGGATCGAACCGCGGTGGACGGCCAGGGCTTCCAGGTCCAGGACCTGGGCGCCGGCGGCGGCCAGGGCCTGCAGCAGCCGGGTCTTGCCGCTGCCGGTGCGCCCGGCCAGCACGCGAAAGTGAAAGCGTGCCGGCCAGACGTCCAGGTCTTGCCGCACCACCGCCCGGAAGCCTTTGTAGCCACCAGCCAGCTTGGCGGTTCGAAAGCCGATCTGGTCGAGGAACCAGGCCAGCGACCCCGAGCGCTGGCCGCCGCGCCAGCAGTACACCAGCGGCTGCCAGTCACGCGGCTTGTCGGCGATCCAGCGGTCCAGGTGGTCGGCGACATTGCGCGCCACCATCGCCGCGCCCAGCTTGCGCGCTTCCAGTGCCGAGGTCTGCACGTACAGCGTGCCGACGATGCGCCGCTGCGCGTCGTCCAGCACCGGCCAGTTGATGGCGCCGGGCAGGTGGTCCTCGGCAAATTCAGCCGGCGAGCGGGCGTCGATGATGGCGTCGAAGCTGGGCAGGTCGGCGGCCGCTTCGGCCGCTGTGAGCGCACGCAAGGGCATGCTCAGCGCACCGGCGCCAGCGCGTCGAGCAGTTCGCTTTCAATCTGCAACTGCGCGCGGGTCTGCTGCAGCGCCGGGCCGTTGACCAGGAAGGTGTCTTCCACCCGTTCACCCAGCGTGCTGACCTTGGCCAACTGCAGGTTGATGCCGTGCCGCGCCAGCACCCGGGCGATGCCGTAGAGCAGGCCCGAGCGGTCGCTGGTGCTGACCGACAGCAGCCAGCGCTGGGCCCGCTCATCGGGCTGCAACGACACCCGCGGCGTGACCGGGAACGACTTGACGCGCCGTGACACCCGGCCACGGCTGGGCTCGGGCAGCGGGGCGTCGCTGTGCATGGCCAAGGCCAGCTGGGTCTCGACCAGCGAGATGACGTCGCGATAGCCGCTCTGGTCGGCGGCCTCGAACTGCGGGTGCACCACCTGGAAGGTGTCGAGCGCGAAGGCGGTGCGGCTGGTGTGCACCTTGGCGTCCTGGATGGAGAAGCCGGCGCCGTCGAAGTAGCCGCAGATGCGCACGAAGAGGTCCGGCCGGTCGGGCGCGTGCACCAGCACCTGCAGGCCGTCGCCGATCGGGCTGGGCCGGGCGCACACCACCGATTGCGGCGGATCGAGGTGGCGCCACAACGCGCGGGCATGCCAGGCGATCTCGCTGGCGTCGTGGCGGGCGAAATAGCTCAATTCCAGTGTCTTCCACAGCGGCACCTCGGTGCCGGGCAGGGCGCTGTGCAGTGCCAGGATCTGCCGCGCCTCCTGCTTGCGGGCTTCCAGATCGGCGTCCATGTTCGGCTTGGCGCCGCCCAGCGCGCGCAGGGTGCTGCGGTACAGGTCTTCCAGCAGCTTGGCCTTCCAGGCGTTCCACACCTTGGGGCTGGTGCCGCGGATATCGGCCACCGTCAACAGGTACAGCGCCGTCAGCCGCCGCACGTCGCCCACCTTGTCGGCAAAGGCGCGGATCACGTCGGCGTCCGACAGGTCTTCCTTTTGGGCGGTGTGGCTCATCGTCAGGTGGTGCTTGACGAGGAACTCGGCCAACGCGGCGTCCTCTTTGCCGATGCCGTGGTCGCGGCAGAAGCGGCGCACCTCGGTCTGGCCCAGCAGGCTGTGGTCGCCGCCGCGGCCCTTGGCCACGTCGTGGAACAGCGCGGCCACGTACAGCAGCCAGGGCTTGTCCCATTCACTGGCCAGCTGGCTGCAGAAGGGGTACTCGTGTGCATGCTCGGGAATGAAGAAGCGGCGCATGTTGCGCAGCACCATCAGGATGTGCTGGTCCACGGTGTAGACGTGGAACAGGTCATGCTGCATGCGGCCCACGATGCGGCGGAACACCCACAGGTAGCGGCCCAGCACCGACGTCTGGTTCAGCAGCCGGAAGGCATGGGTGGTGCCGTTGGGCTGGCGCAGGATGTCCATGAACATCTCGCGGTTGATCGGGTCATGGCGGAAGCCGCTGTCCATCACCTGGCGGGCGTTGTAGAGCGCGCGCAACGTGCGCGCCGACAGGCCCTGGATGCCGGTGGTCTGCTGGAAGACGAGAAACGTCTCCAGGATGGCGTGCGGGTTCTCCAGGTACAGGTTGTCGTCGGCCACCTCCAGCATGCCGGCGCGGTCGAGGAAGCGGGCGTTGATCTGCCGCATCGGCGCGGCCTCGCTGCCGTTGATGCGCTCCTCGATGTTGAGCATCAAAATCTGGTTGAGCTGGGTCACCGCCTTGGCCGCCCAGTAATAGCGGTGCATCAGCACTTCGGACGAGCGCTGCACCTTGCTGCTGGTGTAGCCGAAGCTCTCTGCCACGGCGGTCTGCAGGTCGAACACCAGGCGGTCCTCGCGCCGGCCGGCGACCGCATGCAGGCGGGCACGGATCAGCTTGAGCAGGCCCTCGTTGCGCTGCAGCTGCTTCACCTCGAAGGGCGTGATCAGGCCGTTGGCGGCCAGCTCGGTCCAGCTGCGGCCCAGGCCGGCGGCACGCGCCACCCACATCACCACCTGCAGGTCACGCAGGCCACCGGGGCTTTCCTTGCAGTTGGGCTCCAGCGAGTAGGGCGTGTTGTCGAACTTGGTGTGGCGCTGGTGCATCTCCAGCGTCTTGGCGCGCAGGAAGGCCTTGGCGTCCATCAGCGCGGCGGTCTCGCGCTGGAACTGGGTGTTGAGCTTGCGGGCGCCGCACACCAGGCGCGACTCCAGCAGCGAGGTCTGCACCGTCTGGTCGGCGCGCGCTTCCAGCACGCATTCGGCCACGTTGCGCACCGACGAGCCGATCTCCAGGCCGATGTCCCAGCAGGCGGTGATGAAGCCCTCGACCGTGGCCTTCAGCGGGCTGCCGGTCAGCAGCGAGGCGTCATCGGGCAACAGCAGCAGCACGTCCACGTCGCTGTGGGGCAGCAACTCGCCGCGGCCATAGCCGCCCACGGCCAGCAGCGCGGCACTGGCCGGCAGGCCGCAGTGCTGCCACAGATCGGACAGCGTGGCATCGACATGGCGCGTCAGCGCCTTGATCAGCTGGGTGGCGGCCGGCGCCGTGGCCCGGCCCTGCATGAAGCGGTCGATCAGCGCGCGCTTGCCGTCGCGGAACTTCGCCCGCAGGGCGGGCAGGTCGGGCATGGGCGGCGTCTCGGACGCCAGGGACAACGGGTCGCGCGTGTTCACGGGCGCACTTCGCCGTCAGGCAGCGCTGGTGGTCGCCGGGGCCACGAAGGCCGGCGGCGGCGGCGAGCCGGCCGACAGCGTTAGCACCTCGTAGCCCGTCTCGGTGACCAGCACGGTGTGCTCCCACTGGGCCGACAGCGAGCGGTCCTTGGTGACGATGGTCCAGCCGTCGCCCAGCTCGCGGATCTCTCGCCGGCCGGCGTTGACCATCGGCTCGATGGTGAAGATCATGCCGGCCACCAGTTCTTCCAGCGTGCCCGGGCGGCCGTAGTGCAGCACCTGCGGCTCTTCATGGAACTTGGATCCGATGCCGTGGCCGCAGAACTCGCGCACGATGGAAAAGCCCTGGTGCTCGGCAAACACCTGGATGGCATGGCCGATGTCGCCCAGCCGCGCGCCGGGCTTGACCTTGGCAATGCCCTTCCACATGGCGTCGTAGGTGATGGTGCACAGCCGCTTGGCGGCGATGCTGCCGTCACCCACGATGAACATCCGGCTGGTGTCGCCGTGCCAGCCGTCCTTGATGACGGTGACGTCGATGTTGACGATGTCGCCGTTCTTCAACGGCTTGTCGTTCGGGATGCCGTGGCAGACCTGCTGGTTGATCGATGTGCAGATCGACTTGGGATAGGGCACGTAGCCCGGCGGCGCATAGTTCAGCGGCGCGGGGATGCCGCCCTGCACGTGGACGATGTGGTCGTGTGCCAGCTTGTCGAGCGCGTCGGTGGTGATGCCGGGCACCACATGGGGCGTCAGCATGTCCAGCACTTCAGAGGCCAGGCGGCCGGCCAAACGCATGCCGGCGATCTCGGCGGGGCTGGTCTTGAGGGTGATAGCCATCCGGAAATTATCCCACCGCGAACTAGAATGCCGGGTTTTCACGGGCATGGGCCCGCCTGCCCTGCGCAAGTCGTGCCGCTGGGCGCTGCGGCCCGTCGCCCCCAACACGGTCCGCCATGCCGCAAGCACCCTTGACTGCCGCCCAGCCCCTCTCTTTCGAGGGCGGCAATGCGCTCTCGGCCTTCCGCGCCCAGGCTCTGCTGCCGCAGCTGCAGGCCGTGGCCGAGCGCATCACCGGCGTGGTGGCCTGCCATGTGCACTGGGTGCTGCCCGAGCCGGGCCAGGCACTGGACGCCGACAAGCTGGCCGGCCTGTTGCGTTATGGCGACGCCTACACCGGCGGCGACGACGGCGCGCTGGTTCTGGTGATGCCGCGCCTGGGCACGCTGTCGCCCTGGGCCAGCAAGGCCACCGACATCGCCCGCAACTGCGGCCTGGTGCTGCACCGGGTGGAACGCGTCACCGAGTACCGCCTGCGGCTGAAGAAGCCGCTGCTGGGCGCACCCAAGCCGCTGTCGCCCGACGATCTGCAGGCCTGTGCCGCGCTGTTGCACGACCGCATGACCGAGAGCGTGGCCTTCAGCCGCGACGCCGCCCACCGCCTGTTCGACGCCCGCGCCGCCGAGCCGCTCGCCCATGTCGACGTGCTGGGGCAGGGCCGGGACGCGCTGGTCGCCGCCAACACCACCTTCGGCCTGGCGCTCAGCGCCGATGAGGTCGACTACCTGGTCGACGCCTTCACCCAGCTGGGTCGCAACCCCAGCGACGTCGAACTGATGATGTTCGCCCAGGCCAACAGCGAGCATTGCCGCCACAAGATCTTCAACGCCGACTTCACCATCGACGGGCAACGCCAGCCGCTGAGCATGTTCGGCATGATCCGCAACACCGAAACGCTGAGCCCGCAGCACAGCGTGGTGGCCTACAGCGACAATTCGGCGGTGATGGAGGGCGGGCCGGTGCAGCGCTGGCTGCCCCAGGGCTTCACCAACGCCCCTGCCTACGGCTCGCGCGATGAGCTCGTCCATGTGCTGATGAAGGTGGAAACCCACAACCATCCCACCGCGATCAGCCCGTTCCCCGGCGCGGCCACCGGCGCCGGCGGCGAAATCCGCGACGAAGGCGCCACCGGACGCGGCGCGCGGCCCAAGGCGGGGTTGACGGGCTTCTCGGTCGGCCACCTGCACCTGCCCGGCCTGGCCGAGCCCTGGGAAGCCCAGCCCATCGGCAAGCCGGCGCACATCGCCAGCGCGCTGCAGATCATGGTCGACGGCCCGCTCGGCGGCGCGGCGTTCAACAACGAATTCGGCCGGCCCAACCTGGCGGGCTACTTCCGCGTGTTCGAGCAGCCCGTGGCCGGCGTGCAGCGCGGTTACCACAAGCCGATCATGATCGCCGGCGGCCTGGGCGCCATCAGCGCCGGGCAGACGCACAAGCTGCCGTTCGGCGCCGGCACGCTGCTGGTGCAACTGGGCGGGCCGGG